>NZ_MBLN01000049.1:0-380744 GCF_001854645.1 Pseudofrankia sp. EUN1h | reverse complement strand
ACGCCTCACCCACCACCCGCAGATCACCCGCGTCCTCGAGCATCTCCCGGATACCACGCCGAACGATCTCGTGATCATCCAGGAGGAACACCCGCGGACCATTCATGATCCACACGATACCGCGCCGGCCGGAACGGGACGGACACCCTGGCGAAGCCGCCGTGACGGTAGCCCTGCTCGGGCGACTGGGCTCCTAGGCGAACGCCGGTAGTACCTCGTGCTCAAACAGCCGCAGGCTCGACCAGGCCAGCTCGACCGGAATCCCCCCGCAGAACGGATGAAAGTGGGCGAAAGGCGCCGGCGTGGCCTTCAGCTCCTCGACGTACTGATCAGGCGTCAGCACGCGGAACCGGCCGGCCGACCGCAACGCGTCGGCGTCCGACAGCACGCGGTAGGGAGTCGCGATGTCGTCCTGGGCCTGCCAGGCGCCGTACGCGTTCGTGTGGTGCAGGAAGAAGGGCGCCAACTGCCGCCAGCCCTCTTCGGGGTCCTTCGCGAGTGCCACGGTCCCGGTCGCGCCCGTCGAACCGGGTCCCGGGTCCGGACGCCCGAGCCGCTGGACCTCGTCACGGTAGAACTCCCAGACCCGCGGGTCCGTGGGGACGAAACCGTCGGCGATCCGTGCCGCCCGCCGCGCCGCGCCCTCGCTGCTGCCCCCGAGCGAGATCGAGGGGCCGCCGGGGCGGAAGGGCGCGGGCGTGAGGTGCACGCGGCGTCCGCGGTACTCGAAGGGCTGGCCGGTGAAGGCCGCCTTGAGTGTCGAGACCACCTCGGTGACCCGGCGGGGACGTTCCTTCATCGGCACGTCGAAGAGCGCGAACTCCTCGCGCACGTAGCCGGCGGCCACGATGAGGTCGACCCGTCCTCTGCTCAGGTTGTCGAGCACGATCAGGTCCTCGGCCAGCCGCAGCGGGTCGTGGAACGACGCGATGAGTGCCGTGATGCTGAAGCGGACGTCCGTCGTGCGTGCCGCCATCGCGGCGAGCATCGGGACAGGGCTCGGTAGGTAGCCGTCCGCCGATCCGTGGTGCTCCGCGACGGTGATGGTGGTGCAGCCCAGCCGGTCCGCCCACTGCGCCATGTCGAGGGCGGCGGCGTAGCGGTCCGCCGTCGAGGTCTGGGCGAACTCCGGGTTGCGGAAGTCGAAGTGCAGGCCGAAGCGCATGCCGGCATGCTAGGAGGTCGCGGCCGGCGGGACCATAGTTTGACTTGGTTTAATTACCGCGGCGCGGCACCCGGCCGCGCCGCGGGTCGGCCTCGTCAGCCGGCACGTCAGCCGGCGCGCTTCGCCGCGTCTGCTGCCACCGGCCCGGCGTCCGCCTCCGGCCCGGCGTCCGCCACCGGTGTGTGGACCGCGATCGGTGCGCGTTGCCGAGGTACGTCGGCGCCGTGGGCGCACCCGCGGCAGCCGGCGGTCGAGCCATCGGGGTAGCCACCAGTTCGCGCGCCCGAGCAGGGCCATGGCCGCCGGGACGAGCACCATGCGCACGACCGTCGCGTCGAGCACGATCGCCACCGCCAGCCCCAGCCCCAGCATCTTGACCAGCGGCGACGGGTCCACGACGAAACCGAGGAACACCACCGTCATGATCAGCGCCGCCGACGTGATCACGCGGCCGGTGCCCGCCATCCCGCGTGCCACCGCCTCGGCGTTGTCGCCGGTGGCGTCGTACTCCTCCCGGATGCGCGAGAGCAGGAAGACCTCGTAGTCGATGGACAGCCCGAACAGCACCGCGAAGAAGATCGTCGGCATCGGCGACGCGATCAGGTAGGTCTCGTGCAGGCCGAAGAGGCTCCCGAGCCACCCCCACTGGAACACGGCGACGAGGACGCCGTAGGAGCCGCCGATCGACAGCAGGTTCAGGACGGCGGCCTTCAACGGCAGCACCAACGACCGGAACACCACCATGAGCAGCAGGAACGACGCGATGAGGATCGCCGCGATGAAGATCGGCAGGGTGTCGGCGAGCTGGGTGGTCAGGTCGTCGGTCATGGCGGTCAGGCCGGACACGGCGACGTTGTCGGGGACGAGGCCACGGACGCGGGCGAGGGTCGCGGACGTCGCCGCGTCGGCGGGCTCCGTCGTCGGCAGCGCGCGCAGGACGGCCGTGTCCCCCGCGGCCGACACCCACGGCTCGTCGACGGTGACGATTCCCGGGTCGGCGGCGACCTGGGCGGCGAGCGCGGGCAGGTCGGCGAGCCGCGCGCCCGGCTCGCGCAGGTCGGCGACGAGCAGCAGCGGGCCGTTGACGCCCGGGCCGAAGCCCTCGGCCAGCAGGTCGTAGGCACGCCGGTGGGAGGTGCTGGTCGCGTCGTCGCCCGCGTCCGGGAAGCCGGTCTGCATCGACAGTGCCGGCGCGGCCAGCGCGAGCAGCAGGGCCACCGCGCCGAGCAGGTACGGCAGCGGCCGGCGGGAGACGCGGTGCGCGAAGCGCCACCAGACGGTGTCCTCGGCGCGCCGGGCCGCGCCCCGGGCGCGCCGGCCGCGGCGTGCCAGCCGGCCGGCGTCGATGCGGTCGCCGAGCAGCGTGAGCAGCGCCGGCAGCAGGGTCAGGGCGCTGGCCACGGCGAACAGGACCACAAGCGACGTGCTGAGCCCGATCGACGTGAGAAACCCGAGGCCGGTCAGTGTCAGCGCGGCCATCGCGACGACGACGGTGCCGCCGGCGAGCAGCACGGCCATGCCCGACGACGCCATCGCGTTCGACAGGGCGGCGCGGTTGTCCTGGCCGCGACCGCGGTTCTCCCGGTACCGGGCGACGACGAACAGGGCGTAGTCGATCCCGACGCCCAGGCCGATCATCGCGCCGATCGTCGGCGCCGCCCCGGAGACGTCCAGAAGGTTCGCCAGCAGCGCCACGCCGCCGAGGCCCGCGGCGACGGTCACCAGGGCCAGCGCGATCGGGACCAGCGCGGCCACGACCGTGCCGAACGCGGCGACCAGCACGACCAGCGCGACCAGCAGGCCGATCGCCTCGGTGCTGGACGTCCCAGACTCGGCGTTGATGAACGCGGCGTCTCCGCCGAGCTCCGTCACGACGCCGGCGTCCCGCGCCGGCGCCATCGCCGCGGTGACCGCCGTCAGCGTTGACGGGTCGACCGCCTGCGCCGGCAGGTCAAAGGTGATCTCGGCGAAGGCGATCCGCCGGTCGGGGGAGACCGCGCCCACGGCGAAGGGATCGGTCACGGCCGCGACGTGCTCGACCTGCCCGACGCGGGTGACCGCGGCGGCGACGGCCGGCCGCCCGGCGTCGAGGCGCTGGCCCGCGGGCACGGCGAACACCGCCAGGGCGCTGCCACCGGCCGCGGCGGGGAAGCGTTCCTCGAGCAGCTCCTGTGCCTGCTCGCTCTGGCTGCCGGGCGCGACCAGATCGTCGACGAAGGAGCCGCCGACCGTGCCCGCCAGGGCCAGCAACAGGGCGGCGACGAGCATCCAGGCGGCGATCGTGAGCCTGGGTCTGGACGCGCTCGCGTCTCCGATGCGGCGCGTGAGCTGCTTCATGGCTGCGTTCTCCTGAACGTGCGTACGAATGCGAACCGTGGCCTGACTGTGCTCGCCGCGACCAGGTGTCGTCTTCCGCCGGCGGAGGGTCTGGGCGGTCCGCCGCGGGGCGGTTGCGCGGGCCCGAATCCGGGGTCGCTCTCCGCCTCGCGGGGGAGAGGGGAATAGGCCCGAAGACGGGCGACCGCGCATTCCCGCTCGCATACCGTGGGCCGGTGCTCGCCTGCGAATGCGCGGCAGACCGCCGTGCCGGTCACTGAGAAGCGATGACGAACCAGCCGCCCTCGTGGGGGCCGCCCGTGGCCGCGCCGAGAAGGTTTCGGGGCCCCTTCGCCCGCTGGCCGCGGACCGCGGACATCGCGCTCGCGCTCCTCGCCTACTTCATGACGGTGTTCGTCGTGGACGGCCCGGGCGACAGCAGCTCGCTGCGGTCCGTCGCCGACGTGCCGGTGCTCGTCCTGGTCGTCGTCACCGCGGTCGTCCCGGCGCTGTACTGGCGCCGGCGCGTGCCGCTGGTCGCGCTGTGCGTCTCCCTGGCCGGCTGGTGCGTGCTGCTCGCCGGCCACGACGCGACGCTCGGCTGGCCGACGATCTTCTCCCTCTACGCGATGGGCCGCTACGCCGAGCCGGACTGGCACGGTCCGGCGGGCGTCACCGCGGGTGTCGTCCTGTCCACCGTCGACGGCCTCGACGACCCGGGCCCGTGGTGGCAGGTGCCCGTGCTCGCCACCGTCGTCATGGGCGGCGCCTGGTACGTGGGGCGCCGGCTGCGGCTGCGGCGGGAGCGCCTGGCCCGCCAGGCCAGGGACGAGGTCGACCAGGCCCGCCGGATCGTCGCCGAGGAGCGCACCCGCATCGCCCGGGAGCTGCATGACGTCGTCGCCCACCGGGTCAGCCTCATGACGATCCAGGCGAGCGGGGCCCGGGCGATCGCCACCGAGGACCTGCCGGCCGCGCTGCGGGCGATGAGCGCCGTGGAGGAGGCAGGGCGCCAGGCGCTGGACGAGCTTCGCCATCTGCTCGGTGTGCTGCGGCCGGAGTCCGACCTGGATGACCTGCGGCCGCAGCCGAGCCTCGCGGACCTGCCTCGGCTCATCGAGCAGGTCCGCGAGGCCGGCGCCGACGTGACGCTGGCGTCCGACGGCCTGCCGGTCGACCTGCCGGTCCGTACCGACCTCTTCGCATACCGCATCATCCAGGAGGCGCTGACCAACGTGCTCAAGCACGCCGGTCCCGGTGCCCCGGCCCAAGTCCGCCTGTGCGCGGAGCGGAACGGGATCGCCATCGAGATCCACGACGAGGGGCGCGGCACCGCTGGCGCGGCCACGGGCCAGGCCGCGCCGCCCGGTCCGGGAGGTCACGGCATCATCGGGATGCGGGAGCGGGCGCTGCTGCTGGGCGGGAGCCTCGAGGCGGGGCCGCGTGCGGACGGGGGGTTCCGAGTGGTGGCTCATCTGCCGATCGAAGGAGAGCCCGCGTGAGCATCCGCGTCCTCATCGTCGACGACCAGGCACTGGTCCGCGGGGGCCTGGCCATGGTCCTGCGGGTACACCACGACATCGACGTCGTGGCCGAGGCCGGAACCGGACTCGAGGCGATCGAGGCGACCCGCCGGTCTCGCCCCGACGTGATTCTCATGGACATCCGGATGCCGGAGATGGATGGCCTTGAGGCGACGTCGAGGATTCTGGCCGAGGCCGACTGGGATGTTCGGGTGCTCATCCTGACCACGTTCGACCCGGACGAATACGTCTACGAGGCACTACGTGCCGGCGCGAGCGGCTTCGTGCTCAAGGACATCCCCGCCGACCAGCTCGCCGGCGCCGTGCGCACCGTGGCCGACGGCGGCGCGCTGCTGGCGCCGTCGATCACCCGGCGCCTCATCGGGCGGTTCACCGAGCGCCGGACCGTCGGTCCCGCCGTCTCGCGCCGGGTGGAACGCCTGACCGACCGGGAACGCGACGTGGTGGTCGCCGTCGCGCGAGGGTCCAGCAACTCGGAGATCGCCAGGGAGCTGTTCATCGGACCGGCCACCGTCAAGTCGCACATGTCGAGCGTTCTCACCAAGCTCGGCCTCCGTGACCGTGCCCAGGTAGTGGTCTTCGCCTACGAGAGCGGACTCGTCGAGGCCGGCGACCATGACATCGGCAACTGAGGCAAGTCCACCATCGACGACCAGCGCCGGTGCTCGCCGGGAGCACGGACCTGGACGAGAGCGCCTACTCGCGGCTGACGGGCATCGAACCGGGGGACGTGGACCTGCTCATCACCCACGACGGCCCGTACGGAATGTCGCGCGACCTCTGACGGCCTTCGGCCCGTTCCACGGCGAAGGCCGAGAACGTCCGGCATGACGTCGGCGGCGTGGCGGGCCGGGCCCTGATAGGAATTGCCGGCCCGTCACTGCGGCTTCATGTCTGCAGAGGCATCAGCTCTCTTGCGAAGGCATCGACAAAGAGTCCGGCGGAAGCCGGCGGAACGGCCGGATACACGACGAACTTACTGATTCCGACCTTCACGAAATCCTCAATCGCGTCCCGGGCGGCGTCCCATCCGACCGGCATGAGTTCGGCTGGATCGACGTCCGGTCGATAGGCGCGCAGCGCCTCGACCTGACTGGGTGCGAGCCCGTCCAGAGACATCTGCAGCATAAGGCCGAAATGTTCTGGATCGATTCGTCGGCCGGCTAGGTCGGCCTCTTCATTGATGATCTCGATACCGGCGGCGGCTTCTTCGGGTGTGATCATTCCGCCAAGCCAGCCGTCGCCTAGACGTGCTATCCGGCGCAGCGCCGCGGGTGAGGCGCCGCCAAGCCAGATGTCGAGCGGGCTGGCGGGGAGCTCGCCGAGCCCGAACTCGCGGACGGTGAAGAACTCTCCCTGGAAAGTGACGTTCGGTTCGGAAAGCAGCCGCCGTAGAAGCAACAGGGCCTCATCGAACACGGCGCCGCGGAGCCCCGCCGGGACGGGGAAAGCGTCCCACTCGGAGCGACGGTACGGACGGACACCGACCACCGGCAGGACCCGGCGCGGCGCGAGGGATGAGAGGGACGCCAGCTGCTTGGCGAACAGGACCGGATTGCGGCCGGGTAACACGGCCAACCCCGCTCCGACCTTGAGTCGATCGGTGCGCGCCAATGCGTATGCCATTCCCGTCATCGGCTCGATGGACGGGGTCGTCAGCTGTTCGGAGAACCACAGGGAGTCGACAGCACAGCTTGCCACCTTATCCACCAGGGACGGTAGCTGGGGACCACGGACCGATGCGAAGCTGAGACCTATCCGGACCTTCACCGTTCCACTGTGAACGCTCTCGGCCGTCGRGATCAATGGTTTCCACCAGGCGACCTTCGATGCTTCGCACTCGGTTCTCCGACGGCATGGCCTCGCCGCTCAGCCTCCGACCTGCGGCCGGCGGGCCGAAGCGATGTTGTCACGCAGCACGGCGAGCAGCGGATGATCTTTATCGAGCACCCTGGTCCCTTGTTCCAGAGACTTCTCGTATATCTCCATGGCTTCCGTCGGGCGGCCGGCGAGCTCGTACGCCCTACCGACGTTGCTATGTGAGGCGATCGTGTCGGGATGATCGTTTCCCAGAATCCGTCGCCGGCCGGYCAGCGTCGCCTCGAAGAGGGGGATCGCGCTGTCCAGCCGTCCGGCGGTCTGATGGACGTGGGCGAGGTTGTTCTGCGAGATCAACGTCTCAAGATGGTCCTCGCCCAGCACCCGACTATGCGCCGCCAGGGTCGCCCCGAAGATCCGGGTCGCCTCATCCAGGTGGCCCGCGGCCTGGTGGGCGGAGGCAAGGTTGTTCGACGAGCGCAATGTCTCCGGATGGTCCTCGCCGAGCACTCGCCGGCGGTCCCTCAGCACCGCGTCGAACAGCGGGAGCGACTCATCGAGGCGGCCCGCGACCTGATAGACGTGGGCGAGGTTGTTCCGCCAGCGCAGCGAGTCCGGGTGGTCCGCGCCGAGCGTCCGTTCCGCGTCGGTCAAAGTGGACTCGTAAAGTTCGATCGCCTCGTCCAGCCGGCCGATCCACGTGTATCCGTACGCCAGGCTGTTTCTCGTCGAAAGGGACACGGGGTCGTCGACGCCGAGGATCCGCTCCGCCTGAGCCAACGTGCGCTCGTAGATCCGGACCGCTTCGTGAACTCGCCTCGACTGCTGGTAGACGATCCCGACGTGGTGCCGGGAGTCGATGGTGTCGCGGTGATCGGTGCCCAGGACCCGTGACCGGTCGGCGAGGTTCGCCTCGAACAGGCTGATGGCGTCGTCGAGCCGCCCCGACCGCCGGTACGCGTCCGCGAGGTGGTGCCGGGAGGCGAGAGTGTCGGGATGGTCGGGGCCGAGAAACGTCTCACGATCGTCCGCGGCCCGTCGCAACAGGGGAACAGCGGTCGGAACCTGGCCGTGCTCCATAAGGTAGGCCGCCGCCTGGACGCGGCACCACGAGACGTCAGCCGCGAGATGTTCCGGGGTCTCGCCGAGGTAGCCAAGCGTGGCCACGAGATGCGGCAGAATCCGCCGAGCTGGCGGCCACGAGGGCGGGTTCCGCACGAGATCCACCGGCATCGCGTCGCGGAACAGGCCGACGAGCGTCTCCAGAAGCCGTGCCCGTAGCCCGTTGGTCATGGCCAGTCGCGTCACGGCGCCGATCAGCCGGTGCACGGCGATCGAGCCGCCCTCCCGCCGAGCCAGGCTGTATCCGACGAGTGCGCCGACCGTGTCGGCCCACGCCACCGGGTCCTCGGCCACGTCCGCCAAGGGCGAGCCGCCGAGGCGTCCGCGAGAAGGAGAGAAAAGATCGAGAGGGATCGGCGCGGCGTCGCACAGCGCGGCCAGTTCGAGGAGTTCCACCGACGCGGGATTCTCCTTGCGCAGACGGTCCACCGATATTTCCCACAGGCCCGCGACCCGCCCTTTCGCGATCATCCGGTTAAAATATTTCTCCAGGAGCTTGAGGTACTCGGCCGGAGGTGTTCTGGTCGTGGTCAGGTATCCAGCCGCCTGTTCGACCGCCAGCGGCAGGTCACCAAGCAGCGCCACGATCCGCTCGGCCAGATCCGGCTCGATGTCGCGGACGCGCAGTGCCAGCAGCCGAGCGGCGTCCGATCGGGCCAGCGTCGGAACCGTCAGCGCGACGCCGAGTGCGTCCATTCCGGTTCTGCGCGAGGTCAGCAGGACCTGACCGCCTCCGGATGGGCGAAACCTCGCGACCGCGTCGAGGTCCTCGACGTTGTCGAAGATCACCAGCCACGACTGGCGGCGGGACAGCACCGACCAGACGGACGCGGCGTCGGAGTCCGGCGTGAGACCGAGCGGTGCAGCCAGCGCGGAGATGTTGGTGGCGACCGCGTCGGCCTGGTCGGCGGCGACCCACCACACGACCTCGAACTCGGACTGGTACCGGTAGGCGTACCTGATGGCTAGCGCCGTCTTGCCGACGCCGCCCATCCCCTCGAGGGCCACCAGCGCGACCAGATTCGACGCACGCAGCGACTCGTGGACGGCGGCGAGCAGTGAGTCCCGCCCGACGAGCCGGACCGGGCACGGCGGCACGTTCCACACCAGGGGCCAGTCGCGCGGCCCGTTCTTGCCCGAGCGGGCACAGAACACGGAGTTGTCCGGGAAGTCGCTGCACGCGGCCGCCAGCAGGCGGGTCGGGCCGTCGGCCAGGATCCCGTTGGCGAACAGCTCGGAGACCGCGGACCAGAACTGCCAGCCACTAGTTGCAGACCACGCCGGGTGCAGCCCCGGCGAGAGGCCCGCCTTGGTGAGCAGGAGGCAGGCTGACTCCCGATCCGGGAACGCGTCGGCCAGCGCTTTGATCTGGTCGTCGCACAGCCGGTCGAGGTCGGTCATGGCAGGCGTCAGACCGGCGGGCTGGTGATGGCCGCGTCGACCGGCCATGACCGCGCGTCGAGCTCGGACTGAAGCTGTTCCGTGATGGACCGTAGTGCCGCGAAGTAGCTCGGCCAGGGCGCACGGCGCGCGCGGGCGAAGAACCAGGAGACCACCTCGCGCGTGTCGAGTTCGGTCTCGAGCCGGTGCTCGACGACACTGATCCGGACGGGTTCGCTCCGATGCACCTGGTTCACTGCCCGGCTCAGGTCGCTCAGCAACGCGACGATAGCCTGTCGCTCGGCACCGTCGCGTGGATAGAGGCCGATATGGCGCTCGACCGGCGCCAGGACCGTCTCAGGGTAGCTGTGACCTTCGCAGCTCGTGTACGTGATGTAACCCAGCCGCTCGGCGAGGATTACCACCAGCGGCCGGATACCCGGTTCGAGCGCGGCACGGAACTTCGGGTGCCACCGCGACAGCGCGTGCCCGCGATAGTTTCCCAGCTCGCCGGTCTCGCTTATGTTGCCGAACCGGCTTTCCTGGAGCGAGACCGCCTCCAGGTTGCGTGGATGCCCGGGCTCCTCCCAGCTGGCCAGAAAGTCCTGAAATCCCGCCATCCGGTTCGTGTTGAAGAGCGCGCGGCCTCCGCGGCGCCATCTGGCGGTGTGCATCAGTGCTCCGCGAGTACCACTCGGACGTCGGCCGCGTGCTCTTCGAAATGAGCGCGGACGACACCATAGGTCGATTCGACGGTTTCCCGGCCACGGAAGTTCTGGACTCCTCTGTTTCCCCATTCTTCAGCCTGCACGGTCGACAGGATCGAGGCGAGTCGGTGGTGTCCGCGGTCGAACTTTCGGCGGATTGAAGCGCCGTCGGCCCGACGTGCCCCCCACACGGTCATGACGTTGTTTATCCGGTTTCCCACCGTGACTGGGGGTGTGAAACTGAGGCTCCTGCGTGCTCCGCCCAAGCCAGACGCGAACAGCTCCTGACCCATGGCCAGGTGGTACATGATCTGACGAACGGTCCATTCCGAGCCGGGTGGCCGACGCTCCCAGTCCTTCTCTCGGATCGTCGCGACGAGTTCGTGGAAGTCCGCCCGCACGGAGTTCAGCTCAGCCATGAGCCGCGCCTGGGTCTCGCCGCTCGGCGTCGGTTGCGCGGCTTGGTCAGGGAACACGTTCTGCTCCTTATGGTCATGTGCGTCCGGTGAGGGCGCTCCTCTTCTGGATGACGAGTCCTTCGACGACCAGCGCGTCCAGCGCGCTGGACGCGAAGCTGCGGATCGCGTCGCCGACGTTGTTCACAATCGACTCGCCGGACAGGTTGAAGGACGTGTTGAGGAGTGCCCCACGCCCGGTGCGCTCCTCGACGGCCTCCAACAGATGGTGGAAACGGGGATTCATCCGGTGCGACACGACCTGTGCCCGCGTGGTGCCGTCGACATGAACCGCCGCGGGTATCGCTTCCCGGGCGACGTCGGTCGTGGGGAGTGCAAGCAGCATGTAGGGCGAGTTCGTACGTCCGATGAGCTCGGGCGCGCCGCGGTCGAGAATCGCCGGAGCGAGCGGACGCCAACTCTCCCGGCCCTTGAGGGCGTTCACTCGGTCTCGCATGCCAATACTGGCAGGCAAGGCGAGAATTGATCGATTACCCAACGCGCGCGGGCCGATCTCACCGCGGCCCTGCATCCAACCTATCACCTGGCCTTGGGCCAGCAAGTCGGCGGTATAGGCGAAGGGGTCGGGCGGCTCGGTGAATGGCAGACGCAGTTCACGCAGCCGGTCCGCGACCAGAGTCTGGTCGACGGCCGGTCCGTGATATGGGTGTTCCAGCGGCTCGACATCGGTTCCGGCGGCCGCGGTCAGCCACATGGCCGCGCCGAGCGCGCCGCCGCCATCGTGCGCCGCGGGCACCACGTAAAGATCGTCAACGAGGCCGCTGAGCGCGATCGCGCCGTTGGCGCTGCAGTTGAGGCCAACCCCTCCGGCGATGACCAGACGCCGCGTGTCGTAGCGGGTGGTCGCGACGCGGGCGAGGTGCAGCATCACGAAGGTCAGGCGTGTCTGCGCACTGGCCGCGATATCGGCCTGATGCGGTGAGAACGCTGGCTGCCGGCGGGGGAGCCCTGCTCCGACGTCCCAGAAGTGGCGAGGTGGTCTGGGCGGCCCGAAACGGTCCTCCAGCCAGCGGAACCAGTGCGATGTCAGGGTCGAGAAACGCTCACCGGCGTCCAGGCCATCGACATTGGGCAGGTCCACCCGGTAGCCGTCCGGCTCCACCTGGATGGGTTCGACCGGATCGTTCGCCCTGCCGTATGCCGCGAGCCCCATTGTCTTCCCCTCGGCGTGGCCGCCGAGACCCAAATAGCTCGTGACACAGGTGTAGAACTGGCCAAGCGAGTGGCCTATCCCGAAACGTTGGTCAAGCCGCAGAGAACCTCCATGCCCGTAGCCGATGCTGGTCGAGACGTCCTCGCCGTTGCCGTCGACGACGACGACGGCGGCTTCGGGAAGCCCTGAACCGTAGTAGGTCGAGGCGGCGTGCGCGAGGTGGTGGTCGACGTACTCGACGGGAGGTCTCGGCTCGCCACGCCACATCTCGTGGCCGAGATATCGGTCGACGAAATGCTTAAGGTACCGGGCTGACGGATCCCGTGCCGGGTCCCACGAGGCGGCGACGTGATCCAGGTCGCCCAGCCGCACGCCTGCCTCAGCCAGGCAGAACATGGTCGACAGCAGCGGGAGCGTGCCCGGAGCGTGCGGCGTACGAACTCCGCGTTCCTCCTCCATCATCGCGATCAGCCTGCCGTCCCGTAGCAGGCAGGCGGCCGCGTCGTGGCCGAACACCCCGCTGATTCCTAGGACCAGCATGTCAGGCCTTTTCCCGTGTCCTGGCGCTCGGTGCGCGTCACGTCGACGAACCCAGCCGACACCAGGGCTGTCAGTCCGCGCAGGACCGCCGGCTCGACCTCCCGCTCGTCCATCCCGAACCTGCTGGCCACCACGCCGATGAGGACGGCCACCCGATCCGAATCCAGAGACTCGAGCGCTCCCGCGAGGAGGGCGTCAACCTGGACGAAGCCGTCGCGACCGGCCTGACTGACGAGCAGGCAGGCTCGCGACCGGGCCTCGACCTCTCCTCGTGCGATGCCCGCCACGTCCCAGGAGGCTCCAAGCCAGGCAGCGGGGTGGCGCCAGGACAGTCGATCGTCCCGTTCGAGGACGCTGGTGCCTGCGCTGGTGTCGGTGTCGGCGCGTGGCTCGGCCCGCGGGGTCCGGGCCCGCCAGGAGCCGGCGCCATGCCGCTCGCGGAACAGGGAGACGTGCGCCACGTGCGCCAGGGGCATCTCCAGCGTCTCGTCCAGCCGGGACTTCGAGGCGACGTATGCCCGACCTCGTTCTTCGGATGGACGGTCCGAACGGTGCTCGAAGCTGTGCCGGAATATCTCGCCTTGCCCGTCGTGGACGGTGACGCCGAAGTCGGCGGAGCGCTCGAACACCGGGGTGCCGTCGAACAGGACGAAGTCGGTGTAGGTCACCGCGTCGATCGCAGCGGAATGTTGTTCGAGAAAACGGGCCGTGGCCTGCGCCTCGGTCGACGTCTCGGTGGGGAAGCCGTGTATCACGAGTGCATGTACGCCGATTCCCGCCCGGGCGCAGTCCGCGATGACGCGTTCGACGGTGTCCAGTCTGGTTCCCTTGTCCATCAGGTCGAGCACACGCTGGCTCGCGCTTTCGAGGCCGAACCAGATCTGTACGCAGCCGGCCCTGGCCATAAGGTCGAGAAGCTCGCGTGTGAAGGCCGGCTCGAACCGGGCTCGGCAGAGCCACCGAAACCGCTCGCCGCGCCGCAGGATCTCCGTGCTCAGGCTCCGCGCGTGTGCTGGCGAAAACAGCATGTCCCGGAAGTGGAACCAGCGCGCTCCGTGCCTCCTCCGGAGTTCCTGAAGATCATCGACGACGCGCGCCGTCGCGCGGCCGCGGAAGCTCAGGTGGTTCGTGGTGATCGCGCAGAAGGTGCACTTGCCCCAATAACAGCCACGGGAGGTGAGAAGGGAGATGACCGGCTCGGGGAAGAGATACCGATTCAGCTCGAGGTCCCGGTAGTCGGGGGTCGGGAGGCTGTCGAGGTCGGTGACATCGAATCTGGTGGGAGCGGCCAGGTGCTCGTCGCGGTATGTGGCGACATTGGCTGGTCTCTCGTCGATGTCGCGTCGTGACCGTGCGAGCCGCGTCACCTGGTCGAGCGCGGCCTCCGAGTCGTGGTAGATGACGCTGTCGACCAGCTCGAACAACCGAGGATAGTCCGGGTGTCGCTCGTGCCTGAGATAGCGTGCAAAAGTGACCTGGTCCTCCAGGTTTCCCAGGACCGTGACGTGACCGTCGAAGCCGGCGGAGCGCAGCGCGACCAGGAGCGTGACCAGCGGGATCATCTGGTCCGGGTGGACGTACACCATCGCGATGCACGTGGGCCGGCACGAAACGATCTCGGGCAGCGYGGCGGAGGCGACATAGTCGACGTAGGGATTGGTGCCCGCGTCGGTAGCGGCCGCGATGCACTCGTCGAGCGAGGTCTGGTCGTGAGCCGGGCGGAAACGCTGAAGCCCGATCTCGGTGGGAGCGTGCGCGAGCGAGATCAGGTCCCATGCCCGGTTCATCGTCCGGACAGCGCGGCGATGCCTGGCGATGTCGTAGAAGGCGTCCGAGCGTATGCAGTCCAACGCGTCGGCTATACCGGAGAGAGTGTGCTCGCCGGACGCCAGCGCGTCGGCGAGAGCAAGCACACGCCGTCGCTGAGGCRCCGCCAGGTTTGGCCTCGCTCCYAGGTCCGCCCACTCGAGCAGGAGCCGTTCCCGCGTTCTTCTCAGGTACGGAACTGACAGGAAGTAGAGGGTTGAGCCGAGGTTGAGATCGTACGCCCGGGTCCGCAGGCCCCGCGCCCGCATCGACGCGGTCAGGCTCGCCAGCTCGTGTGGCGCATGGGGGTAGTACCAGTGCGGAGGGAAGATGACGGCCAGGTCCGCGGCATCGTGTGCCGGCGGCCTGCATGTCGCTGCCTCAGGTGTCACCAGAAATGCTCCGTTTCCGAGCGTGTCTGGTCGGCGACGTTCGGCCGAGATTCGGACGGAAGGGCGGACTGACGCCTCGCGACACCACGACGGTCCTGGTCAGCCAGCGAAGTCGACCACGAACGGTACCTCCGGGCCGTAACGGTCGCTGACGGCTTGGTAGGTGCTGATCACAGAACTGCCCTGGTAGATCCGCACGACATCCCCCTCGATCTCGACACCGTCACCCGAGCTCAGGTCCGCCCCCAGGCGCTTGTTAGGACGATTGCTGGGAACGGCGCGCGCTGCACTGTAGTTGACGCGACCCGCAGGGGTGACCGTGCCGTCGAGCCGGAAGGCGTCCCACTCGGACAGAACGACATACGGACGACGTAGCTGTTCGTCGACATAGGCGGCGAGATCAGGGCACACCTCGATGACCGCGTCTCGCACCGCCCGTGCCCGTTCCAGGCTCGCGGGACAGTCGAAGGAACACGGCAGGTGCACGGAATAGCTTAGACCGCTGTGTTTGAGGAGGCTGTTGCAGAGGTAGGACGCCGATTTCGTGCGGCGGAACGCCTGGTAGAGATTGTTGTCGTGGTTCCAATCATTGTGTCGGGCGAAGAAGCGTCGGCAGCACTCGGGGTACCCCAGATGGTGCCCGAAGTGAAAATGGTCGATCCACGGCTTGTCGACGACGCGGCCGTCGATCGCCAACGGGTACCAGCCATGGGCCACGGCCGCGTCGAGCCCACGCTGGTCGCGGGCGAGGAACACGTGGGCTGCACCGGTCGGGGCATGCCAGGGCGGATATCCGCGCGCCCGCGTGGTGTTCAGCTGGCTGCCACCGATGATCTCGTCCGTCTCCGCCGGATCAGCGATGAACCCGAAATAAGCGTTCACCACGGCGAACAGGCCCAGTCTCCGGGCGAAGGCCATGAACGTGTCCAGATCGCGCGCGTCGACCCAGTCGTCCAGTACAGGCTTGGCGCCGGCCAGCAACGCGACGAAGGCAACAAGCTGACCGGGTCCCCGCCGCAGCGAGACATACTCGCGCAGGGGATCCGGAAGCGGAACGGGCGACAGGGCGTCGGGTGCCGAGGGAAGGCCGTTCATCGCGTCTCGCACCCGATCCAGCGCAGCAGGAGCAGGTACGTGGCCACGGACTCATTGCCGAGGGCGTCGTCGTCCGGGCTCCTTCGGACACCGAGCCCGGCAAGGGTCGAACGGTCCGTAACGTGCGCCGAGGTGAACGCGACGACGAGAGCCAGGTTGAACAACGCGGTGTCGGCCTCCTCCCGGAATCCGAGGTGGCGTAGCGCAAAGGCGAGGTCACGCCAGAGGTCGACGTTGTCCGGCGCGCCGTCCAGGCAGCGTGCGTACCGCTCTGCCGCATGCGCGTACCGTCGTTCGACGTAGGCGAGGTGTCCGGTGAGAAGCCAGATCACGCCGTCCTCACCGTCGGCTTCTCGCAGGCTGCTCGCCAGCCGGGCGAACTCGGCGGGTTCGACGACGCTCAGGCGGCCGAGCAGGTCGAGCGTCGGGTCACGGCGACCCGCGTGGTCGGCCAGCCGATTGGTCGGTATGACGGTAGGCAGACCAAGCAGCTGGCACGCCTCCAGGGCTACCTTGTCGGCTGACGTCATCGGTTGGGTGGGGGCGGGCAGGCCAGCCAGGACCAGCGAGTCCTGGAGAGCGGACGGACAGGCGCCGGAGCTTGGCCGACGCTTTCCGCCGGCATGCGCCCAGCGCTGGGCGAGCCGTCCCAGGCGGCTGTCTGTCTCGTGCCGCGGCTGATCGTGTCGTTCCAGCCACCGCGCTCTGTGCTCGAGCAGCTCGCCGCGGACCGCCCGCGCGACCTCGGGTGGCACAGTGATCTCGGGAAGATCGTCCAGACGCGTCAGCAGCTCGCCGAGAAGCGTCTTCCCGACCTCCGTGAGCTGGGCGTGCTCAAGAAGTTGGTCGACGCCGGTCCGTACCTGCTCCCGCCGACGGGCGAACTCCCGGACGGCGCGGTCCTGGCCGGCGGCGCTGGGGTCCACCGCGGCGCACGCCGCCCAGAAGACGACGACGCTGTAGAAGGAAAACACCGCATGAAGTAGACCGTGGAGAGGCCTCGCGTCGTCCCGCCAGGGTGAATAGCACCGGGAATGCTCAGCCTGACCGACAACAAGCGGGTCAATGTCGAGAAGAGCGTTGAGCTTGTTGTGGTAGTACTCGTGCAGCAAAGCCTCGGCAAGCTGGAAAGGTGCGCCGCTCCAAGACATCTGCACCATACCGAATGTTTCTGCCGTGGCGGCGCTGCGGTGGATGGTCGGCGACTGGCTCACCAGCGGTACCAGTACCTGGATGTACTCGCTCACCTCGGCCGCGCCGGCCGGGAGCACCCGATGCAGTAGCGCGACGGCGTCCCCTGCGGCCGACAGCCATCGGCGCGCTGCCTCGTCGGTCAGCCGCTCGAAGTCGTGCGAGGGAAAACCGGTGCGTAGGAGCGGATCGACGTCGTTGAGCTCTAGGCGCCCCGCCAGACGTTCTAACTCGCGAACACAGACCCCTGCGGGCCGCGGGCCGGCCATCGTGTCACGGGGTGATTCGACGGAGATGGCCGGGCCGTCGGGCAGCTCCACATCGAAGCGTCCACCCGGACTGACCGAGCAGGTGACCTTCGAGCCGGCGTACTCGCGGGGCGCCTCGACCACGATGCCCAGCCCCGGGAGGCATATTCGTCCGTCGTGGTCAAACGCCAGCGTCAGTCGGCCACCGCGATGACGCGCCGTCGCAGAAAGGGCGAACGATCCCAGTAGCCTTAGGTGCGACGCTACCTGCCCGTCAGGAAGATTCACATGGGATCGGCTGATGACGAACGTCTCCGCCAGATCGCACCAGCGGCCAAAGGATGGATAGCCGGCGGCCAGGCTGACCTGCTCGGCCGGGCATTCCTTCAGCATCTCGTAGGCGGCAAGGAAACCCGAGCGCTCGGCGAGCTCGGGTGCGTCGGATCTCAGGCGGCGAGCGACGAACGCGAGCTGCAGTATCCGTTTCCGGACCTGCGCCCGGTACAGGCCGTTCAGGAGGTCGGAGCTGGTGCCTGGACCGACGAAGTCCCGCACCGCGCCGGAACTCAGCACTAGCTGGTCTTTCATGCACCGATAATTTCGTGCCGCGGGTTCGCCGTTCTCAACACGCCGACATCGACTCGCATACGCCCGGCGATGTGGAGTATCAGCTTCAGCAGGTCGGCACAGTACACCGAGGGGTTCCGGAAACCGGACTCCGCTCGGAACCTGTGCGGATAGTAGCCTCCTCCGCAGACATCGCGGACCTCGCAGGCCAGGCAGGTGTGATGGAGTGCATCGACACCGACCTGGCGAGCGATCACGGACGGGTGACGCAGTGCGTCGTCGAACGAGTGGGTGAAGACGTTCATAGCCAGTGAAGGAGCCCCGTCGAAGACCGCCTTGAGCGAGTCGACGCCCTCAAGCTCGCCGCCCGTGTCGATCGTAATGAGTGTCACCGGGCTGAGGCCAATCGACTCGAATCCGGTCGTCCCGCCCAGGATGAGATGCATGATCTCCTGGAAGATTCTGATCTGTGTCGGAGGCTTCCTGCTCAGATACCAGTGGTCGAAAATCTGGATGAGCCAGTCAGCATATGGCGTCAGGGTGAGGTCCTCCTTGCCCGGCGGACGTCTGTCTGCGTCCCCCAGGCGAAAGAGGAAATCGATTCCGGGTGGGTTGAAGGACAGTAACTGGTTGTAGGTGGCAAGTGGGTCCTCTTCGATGTCTATGACGCACAGGATGGCGCCGAACACCTTCCGGTACTCCGGCTGCTCCAGCAGTCTMAGCGCGCGTTCTACATGGTTGTAGCTGGGCTGGCCGTTGCGGAACGGGCGATGGACATCGTTCGTGCGGCGCTCTCCGTCCAGGCTGATACCCAGCCGGATGTCCAGCTCCGCCAGCAGCTGGCACGTGGCCTCGTCCAGCAGCGTGCCGTTGGACTGCATCAGGAAAACGATCTCCGTGAGATCGCCCAGCGCCGCCTGCATGATGCTGACGAATCTGCGGATATAGTCCAGACCGGCCAGGAGCGGCTCGCCGCCGTGCAGCACGATGTTTATCTTCTCGAGATCGTGCGTCCGCACGTGGTCGCGAATGCGTTCCGCGAGGCGGTGGATTACCGGCTCGTCCATCAGTCTCGGCTTCTCCCGCCACGACTGGTCGGCGAGGTTGTACACGTAGCAGTAGTCGCAGTTCAGGTTGCAGCGAGTATGGATCTTGCAAAGGAACAGGCGGAACGGCTCTGGTCGCCAACCCGACGAGACGAGATCGTCGAAGTCTAGGTCCGACGGCCCGGGCCAGGAATGAGCACCGGATCCGCGGCTGACGAGAGGTAGCTGGACACGGTCCACTGGCGGGTCCTTCGCGAACGCGTCGAAGAATGAAGGAACGCGGTGCTGGCGAAGGGGCGGAGTCTTTCGAAAGGTTCGCCAGAGGATAGCGGCCGGCCCGAACCCCGACCAACCTTCGAGTTCCGCTACCAGGTACCCTGCGAGAAGGAGCTGTTGTGGGTGGTGCTGGTGTGGGCGCTGATGCCATCCGACTTCATGCCCGACTCGCGGGACAGCCGCCGAAGCGCCTGCAGAAGCGCCGAGTCGTCCGTCGCGTCCAGCTCGGCTAGAGCGACGTCGGAGATGTCGACGAGCGGCATTTTGTCCTGCGCCTGGCTGCTTCCCATCGCTGCTGGCCCCGTTCATGGAAATTACGACACCGAGTGTGATGAAGGGTAACTCGGTGGAGAATACCCGTCAAGCTGCCTCAGGGCGTTTCTTCGGACTGGGACTCATGGCCGCCGGTACTCCCTTAGCGGCGAATAGGCGCAGGTCAAGGCCCTTCTGGGACGAAGTGTTCGGGCGTCCGCGTGGTGCCCTACGCGTAGCGCATCGAAGGATCGACGGAAGGCTGCCGTCAACTCGGCTGACCGGCGTGCTCGGTCCCGCGCGGAATGGCCCCGGCGGATCGCCGGCCTGGAGCGGGCGACCCGCGCGACCCGTCGGTGCCGGCCTCTCGGTCCCTCTGGGGGTATTTGTACTAACTCGGCAGGTATAAGATGCTTCCGCGCGCTCGGGCCGCTGGCAGCGCCCGTGCGTAGCTCTTCTCAAGCTTCGTGTAGGGAGCGGCGGCGCCAAAGGACCATGCGACGTTGACCTGGGGATCGGTACTCAACGTCGGCGACTGCTTCAAGAAGATCCGCAGTCGTTCAGGCAGGGCGGGCAGGCTGCGACCGGCCTGCGGGTCGAGGTAGGGTACGTTAAGTCCGTAGAGCGACCAGCGGTGCATGCCTGGGCTGTTCCAGCTGAAGGTCATTCCCAGGCAGGCAGCAGCCGAAAGCGCGGCAAGCATCCGCGCCTGGTCGGGCACGTCCTCGGTCGCACCGCCGGTCTCGCCGACCAGCCGGCGTAGCCAGTCCGCGGTGGCGGTACCCGGCTCAACGACGGTGTAGACGTTCATTGTCTGATGCTGGAAGTCCGATGCGACGAAGAACGCTCGTGGCATCGCGTGACGCTCGAAGAATTCCGCGTGCGCCGGCACCGCCTCGGGGATCGTCTCCAACATGAACAGGTCTGAAATCGGCCGTAGCCCTGTGAACGTCCAGCACTTGGCCAGGCCATAGCCCGTGTCGAAATCCAGGCCCGCCCGCGCCGCGCCCGGGAGCCGCAGAAGGATCTCGCGCTGCAACATCCCGATCGGAGAGTCGCAGGACCGGAGCAGGCCGTGTCGACGCGCGGTGTCCAGCGGGTCCTGCTCACTACTGTGGAAGAAGCGGTAGTACAGCCCGTCTCCCGCCCTGCTGGTCGTCTTGAGCTGGACGACCGAGGAACCTATCTCCGAGTCGAAGGTCTCGATGGACCGGCGGACCTTCGACTCGTCAAATCGAGCGCCCACGGCTGTCGCCGCGTCGCGGAGGTCGAGGATGAAGCGGGCGGAATCGTGGGGGGCTCGATCGATGTCTTCGGCCACCAGTCCTCCAGCGAACCTGTCGGTGTGATGGCAAAGGTAGCCGTGATCGTCACCGTCTACCCGCCAATTCACCCGGGTCGGGCACGACATCCCGGATGCCGCGCGCCCAAGACGCCTTCGTCGACGCGGCCAGGGCGAACGGGTGACGCTCGGTGTGCCCGTGCCACCCGTCCGGCCGTTGCCGGCAGGGCCCCGGGCGGCGTCGACCGCCCGTGGTTCACCGTTCAGGCGGGCCCGCCCGCGACCGCGCGACGCAGGTCGGCCACGGAGGTCGCGCCCAGCCGTTCCCTGGCTGCCGCCAGGGTGAGTCGGACCGTGCGCGGCGTGAGGAACAGCGCCTCGGCGATCTCGCTTTCGCCGGCGCCGGCGACGTGCCTGGCCACGATCTGGCGTTCCAGGGTGGTGAGGCTGGTGGCGGCGGGCGCCCGAGCCGCGAGCGGCTCGCCGGCGTCCGCGAGGTGGCCCGCGATCTGCCGGTAGAGCCCGGCCGCGCCGCACCGCCATGCCAGGTCGGCGGCGCGGACGAGCATCGGCACGCCCTGCGCCGGCGCGCTGTGCATCGCCAGCGCGTGCAGCGCGCGAGCCTGTTCCAGGCGGGCCCACGTCGGCTCCAGCAGCGCCGCCGCCTCCCGCAGTTCGTTGACCCCATCCACGCCGCGCAGTTCACCCAGCAGCCGCAGCGTGCGGCCGACGAGGCTCGGCGCGCCCCAGGCCCGGGCCAGGGCCAGCTCCTGCTCGACCAGGGAGATCGCCTCGGCGCGCCGGCCGAGTCCGGCCAGCGCCTGCGCCCGCAGCGACCGCCACGGCCGCCAGCCTGGGTTACGGCCACAGGGCATCAGCGAGCGGACCTCATCCAGGCTCGCCAACGCCTCCGCGTGGTGGCCCTCGGCGGTCAGGACACGGGCATGCATCTCCCCGAACAGCCGCGCACCCTCCGCGAACCGGGGCTGGTGGCGAATGCGGTCCACCAGGCTGCGGGCCGCCGCAAGGTCGCCCTGATCAAGCAGCGTCCCGATCGAGTACGAGTCGCTGTACGCCGAACCGAAACTCACGCCCCAGGCCACCGACTGCTCGCTGACGGTCTGGAACGACTGGTACGCCTCGCGCAGGTCGCCCCGCTCCCACTCGAGGAAGCCACGCCACAGGTTGGTCGCGAGCGCGCCGAACACGGCGCCGCGCTGGTACGCGTGGGACAGCCCGTCCTCCCACAACGCCTCGGTCTCCTCGCCGGCGAGGTGCAGCGTCACGCCGGCCACCGCCCACAGCAGCCCGACGTCCACCCGGGTGAGCACGCCGTCGGCGCTGGCGAAGCGGGCCAGCTCGACCGCCCTCGCCCGGTCCACCCCGTCGAGCGCGGCCTCCCACGCGAGCGCCGAGGCCAGCATCCGGGCGCCCGGACCGTCCCCGACYACGGCCGGCTCGGGGCTGCGCCGCCAGACCGCCGGGTCGACGTCATGCATGTAGCCACCGATCCGGGCGAGGCCGAGCAGGCCCTGCCGGTCGTCGTCGAGCTCGGCCGGCAGCTCGGCCGCGACCCGGTAGGCGAACCGGGTCGCCTCTCCTGGCGTCCCCGCGAAGATCATTGCCCTGGCCAGCATCTGCGCCACCTGCGCGCGCTGCGGGGYGAGGTCGAGCGCCTCGTAGGCCTCGGTCAGGTGGGTCACCGCCGCGACCCCGTTGCTGAGCACCTCCACCCGGCCGAGATCGAGGAGCAGGAGCGCCCGCACGGCCGGCTCCGGCTGTTCCTGCAGTGCACGGGCCAGGTAGGCGGCCGCGGCGTCGGGGGCTCCACGGTCGGTCGCTCTGGCCGCGGCCTGCCGTAGGACGTCGACCACCCATGGGTCGTCGCGGTGCGGGACCTGGAGCAGGTGCGCCGCGAGCTGCTCGGGGGCCGCGCCGGCCTGGTGCAGCGCCCGGGCGGCCCGGTCATGGTGCAGCTGCCGCTCGCCGGGCGGGATGTCGCGGTAGACCGCGTCGGCGACGAGGGGGTGGACGAAGCTCAGCGGGTACTCGTCGCGCAGGACCTCGGCTCGCGCCAGCGCGCCGACGGCGGCCGCGGCCGCGGCCTCGGACAGGCCGGCCAGGGTGGCGACGATGGGCAACGCCGCCCCGCTGCCCAGGATCGCGATCCACCTGGCGACGACCGTGCTGTCGCGGGGCAGCCGGGCCAGCCGCATCAGGACCAGGCTCGACACGGCCCGCGAGCCGATCGCGGTGACGGTGTCGGTGTGGGTGGTGTCGGGCCGGACTCCCTCGGCCTGCAGCGCCCGCAGCAACTGCCGCAGCAACAGCGGGTTGCCGGCGGTGGTCCGGTGGCAGGCGGCCACGAACCCGTCCTCCGCGGAGTCACCGAGCCGGTCGCGGACCAGGTCCGCGACGCCGTCCACGGTGAGCGGGGCGGGGCGGATCCACACCGTGGCGGGATCATGGGTCAGCTCGGCGAGCAGGCCCTCGTCGTCGTGCGGCTCACCGGTGCGCAGGGTGGCGACGACGAGCAGGGGCAGGCCTTCCGCCCGGCGTACCAGGTAGGAGAAGAACCGCAGCGACGCGCTGTCACACCACTGCAGGTCGTCGATGGCGAGCACCACCGGGCCGTTCGAGGTCAGGTGGACGGTCAGCCAGTACAGCCCGTGCAACACCGCCATCGATCCGTCGGCGCGCTGCGCCGGTTCGCCCGCCGGTCCACCCGCGGACAGGGGCGGGGTGGCGGCCTCGGCCGGCGCGGCCTGGTCGACGTCGAACACCGTCGCCGCCCGCGCGGCCGCCCCGGCCAGGGCATCCTGGCCAGCCGCCGGCGCGGCCACGGACGCCTCGAAAAGCTGGCGCACGGTGCCGAAGCCGTACTCCTTCTCCAGCTGGCTCCCGCGCGCGGTGAAGATCCGCGCCGCCCGCGCGGCGGCGAGGCGGCGGGCCTCCGCCAGCAGTCGGGTCTTGCCGATCCCGGCGGGGCCCTCGATGACCACCACCCGCGCCTGGCCGGCGCACGCCTCGGCCACGCAACCGGCCAGCTCGGCGACCTCGCGGTCGCGGTCGACCAGGTCGTCGGGCGCCGGCGGCCGCCGCTCGGGCGGCGGGCCGAGCGTCGTCGTAGCCCCCGTCGCTGCTCCTGATGTCGCGGGCGCGGGCGCCGGTGCGGGCATCGCCGCCGAGGTCGACGGCGTGAGACGGCCCGGCGACGGTGGGTGACCCGCTGACGGCGGGCGTGGTGTCGACGGTGGCTGCAGGGCGGGGGACTGGCTGAGCACCTCGACCTCCAGGGCACGCAGCGCCGGCCCCGGATCGACCCCGAGCTCCTCCGCGAGGACCTCCCGGGCCCGGCGCAGTGCCCGCAGCGCGTCGCCCTGGCGATGCGAACGGTAGAGCGCCAGCACGAGCAGCCGCCACCGCTCCTCCCGCAGTGGCTGCTCCGCGACCAGCGCCTCGACCTCCGGCACCACCACCGCGGTCTCGCCGCAGGCGAGGCGGGCCGCGAGCAGCTGCTCGCGGGCCACCTCCCGCAGTTCGGTCAGCCGCGCCACCTCCGCCAGTGCCCACGGCTCGTCCCGGTACTCGGCGAGCGCGGGCCCCCGCCACAGCGCCAACGCGCCCGCCAGCGCGGCGACGGTGCCGGCCGGGTCGGTGCCCGTGCCCGTGCCCGTCTCCGTGCTCGTGCCGGCCCGGCGCACCAGCGTTTCGAACCGCCAGGCGTCCACGGCGTCGGGGCCGACCGTCAGCGCGTAGCCCGGGCCCATCCTGGCGATCACGGAGCCACGGGACCGGGCGTGGCGATCCGGCTCGAGCCGCCGCCGCAGGTGGGACACATACGACTGCAGGGCGCCACTCGCGCCAGGCGGCGGCTGGTCCCCCCACAGCAGGTCGACCAGCCGGTCGGCGGGAACGGCGTCGCCGCGGGCCAGCACGAGCAGACCGAGCACCGCGCGCTGGCGCCGTCCACCGAGGTCCAGGACACCGCCGTCACGCGTGACGGTCAGGTCACCGAGCACGTTGACGCGCAGTCCGTCCTGCGCGCTCGTCAGGTCTCGGTCACCGACGCCGGCTGGAACCGCGGCGTCGGGTGCCGAGCCGTCGGCGGTCGTCCGCACGGTTCGCCCCCTCCGCGCCACCTGCGGCCGGCGCGTATCGCCGAATGTACGACAGGCCAGGTCAGTAGGTCGCAGGTTGCCCGCAAGGTTCCCGGCGGACGGTGGGGAGTTGCGCCCGGCTCAGCGGCCGTGCGTCGCGAACGCGCGCACCGCCAGCGGGATGAAGACCGCGAGCAGCAGGGCGGACCAGGCCAGCGCCGCGACGACCGGATGCGCCAGCGGCCAGGCGGCGGAGGAGGCCCCGGGCGCCTCGTTGCCGAACAGGTCGCGGGCCGCCGCGGCGACGGCGCTGATCGGGTTCCACTCGGCGATGACCCGTAGCCACGCCGGCATCCCGGTCGTCGGCACGAACACGTTGGTGACCATGGCAAGCGGGAAGACCAGCACGGACAGCTGCGCGGCGGTGTCCTCCCGGCCGATGGCCAGCCCGAAACCGACGCCGATCCAGTTCGTCACGAACCGGAAGAGCAGGAGCAGCGCCACCCCGGCCGCCGCGTGGGACAGGCCGTCGTGCGCGCGCCACCCGAGAGCGAGCGCGAGCCCGAGCAGCATGACCAGGACGGCGGCGCTGACCACCAGGTCGGCCGCGGTCTGCCCGAACAGCGTGGCGGAGCGGGAGATGGGCATCGTCCGCAGCCGGTCGGTGACGCCGCGCCCCGCGTCGCGGGCGGCCCCGGTCATGCTCGGCATGATGCCGTTCGCGGCGATCAGCGTGAACAGGCCAGGCATCAGGTACTCGCGGTAACCCGCGTCGCCGGGCACCCGGATGGCGCTGCCGAAGATGTAGCCGAACACGACGAGCATCGTCAGGGGCGCCAGCAGCGAGGCCACGATCAGCCCCGGCGAGTGCCGGTAGTAGAGCAGCACGCGCAGCGCGAGGGTCCACGCGTCGGAGATCGCGAACCTCACCCGTCCGGTCAGGGAGGCTGGGGGGAGGCTGCCTGCGGGCGTGCCCCCGGGACCGGACGCCGGGGCGCCCAGGCCGTCCGCCTCGCCGGGAAGGCTCCGGCCGCTCGGGACGAGGGTGCTCACGGTGTCACCGCCGCGGCGAGGTCGAGACCGGCGGCAGGCTCTTCGGGCCCGGTTCGCCCGGTCAGGGCKAGGAAGACGTCATCCAGCGACGGATGTCCCAGCGCGACGTCGAGAACCTGGACGCCGGCGGCGTCGAGGTCCCGGACGAGCGCGGGCAGCACGACCGGGTGGCCAGGACCGCTGACCGCGACGACCCGGCGCTCGGTCTCGTAGCGCGCGGGCTCGCCGCCGGTGAGCGCGGCGAGTACCGCCGCGGCCGCGTCCAGCTGGGTGGCGTCCGCCAGGGTCACCTCGACTCTGGTGCCGATCGCGGCCTTGAGCGCGCCCGGCGAGCCGGAGGCGATGAGGCGGCCGTGGTCGAGCACGGCGACGTCGTCGGCGAGGCGGTCGGCCTCGTCGAGGTACTGCGTGGTGAGCAGCACCGTGGTGCCGTCCGCGACGAGCTCCCGCACGATCGTCCAGATGTCGTTCCGGCTGCGTGGGTCCAGCCCGGTGGTGGGCTCGTCCAGGAACAGCACGGCGGGGCGGACGACCAGGCTCGCGACCACGTCGAGACGCCGCCGCATGCCGCCGGAGTAGGCGCGGACCAGCCGGTCGGCCGCGTCGGCCAGCCCGAAGCGTTCCAGCAGCTCGTCGGCCCGCCGGCGGGCCGGGCGGGCACCGAGATGGTGCAGCCGCCCGATCAGGCGCAGGTTCTCCCGGCCGGTGATGCCCTCCTCCAGCGCCGCGTGCTGGCCGGCGAACCCGATCCGCCGGCGTACCTCGTCGGGATGGCGGACGACGTCGAACCCGGCGACGTGGGCGCGGCCGGCGTCCGGGCGGGTCAGGGTCGCCAGGATCCGCACCGCGGTGGTCTTGCCCGCGCCGTTGGGCCCGAGCAGCCCGCACACGGTGCCGGCAGGAACGGCCAGGTCCAGGCCACTGAGTGCGAGCGTGTCACCGAAGCGCTTGTGGATGCCCTGGACCTCGATGGCCGGGGGGCCGGAAGAGCTGCTGGGTGGGCTCATGGGCACACCTTTCTAGGTACAGCGTACGTAGAAGAGGCGCTCAAGGTACCACGGGCGACGGCGTACGCTGTACGGCGCCAGGAGTCCGAACCCGAGGTGATCACAGATGCCGTCCGGCTCGTCCGGCCCCGCCGGGTCCGATCGGACCGCTCCGGCGAAGGTCGCGCCGGGGATGATCTGGCTTCGCCCGGAACGCAGCGGCCGTGGGCCGGAGCCGGTCCACAGCCGGGCCGAGATCGCCGCCGCCGCGATCGGCCTGGCGGATGCCGCCGGCCTCGAGTCGGTGTCCATGCGCAAGGTCGCCGCGGCCATCGGCGCTGGCACGATGTCGCTCTACAACTACGTGCCGAAGAAGGAGCATCTGTTCGATCTGATGCTCGACGCGGCCGCGGGCGAGATCATGCTCCCCGACGAGCCGTGCGGCGACCCGCGCGCCGACCTGACCCGGCTGGCCCGCGAGACGCTGGCCGTGATGCGCCGGCACCCCTGGGTGCCCGGCCTGACGGCCACCCGCCCCTCGATGGGGCCGAACGCCCTGCGCTGCGTCGAGTTCTTCCTCGGCGCCCTGGCCGGCTCACCGCTGGACGGCGCCACCAAGATGGAGATGTTCGCGCTGCTCAGCGGTTTCATCACCCAGTTCGCGGAATGGGAGCGCACCGCGGCGGGCCAGGCCGCCGAGCAGTGGCAGGTCGACCTGGTCGCCTACCTGGGCACGGTGATCGCCACCGGTCGCTACCCGCATCTCGCCGCCGCGTTGACCAGCGGCGCGGGCACGCCGCCGGCGGACGCGGACACGATCTTCACCCGGTCGCTGGCCCGCCAGCTTTCGCTGATCCTCGACCCGCCAACGGATCAGCCACGGTCCTGACCAGTGCTCCGGTCCTGACCGGCGCTCCACCCTGGACGCCGCTCGGGTATGGCGTTCGCCAGGCGGACTGGTGGCAGGACGGGGCCATGGCGATCCCGCCGCGCACACCCGTTCGTCCTCAACGTGGAACCGGTGGAACGGCGGGACGAACGAGCGGCCGGACCAGGTTGCCTGGATTTTGTACCTGGTATAAATTGCGCGCCAGGCAGCGACAAGGAGATGAGATGTCGGTTGACAGCGCGTCGTCGAGCGCGGCCCCCGCGGCCGGCAATCCCATGGAGAACCCGGCGTTCCTGGCCGCCCCGCAGGCGATCTTCCCGGGGTTACGGGCCAGGGGCGCGCTGCCGCTGGGCGACCGGGGCGTGCTGCTGACCCGCGGCGCCGACATCGCCGCCCTGCTCACCAACCCCGAGGTCTTCTCCTCCGGCATGGCGACCACGCAGACGGGCACCGAGCGGCCGCTGATCCCGCTGCAGATCGACCCGCCGAAGCACCGCGAGTACCGCAAGATCCTCGACCCGCTGTTCTCGCCGCAGCGGATGAAGGAGATGGACGGGCCGATCACCCAGCTCGCCCGCCGCCTCGTCGACGCGATCGCCGCCGAGGACGAGGTGGACTTCGTCCAGCAGTTCTCCCTGCGGTTCCCGTCGCAGGTCTTCCTCACGCTGCTCGGGCTGCCGCTCGACGAGCTGCCCACCTTCCTGGAGATGAAGGACGGCTTCATCCGGCCGGAGTCCATCACCGGGCAGCCGCGCGACCACGAGGACTCCGTCGCGCTGCTGAAGAAGACCGCGTCGGCCGTCTACGAGTACTTCGACGCCGTCATCGCCGACCGGCGGGCCGCTCCCGGCGACGACATCGTGAGCCGCTTCCTGGAAACCGAGGTCGAGGGCGCCCGCCTCAGCCACGAGGACATCCTCGACATCTGCTTCCTGTTCCTCGTCGCCGGGCTCGACACCGTCTCGGCCTCGCTCGACTGCATGATGCTGCACCTCGCGCAGCACCCTGACCGGCGCGCGTCGCTCGTGGCCGACCCGGCGCTGATCCCGGGTGCCGTCGAGGAGCTGCTGCGGTGGGAGTCGCCGGTGATGATGGTGGCGCGTTTCGCGACCCGCGACACGGAGATCGGCGGCTGCCCGGTCCGAAAGGGCCAGGTGGTCACCGGCCTGCTCGGCTCGGCGAACACCGACGAGCAGGAGCTACCCGACCCGGGCGTCGTCCGCTTCGACCGCGACCCGAACCGGCACATCGCGTTCGGGCGCGGGCCGCATCGCTGCCTGGGCTCCCACCTGGCCCGTCTGGAGCTGCGCATCGCCCTGCGGGAATGGCACGCGCGCATCCCGGACTACCGGGTGCCGGACGGTTTCGAGCCCGGGTTCACGACGACGATCCGCTCGCTGACGACGCTTCCCCTCCGGCTAGGCGGCCGCTGACCCAGGTCATGGCCTGGGTCACGGCGGCGCGGGACTCGTCGGTGTGGTCGAGGTTGTCGAAGCTGTGCTGCCCGCCGGGGACCTCGATGAGGTCCACCGCGACGCGGGCCGCCCGCGCGGCGGCGAGAAACACGTCCTGGGTGCGGGCGGCCTCCGGGTACTCGCGCCCGACCCGGGTCAGCAGGATCGGCAGTCTCGCCGCGGCCGGCGGCTCGGCCACGGTGCCGGCCGAGCCGTCCGCCGCGCCGTCCGCCCACCCTGGCGGCGGGACGAGCAGCGGGTAGGTCAGGGCAATGCAGCGCAGCCACGGCGGCGGGGCCGCGAGCCAGCGCGTCGCGAGCGGGCCGCCGCCGGAGAAGAACCACAGCGCGACGCGGTCGGGGTCGACGCCCGGCACGCCGCGGGCCTGCTCGACGGCTGAGGCGACATCCTGCGCGGCGGCAGGGTAGTCCGCCACTCTGTGCAGCCGATGCTCGACGGTCACGCCCGCCAGGCCATACGCGGCAGCCAGTGCCCCGTAGCCGAGGAACGTCGGCCAGTCCCGCGGCCTGGGGTGCGCCTCGGGCGGCACCGGACCGCCGTGGACGAACACGACGGCGGGCCGCGGCGCCGCGGCGTCCAGCCGGTCCGCGTGCACGTCGATGATGCCCAGGCGCTGCCGTTCCACCGGCGCGACGTCGAGAACGAACGGGTGCATGAACGGAGGGACTGCCATTGCCCCATCCTTGCGTCGCACCCGCAGGCCCGCTACCGAGTAGCGGCGTCAGCGCGCGGCGACCAGGGCGGCGAGGTCGAGGGCGTCGCCGTGCACCTCGGCCAGCCAGTCGTCGTCGAGGTAGGCGAAGGCGTCGGTGTCGGTGTCGAGCAGGCCGATGCTGCCGGCCGTCACCCGCTGCTCGGGGTTCGGCGGCGTCGACTCGCCGCGGGTGACCCTGGGGCGTACGAGCTGGGCGAGCGCGTACGAGGTMGTCCGGCCGTAGACCCGGGGGCCGTTGGGGTGGTGGTAGTGGCCGCTGATGTGCAGGCGCGGCTGCAGGTGTTCCAGCAGCCGGGTCAGCTTCGTCGAGCCCTGCACGTCGCCGCGGTAGTTGCGGGACATMCCGTACGGGCCGTCGTGGGTGACGAGGAGGTCCACCGCGCCCGGATCGAGCGCCATCAGGCGGCCGTAGGCGGTCTCATCGAGGTCCATGTACCCGGCGGCCTCGATGAGCCCGAGGAACGCCGTGCGCTGGCCGGCCACCTCGACGATGCTCCCGCAGGAGACATGCCGGAAGGCGCCGAGCGGGTCCACCGGCACGATCTCGGCGCCCGCGGCCGCGGCGTGCAGGGTCTCCAGCCAGTCGTGGTCCTCGTGGTTGCCGCTCACGAACAGCGCGGACGGGATCCGGCCGAGGGCGAGACGGATGCCGCCGGCGAACGAGGGCGACGGGTCAAGAAGCCGCAGGAAGTCACCCTGGGCGGGATGATCACGCCCGAACCTGCGGGTTGGCTCGTCGTACCGCTCCTCCGACGGGTACGCCCCCAGGTCCCCGACCTGGACGACGGCGTCGAGCCGGATCCCCCGGCGTTCCTGGAGCAGTATCGCCGCCCCCAGCGCATGCTGCACACACCCGTGGACGTCGCCTACAAAAGCGATGTTCATTGCTTTTCGACCTTTCAGCAGAGCCATGCGGACATGGCTCGGCACGGTCGAGCGGCGCAACGATGTGGTGTCAACCACCGGCCTGGACGCAACAATGCTGTTTCCAGACCGGTGACTCACATCCCAGCGCTCCACCGCCGTCTCGACGACCGAGCCGCTTCGAGCATCACACCCGCCCGAATGCCCGTCAACGCCCGCCGCTGCCGCGCCCCGCGGCCCACCACGGGAGCCGGCTCGCGGGGAGATCCCGAACAGCCGTCTCGGCCGCGTCAGCTGGAAAGTGCCTCGCGCGCCGGGACCTCGCGGATACCAGCCCAGACGCTGTCGCGCGCCCTCGTGATGGCGACGTACAGCTGCCGGCGCTCCAGCTGGCTGCGCTCGCGGAAGGCGTCGGCGGACTCGGACGGCCGTCGCGGGCCCGGGAAGAGGTTGCGGTCGGGAATGCAGACGTGGGCGAAGTCGAGGCTCTTCACCCGGTGGTACGTGCCAACCTTGACCGCCTCGTGGCTGGCTCCGTCGTAATCCCGGAGGGAGACGGCCGGAATCTTCCGCTCGGCAAGGACGCGAAGCCAGTGCGCGGCCGCCGCGTTGGTCGGCACGAGCACCGCCATGTCGCCGAAACGCACGTTCCGGTCGTCGTGGAACTGGGCGAGGTGCTCGCAGAGCGCCGCGTCCTGCGCGACGGCGTCGGCGACCGTGACCTCGTGGACCTCGCCTCCAGGCCGGTCGACGTCGACCTCGCGCCGTCCCTGTTCCGGTATGCCGTCGAGGTCGTCGAAACTGTCGTCGACGACGACCGCCTGGGCGTAGCGCAGGATCTTCTCGCCGTTGCGGTAGTTGCGGGTGAGCACGGTGGAGCGTCCGACGACGGAGACGCCGGCCTCGGCGAGGGTGAAGCCACCGGGATAGATGGACTGCTGGCCGTCGCCGACCACGAGAAGCCCGTCCGGCCGGTCGCCGACGAACGCGTGCAGGAGCTGCAGGCCGACGCACGTCAGGTCCTGCACCTCGTCGACGATCACCGCGTCGTACCGGCGCTCGGAGCTGCCGCGCACCAGGTCCCGGGCCAGCAGCAGCGCGTCGTCCCGGTCGAGGACGCCGCGCTCGGTCCGGAGCTGCTCATACCGCTCGTACAGCTCCCACACGGCCCGGCGGTGGCCTGGCTGCAGGGGAGTGCTGCGCCCGACGCGCGCCAGCCTGGCGTACTGCCCGAAGGTGGTCAGGCCTCGGCCCTTGATGACTGTCGCGATCTCGTCCTGCCAGTACTTGTGGGTCAGGCCGAGCCCGGGAAGCACGGAGAACTGCCCGACCTGCGCCCAGGCGCGCCAGAAGCAGGTTTCTGCGACCTCCTGCTGGTGGCGGTCCGCGAGGCCATGCTCACGAAGACAACGCGCGGCGACGGCGTGGACCGTGGCGAACTCGATCCGGTCGACCTGCTCGGGGGCCATCCGGGTGAGCAGGGCACGGTAGACCGGCCCCAACGTGCGCACCAGCGAGGTGAGCAGCACCCGTTCCCCGCGGGCCGCCAGGTACTTGGCGCGGTGCAACGCGACGACTGTCTTGCCGGTGCCGGCCGCGCCGCGCACGCGGGCCGGACCCGACCAGTGCCGGCCGGAGAGGCGGGCCTGCGTCGGATGCAGCCAGGTCATCCAGGTCTCGATCGGCTCCCGGGCGGCGGCGTCGAGGAGCTCCCGCCACAGCTGCTCGCGGCTCAGCAGAGCGCCCTGCTCCGGCTCGCCACCCGCCGTGATCTCAGGACTGGCCGTACCGGCCGCCCCGGCCGCTCCCGTCGTCCCGGCTGACCTGGCGCCGTGCGGGACCGCGCGAGCTGGCGGAACCGGCGGCGGCTCGGTCGGGCCGGTCCGGCGCGCGACCGGGTGGCGGGCAGGCCGGGCGGGCGGCCCCGCGGCGACCGCGGAGCGAGGCATCGGCGGGCAGCCGTCCGCCAGGCAGCTCAGCAGGCGTTCGACCAGGCCCGAGGCCAGCCGGGCACCCCGGCGGCCCAGGTGGAGGGCCAGGTCCCCCTCACCGATGACCGTCACCCGGTCGAGCTGCGCCCGTACGTTCCGACGCCCGGCCAGCACCAGCAGCGGAACCACCTCGGTCGGTGGCAGGCCCGCGTTCGCGAGCACCTCTTCCACGGCGACGGTCTGGTCCTCCAGCTTGCGCAGGTCGTCGGCGGCGTCGGCCTCTCCTCGGAACAGCCGGCCGCCTTCGACGGTGACGTCCCGCCAGTTCTTCACGTCGAGCACGAAGACGCCGCCGGAGCCGACGACGATGGCGTCGATGTTGGCCCGGCGGGTTCCAGGCCACTGCCGGTCCGGCAGCACATGCCACCCGGAGTCGTCCATGCCGATCAGCACCCGGACGACGCTCTGCTCGGCCCGGCCGCCGGCCTCCCAGCGCTGTCGGTGCCGACGTAGCTGGCGCAGCACGTCCGTCAGCTGCTGGATCTGCCGCTGGACACCGTCGATCTCCAGGCCGAGCTGGACGGCCTGGCCGAAGGCCGACGGCCGCGCGGGCGGGTCGACGTCTCGGATCGGCGGCGCGTCGGGGCCAGCCAGGCCGGCGGTCGGCGCGGGGGTGGCGGGGGTGGCGGCGGTGAGGAAGGCCGCTGGCTGCTCACGCGAAAGCACGTCACTGCCCCCTCACCTTGGGTCACAGGTGAGAGTACGGCAATGAGTTCTCGTTTGCCTGTGTTTGTGAATGGCTGTGGTCTATCGACCCCAAGGGGAGTGGTTGTCGCCGGGCGCGCGCGTCTGCCTTCGAATGCCTGTTCGAAATTGTCGGTCCCTTTGGGTGAAGGGGACCGGATGTCGCTACTGGGCACCTTGATCGGGTGTCGCGATCGGGTGATCGGGGTGCCGTCGCCGGGCGGCGCGATCGAGCGTGGGGGTACGCGACTGGGCGCGAGGGCGGGCGTAGGGGTGCCGCGACTGAGCGCGAAGGCGGGGCGCGTCGCCGTTGGCGCGCCCCGCCTCTCTCCGTGTGCCCCTTGCGTGGCTTTTAGACCATCCGCCAGAAAAATTTGATTCGACGTCGTCTGGCGGGTCGCGCCCGGCGCCGCTTCGGCGACGCCGGCCCGGCGACCTCCCCGCCTGGCGACCTCCCCGCGCCGTGCGCTGGTCGCCGGGGCGGTGGCCGTGGAATGGCGTGCGGCCCGGGTGGTGCCTGAGAGCTGGGTCACATTGGCGGTCGAATGCACCCGGAACACCGGCGAAGGGCTGTTCGCGCGTCTTACGCTTTTGTAGGCCAAACAGGGGGTAATTTCGCCACGCCACCATCGGGTAGTCGGCGGTGGCATCACGTGCCGCGCCACTGCGGCGCGCTCTTTCCTTTCTCGGGTATTCCGGTTCCCTCTTCCTCTCCCTTTCGTTCTCTATCCATCTTCCGTGAGGCCATACGGCGACTGCGCCGTATTGGTCCGCCTTCCTGCGCCGATGAAGCTCGCACCGGCGACGTACCTGGCCGTGGCACCGCCGGGCATCGTGCCTCCTCCGTGTCCAGCAGATCTTCACCACGGCAACCGTCAGGTCACGCCCACCCGGAGACGAGATGCCCGCCGGAATTTCTCCCGTGATGCTCGCCGTGAGTGCCGCCGCGCCCGGTGAACCGATCGCCCAGACCGACATCTGGGACGACTTCTACGCCCCGGTCTTCGACGCCGTCCCGGATGCGCGCCGGTTGTTCGTCGAGACGAACACCGTCGCGCGCCGACATCTGAACTGGGACCCGAGGACCGCGTTCCGCGACGGCTTCCCCGCGGTCGGCGCGCGGGTGGACGCCTGGGAGCGGTGTGCCGTCGAGCTCGGCCGGCGCACGCTGCCCGCCGTCCTCGCTGGCCAGGACCGCGCCAAGGTCGGCACCTTCGTGATGGTGAGCACCAGCGGCTACGCGTGCCCAGGCCCGGACTCCCAGCTGGTCGCGGAGCTCGGTCTGCGCCAGGACATACGGCGGGTGTCCATCGGCCACATGGGCTGCTACGCGGCGCTGGTCGGACTTCGGGCCGCGATCGACGCCCTCGCGGCCCGCCCGGACGAGTTGGTACTGCTGACGTGCGTCGAGGTCATCTCGGCCCACTTCCGCTCGGAGCCGACCCGCGAGCAGGCGGTGACGCACGGCCTGTTCGGCGACGCGTGCGCGAGCGTGCTTCTCGGTGCGGTCCCCGACGGTGCCGCCCCGCCGACGCTTCCGCCCCATCCTCTTTCCGGGATACCGGCGCCCGCCGCGGCGGATCCTGGGGATGCCGCGGTGCCGATCGGCGCGCGGGTGCTGGCGACCCGCACCGAGGTGGCACCCGGTACGGCCGACCAGATGTCGATCCGGGTGCGTGAGGACGCCTTTCATCTGCGGCTGTCGCCGGCCATCCCGTCGCTGCTGCGCGAGAGCACCCCGGGCTTCGTGGAACGCCTGCTCGCCGGGACCGGCGTTGGTGTCGGCGACATCCGGCACTGGGTGCTGCACCCGGGCGGCCCGAAGATCGTCGACAAGGTGGGCGCGGCGTTCGGGCTGTCGGACGCGCAGCTGCGGCCGTCCCGGGAAACGCTGCGCGACTATGGCAACTGCTCGTCGGTGACGGTGCTGCTCGCATTGCGCCGGCTGCTGACGGGCGATGAGGGGGAGAGGCCGGTACCCGGCGACCTAGCCATCCTGATCGCCTTCGGGCCTGGTCTGACGACGGAGGCCGCGCTGTTGCGGTTCTGACTCGACAGCGGTCCGGGGCGTTTCGTCGACCAGTACGTACGCTGCGTCGACCCGGGGCTCGTGGGGCGCTTGCGCTTGTCGGGCCGGCGAGGACGTCGTCTCGGACCTCCCCCCGCTGAGGTCCGAGACGACGTCCTCGACAGCCTTCCTTGAGGGTGCCCCCATCCCTCAGGTCACCAGGCAAAGGCCCCCAGTGCCCTCCTTGGCCCGGTGCCGAAGCCCAAGCCTGGACTAGTCCGATCGGCGTCGCCAGCCTCGGAGATTGGTCCTCCCCCGTTCGACCTCGAAGGGCCGACCTCGCACGTTCGAGGATGTTCCGGCGTGCGCGGTCGGATCTCTTGCTACGCTGTGGATCTCTGTGGTACCGCCAGCGTCTCGCGCAAGGGGTACGACCTTGACGGATGTGCCAGCCGAGGACCTGTCCACGCTCCTGTCCGGCCTCATGCGCGCTGCCCGGCGCAAGACCGACGCCGGCCGGCAGGCGCTCGCCAACGACGGGCTGACCCGTGAGTACCTGGAAGCCGGGCTGAGGTTGATCGACACGCAGCTCGGTCCCGGCGACGGCGCTGATTCCGAGGACCGGCCGCTGTTCCGCTGGCTGTCGCAGCGCGCGGTCATCGACGAGGTCAGCCAGGGAGGCCGGCTGCGCGGCTCGGAGGGCAGCTTCCGTGACCGCTGGCCCTACCAGCCCGACTACATCCGCGATGTGCTCGCGTACAGCCTGCGCGGCGCGCACTGGCGGGGCTTCCTGGACAGCACCGAGAACGCCCGCAACCGGCTCGCCGACGCCGAGGACGCGGTCCGCGCCGTCCACGACGCCGGCTACGACGACCTGACCGCCACCCGGCGCACCCCCGCGCTGCGCGCCCAGCTGATCGGCGCCGCGATGGCCGAGCGCGACGAGATCGCCCGCACGACGCTGCAGGAAATGTACCGGATCAGCACCCAGGCGTGGCTCGAGGCGTACGAGAAGACGGTCGCGGTCCGCGGCCTGCGCATCCGCCCCGGGCTGACCCTCGAGGACATCAACTTCATCATGACCGCGACCGCCGAGGGAATGCAGCTTCGCCTCATGGTCGAACCGGACGACGGCGTCATCGACCACGAGAAGCGCACCTCGCTGCTCGGCACCGCGGCCCTCGCGCTGATCGTTGCCTGCTTCGACCACCTCGGCGACGGCATGAGCCTGGAGGACGTCGTCGCCCTCGCCACCAGCCCTGGTCCGAAAGTCCAGGATGAGCCGGGCGACGGCACCCAGGACGCCGGCGGCACCGCCGGCCTCGGCTGACCCGGCTTCCGAAGCGGAGACTCCCGCGCGATCGGGCCGGTCCTGCACGTCCTGCCGGTCCTGCCGGTTCCGCCGGAAGGGCTAGCCGGCCGCGCCTGGCAGGGGGTCGTTCTGGTCGAGCTGACGGGTGGCGGCCTGGCAGGCGGACTCGACCTGGGTCGGGTCGAGGACGACGAGGTGCGCGACGACCCGGCGGGCCATCGCGGTGAAGGCCGCCCGCTCGTCGGCGGACAGCGGGGCGAGCACGTGGTCCTCGACGAGGCGTAGCCGGGTCTGCGCGTCCTCGTAGGCGGCGCGGCCGCGCTCGGTGCCGACGATCCTGCGGGCCCGGCGGTCGGCGGGGTCCGGCTGGCGCTCGACGAGGCCCGCCTTCTCCATGTCGTCGACGAGGCGGACCATGACCGTCCGGTCGATGCCGAACCGGCGGGCGACCTCGATCTGGTTCGGCGCCTTGCCATGGACCGCGTCGCCGAGGACGCGCAGGCCGCGCAGGCCGCCAGGCAGCGAGTCGATGGCGGCCGAGGCGGTGATCAGGTACCCGTGCTGGATCTGACCGACCAGCCAGCCGACGTCCTTCGTGATGTCGTCGTCGTCGGCCGCGTCGCAGGCCGAGAGGTCCGCTGGGACACAGGGCTCTTCGAGAGCGCCAGGCGCGTCCGGGCGCGGCGCGTCCGGCTGGGCTCCCGTCAGCTGCGTCACCGGATCACCATACCCCGGAACACAACCCGATCGTCTGTGTTTAAGATGAGCGCCACAGCAGTTAATCTACTTGAGAGACGATCTGGATGCAGACGATCTGCCTGTAGATGATCTGTCTGGTAACCGACCGGACCTCCGGTCCCACGACGCCCTCACGAGGAGAGCCCGATGTCCCACCTGCTGCACCTCGACTCGAGCATCGCCGGCGACAACTCGGTCTCACGCGCCGTGGCGCGCGAGTACGTCGCGGCCTGGCAGGAGAGGAACCCCGGCGGCGCGGTGACCCACCGCGACCTGGCCGCCGCTCCGCCGGCTCACCTGGACTGGACCATCGTCTCCGCCGGCATGACCCCGGAGGAGCAGCGGACGCCGGAGCAGACCGAGGCGCTCAAGGCCCGCCACGGCTACATCGGCGAGGTCACCGCGGCCGACGAGGTCGTGATCACCGCTCCGATGTACAACTGGTCGCTGCCGACGACCCTGAAGTCCTGGATCGACCAGCTGATCATCCCTGGGGTCACGCTGGCGGACGCGGAGAACCCGGGCCTGTTCAACGGCAAGAAGGTCACCGTCGTCACCACGCAGGGCGGCTCCTACTCGCCGGGGGCTCCGAAGGAGGGCTGGGACCACGTCTCCCCGTACCTCGAGCACGTGCTGGAGGCCCTCGGCGCGGACAACGTCGAGTTCGTCAACGTCGAGATGACGCTGTCCGTGGTCAACCCGGCGCTGGCCCAGTTCACCGACGTCTTCCACGCGTCCCGCGCCGCCGCGACCGAGAGCATCAAGGCCCGCGCCCTCGTCTGAGCCGACCGGTGAGCCTCATCGGCCCACCCGGCTGACCAGCGCCCGCCGGTGCCCGCCATCCGTCCCCGAGACCGATGGTGGGCGCTGGCGGGCGTCGTCGCCAGGCGGGTGTCCGGCCGCGGCCGTGCTGCCGGAGACGGCCGTGCCACCGGAAGCAGCGAAGGCGGCGTGGGGCGGGTAGATCGTTGCTACTGTGCCCGGTGTGGGACAGGAGCAGCCGCGGTGGGAGCTGGCGCAGGTCAACATCGCCCGGCTGCGGGAGCCGCTGGACAGTCCGCGGCTGGCTGACTTCGTCGCCGCGCTCGACCCGGTCAACGCGCTGGCGGACGCCGCCCCCGGGTTCCGCTGGCGGCTGCAGACCGAGGACGGCGACGCCACCGCGGTCATCGCGTTCGAGTGGGACACCGGGAGCAGCGCCGGAGTGATCGTCAACCTCACCGTCTGGGAGTCGGTGGAGGCGCTGGCCGCCTTCGCCTTCTCAGGGCTGCACCGCGAGGTGCTGCGCCGCCGCCGGGAGTGGTTCGAGGCGATGGCCGAGGCCTACGCGGCCCTGTGGTGGGTCCCCGCCGGCCAGTGGCCTTCCACCGCCGACGCCGAGGACCGCGTCCGCCACCTGCGCGCCCACGGCCCCACCCCCCGGGCCTTCAGCCTGCGCAATCACTTCCCCCCGCCGGACCAGCCCGTGGCCGGCCCGAGCGCCGGCCGGACCGACTGGATGTGCCCGGCCTGACCGACCGGCCGAAGCCCGGCCCCGGCGTTCCCCTCAACCTCGCGGCGAGCGTCAGCCGGCCTCGGCCGCCATCGCGGGGGCTGGGCGCGGCGCTCGCAGGCCGCGGGCGATGAGCAGTGCGCCGGCGAGCACCACCGCGGCGTCGACGCCGATGGCCAGGCGCAGGGCGGTCAGGGAGTCCAGGCCGCCGGCGGCGATGGCGACGGCGCTCATGACCGGCACCCCCAGCGCGATGGCGACCTGCTGGGTCATCGTCGCGACGCCGGTGGCCAGGCCCTGCTCGTGGTCGGGCAGCCCGGACGTCGCCGCCACCATGAAGCCGACGATCGCGCACACGTGCCCGATCGCGCCGACGAAGGTCGTCGCGGCCACCAGCCACAGCGAGCCGTCCGTGTCTCCCACGAACACGAGCAGACCGGTCAGCACCGACTGGACGGCGAGCCCGCCGACGACGGCGCGGCGCACCCCGAACGCGGCGGTCACCCGGGGCCCGACCACACCGCCGAGGATCGCGCCGGCTCCCATCGCGACCAGCATCAGGCCCGTCTGGAGCGGGTTCAGGCCGAGCACGTGCTGCAGGTACATCGTCAGGAGGAACACCAGCGCCGGCTCCATCGAGAACGTGACGAACCCGGCCACGTTGCCCCAGCCCACCGTGCGCCGCGTCAGGATCGTGACCGGCACGAGCGGATGGGAGTGGTGCCGCTCGGCGGCCCAGAACCCGGCGAGCAGGGCCACGGCGGCCAGGACGCAACCGATGGCCCACGGGTCGTCGGCACCGTGCTCGCCCAGCCGGGTCGCGCCGTAGACGAGCGCGAGCAGGCCTGACGTCACGAGCGCCGCCCCCGGAAGGTCCAGCCGGGTCCGCACCCTGGCTGCCGGGTCGGCCAGCACGAACGGCGCGACCGCGACGACGACCGCGGCGATCGGCACGTTGATGAGGAACGCCCAGCGCCAGCTCGCCACGTCGGTCAGGACGCCGCCGAGAATCGCGCCGCAGGTGAACCCGGTGGACATCATCACGCTGTTCAGCCCGAGCGCGCGCTGGCGGGCCGGGCCCTCCGGGAAGGTCGTGGTCAGCAGCGACAACGCGGCCGGGGTGACCGCCGCCGTCGCCAGGCCCTGCGCGGCGCGGGCCGTGAGCAGGAGCGCGGGACTGGTGGCGAGGCCGCCGAGCAGCGAGGCGAGGCCCAGCGCCGCCATGCCGACGAGGAAGACGCGCAGCTTGCCGACGTAGTCGCCGATGCGGCCGAACAGGAGCGTGAAGCCGGCGGCGCACAGCGCGAACGCCGTCGCGATCCACTGCGCGTTCGCGTCGGAGAACCCGAGGTTCGCCCCGACCGTCGGCAGCGCCACGTTCAGGACCGAGAAGTCGACACAGAGCGTGAACTGGGAGGCCAGCAGCAGCACCAGCACGAGCGCCTGGCCGCGGCTCATGCGGGCGGTGGCCGGGGCGGCCGGGGTGGCCGTGCCGGCCGGGTGCGCCTGGTCGGTGGTCGCGGTGGAGGTCAGTGTGGTCACGCTGCCCACGGTGCGTCCGCCGGCCGATGCCAGCGACCGCCCTGCGCCGCCACCCCTCGGCGTGACTACCACCGGCAGGGATACCCAGCGTTCCCCGCGGTCCGGCACGATGGAGGTCATGGCGACCGAGCTAGGCGACTTCCTGCGCACCCGGCGGGCCGCGGTCAGCCCCACGGACGTCGGGCTCGTCTCCTACGGCGCGCGGCGCGTCCCCGGCCTGCGCCGCGAGGAGCTCGCCCACCTGGCCGGCGTGAGCCCGACGTACTACACGCGCCTGGAGCAGTCCGACCACCACAACGTCTCCGACAGCGTCCTCGACGCGCTCGCCCGGGTGCTGACGCTGACCGACGCGGAGCACGAGCACCTGCGCCGGCTGGCCCGCCCCGAGCCCCGGCCGGTCCGCCGCCGCCGCGTCGAGCGGCCGCGGCCCGCGGCGCTCGGGCTCGTCCACGCCGCACCGGGGCCCGCGCTCCTCGTCGACCACCGCAACGACGTGCTCGCCTGGAACGCTCTAGGCCACCGGCTTCTCGGCCTCGGCTACCCGTTCGAGGCACCGGACGACATCCGCGACCGGCCGAACTTCGCCCGGATGTTCTTCCTGGCGCGGGGCGGGCGCGATCTTTACGCCGAGCCGGACAACATGGCCCGGCAGCTGGTTGGTTTCCTGCGCTACTCCTCTGGGCTGCACCCCGACGACCACGATCTGAGCTGCCTGGTCGGCGAGCTCGTCCAGCGCAGCGACCAGTTCGCCGCCCTGTGGGCCAGGCACCCCGTCCTGGACTGCGGCCACGGCGTGAAGAAGTTCCAGCACCCGCTGGTCGGGCGCCTCGACCTCACCTACGAGGCGATGCCGCTGCCCGGGAGCAGCCACCGCATGGTCCTCTACCACGCCGACCCCGGCACCCCCGCCGCCGACGCCCTCGCCCTGCTGGCCCGGCGCTGACAGCGGCCCGACTCACGGACCACCACGTTCCTCACTGTCTGGAACCACGAGGAGCACTCCCACGGCGTCACGCTCGGCTCGGTGCTCGCCGCGCACGGCGAGCCGCCCGGCGACGAGCGCAACGCCGCGGTCCGCGACAGCCAGGGTCGCCTCGACGGCGTGAAACCTGTGCTGTCCGCCGGGGCGTCCTCACTTGTCGGCGACGACTTCGTCGCCGTGCACATGAGCTGGGGCGCGGTGAACGAATGGACCACCAGGTCGGGCTACGCGCGGCTGATCGAGCGCGAGCGACACCCCGCGCTGTCCGGGCTGAACCTCAGTCGGTCTTGTGTTCGTTGCGAGTCGGTCCTCGAGGTGGCCCGTGCGGTCGCGGACCGCGGCAAGGACGAGGTGCTCGCAGCGTCGCCCGTCGAGTCGGTCCAGGTCACGGTCGACCTCCCCGGCATGATCGCAGAGGGTGTTCAGATGCACACGGCTGAAATGGCCGTGGAAGGCCGCGCGCGGCCTGGGTGGGTAGCCTGGCCCAGCTCCACGCGCGACGGGACGAGGTGGTTGTCCGCCGAGGCGCGGGCGCAAACGCGAATCGTGTCGGATCAGCCAGTCTCTGGGCTCGCCTATCTGACACACATCGACGGGGTCGGGGCGAACTGTGTCGGATAGGCCTGCCTATGGACCTGCCMAAATGCCACAGTTCAAGCTCGGAGGCCACCCCGGCGCGACACGGACGGCTCGGCTTCGGCTCCCTGTCGGGCCGGCCGTTCGACCCTGGGCTGACCTGGGCCTGGGTCAGGCCGCTCGCTGACGGACGGGTGTGCCGCGACGTGGCCAAACTGGCCCGTGGCATCGACCCGGCGACCTGGTGATCATCAGACAGTCGACTCGGTGACCTTGCCGTCCTCGACGACCAGGCGGCGGGTGACGTGGACGGCGTCGAGCATGCGGCGGTCGTGGGTGACCAGCAGCAGGGTGCCGGGGTAGGTGTCGAGGGCGGACTCCAACTGCTCGATCGCGGGCAGGTCCAGATGGTTGGTGGGCTCGTCGAGGACCAGGCAGTTCACGCCGACCGCCTGCAGCAGCGCGAGACCGGCCCGGGTCCGCTCGCCAGGCGACAGGGCCCCGGCGGGGCGGGTCATCTGGTCGGCGCTGAGGCCGAACTTGGCGAACAGGGTGCGGACCTCCGCCATCGCCCAGCCGGTGGCGCGCTCGGCGACCGCGAGCGTGCTCTCCTCGCCGCGGAAGCGGTCGCGCGCCTGGTCGACCTCGCCGAGGCGCACCCCGGAGCCGAGCGTCGCCTTACCGGTGGCGAGCGGCACCCGGCCGAGCAGCGCCGCGAGCAGCGTCGACTTCCCGCCGCCGTTCGGCCCGGTGATCACGATCCGGTCCGCCCAGGAGATGGTGAGATCGACGGGGCCGAGCCGGAACCCGCCCGCGCCGCTCGCCGCTTCGTCGCCGGACGCCGCCGGTGCCGGCGCCGGCGGGTAGGCGACGACGGCGCCGGCGAGCGCCGCGACGACGTCGCCGGAACGGGGCGCGGCGGCGATCGTCATCCGTAGCTGCCACTCCTTGCGCGGCTCCTCGACCTCCTCCAGCCGGCCCAGCTTGGTCTCCAGATTGCGGACGCGCGACGCGCTCTTCGTCGCCGCCTCGATCTTGTAACTGCGCACCGACCGGTCGTTGTCCGGGACCTTGCGCTTCGCCCGGATCGCCCCGCGCACCGACTGCTCGCGCTGGCGCTGCACCTGGGAGACGAGGTTCGCGCGGGTGTCGGCGAACTCGTCATAGTGCTCGCGGGCGTGCCGACGGGCGAGTTCGCGCGCCTCCAGGTAGGTCGACCAGCCGCCCGCGTACTCGGTGACGTCGCGGCGGTGCTGGTCGATCTCGGCGACGCTGGTGATCGTCCGGTCGAGGAACGCCCGGTCGTGGCTGACGACGACGAGAGCGCCGGAGATCCCGGCGACGAAGCGCTCCAACCGCTCCAGGCCGTCGAAGTCGAGGTCGTTCGTCGGCTCGTCGAGCAGGGTGATGTCGAAGCGGGACAGCAGCACCGCGGCGAGCGAGCCGCGGGCCGCCTGCCCACCGGACAGCGCCGTCGTCGGCGCGTCCAGCGCGTCCGCCGGCAGGCCGAGCTCGGCGCAGACCTGCTCGGCGCGCACGTCCAGGTCGGCGCCGCCGATCGCTAGCCAGCGCTCCAGCGCCTCCGCGTAGGCGTCGTCCGCGCCGGGGCGGGCGGCGGTGAGCGCCTCGGTCGCCTCGTCGAGCGCCGCCTGGGCGGCGGCGACACCGGTGCGCCGTTCCAGGAACGCGCGCAGCGTCTCGCCGGGGCGGCGGTCGGGCTCCTGTGGCAGCAGGCCGACGTTCGCCGACGGGGGTGAGAGCTCGACCCGGCCGGTGTCGAGCGCGACCTGGCCGGCGAGCGCGCGCAGCAGCGTGGACTTGCCGACGCCGTTGGGCCCGACGACCCCGATCCGGTCGCCCGGCGCGACGGTGAGCGAGACGCCGTCCAGCACGACCTGCCCCCCTCGTACGACGGACAACTCGGAGGCGACAAGGGTGGCGGACATGGCCCCCATTCTGCTCGCCCGCGCGCGGCCGTCGGCGGTGCTGGCGAGGGACAGTCACCGCTGGGACTTTGCGGGGGTGTGCCCGAGTCGTCTGACCGAAGCGGGAACGTCCCGTTGTGGCGCAGCATGGGGGCACTACGGCGGATGGAGCACTCGATGAACGCGGGCGGCAGGACGGGAACGGGCGTCGGACGGCGCGTCGGCGGGCACCGGACCGGCGGGCGGGTGGTGCTGGCGGCGTTGGGCGCCGTGCTCGCGGTGACGATGACGGTGATGGTGACAGCCTGCAGCAACGACGGTGGTTCCGCCGCCGAGCCGCCCGTGGGCACGCCGACGGTTCCGGCGAGCGAGTCCGCGACGCCGGGCGCAGGCGGTTCGACAGGTCCGACGGCGTCGGCCTCGCACGGGTCCGGCGGGGGCACGACGAAGCCCGCGACGACCGCGCCAGCGGTACCCATCTGTGCGGCGTCGGTGCTGGCCGCGGCGATCGTCGGCAGCGACGGCGCGGCCGGCACGATCTACACCCAGCTCACGCTGACGAACAACTCCTCGGCGCGCTGCACGCTGCGCGGCTACCCCGGGGTGTCGTTCGTCGACACGGCCGGCAACCAGCTTGGCGCCCCCGCCGACCGGACCGGGGAGGCCGGGTCGGCGGTGGTCCTCGCGGGCGGCGGCAAGGCCCAGTTCACGGTGCAGGTCACGCAGCCCGGTGTGCTTCCGGGCTGCGACACCGAGGGCAGCTTCACCAGTGCCGCGAACCTTCGGATCTACCCGCCCGACAACACCGTCGCCCTGCTCGTCCCGGTTCCGCAGGGCCGCCAGGCCTGCAAGAGCCCGTCCGTCCACCAGCTCAAGGTCACCAGCCTCGCCGCGGCCCGCTGACGCGCGGCCGGGGGACCGGGTGCCGGGAGTCACGGCCCGGCAGCGGCTCGGCTCCTGACGCCCGGTCCGTCAGGGGAGGCGCCGGCGCCAGTCGCCGTCGGGCACGAGGGGGCGGCCATCCGTGGCGGCGGCCTCGCAGAGATAGCCGAGGACGCGGCGGCCGTCGGCGAGGTCGACCCAGCCGAACCCGAGCGGGGGCGGGGTCTCCAGCAGCAGCTCGGCGATCGCGGGGCGGGGGAGCAGCCACAGCTCGCCGGTCGCGCTGGTGGCGACGGCCGGGTCGCGGACCAGGCCGGGCCGCGGCGGGTCGCCGCCGAGGTCGTGCAGTCGGTAGCCCGGTGTGGTCCGCACGCGGCCGAGTGGGACGGCGCCGTGCCGGCTGATCCGCGCGTGCGCCGGGAAGCCGGCCATGTGCGCCCCGACCACGAGCAGCGGGACCGGCGCCTCGGGCGCCTCGGGCTCGGCGGGCGGGCTGGGCCGCGGCGGATTGGTCACGTCGGGCATCGTCGCGGCCTTCCCACCGATTGACCACTGGGAGGTCTGACACTGTCGGCCCCGTTCGGCAATGCCGCCCCTCCGGCAGCCCTTCACCGGGGTTCCGGGTGCCGTGGACCGGGAGCACCTCGGCGGCGAGCGGCGCGCGACGCTGAACGGCCCCGCCGCGAGCGACGGGGCCGTTCAGGGAGGGGACACGCCGGGCGGATCTCGTCGAGGCCCCGCCCGGCGGGCCGGTTCAGGTACTGATGTTGGACCTGTGTGCTAGTCCTCGATCGGGCTGGTGCCGAGGATCTTGTACTCGGCGGRCTGGCCCTTGTCGTCCAGAGTGGACGCCAGTCCACCGCGGACGCAGGACGCCGGAGAGTCGGCCACGGCCTTGCCGTTGCAGCGGAACTTCATCCCGCCGGCGCCGGGCAGCTCGGTCTCCTTCATGCCCTTGATGGTGGAGGTGAGGGTCGCCGKGGTGATGTCTCCGGTGATGCCCTGCGTCGCCGCCTGCAGGGCGGAGACCAGCGTGAACATGATCATGCCGTCCTGGAAGCTGAGGTCGATACCCTTGCCGTAGGTTTCGGCGACCTTGGTATAGAGGTTCATCGACGGGTTGTCCGTGCCGAGTGGCACGTTGGCGCTGATGACCATGTCCTTCAGCGTCGCGCCTGGGACCGACTTGCGGGTGGAGTCGGTGATGCACTGGGCGATGGCGCTGATGGTGCCGGTGAAGCCGACGGCCTTGAGGCCGTTCATGGCGCTGATGCAGAACGAGTCGTTACCGATGATGAAGACCTCGTCGGAGCCGTTGTCGACAACCCCCTGCATCTGGGGCGTCATGTCGGCGGTGCCGGGGGCGACGCGGATGAGGTTGTAGCCGATGCCGGCCTTCTGGAACAGGGGCGGGGCGACCTCCTGCGCGGAGTGCAGCGCGGAGGGGACATCGATGACGACGGTGGTGACCTTCTTGTTGCCCTCGTCCTTGGCGACCTGGATCGGCAGTTGGATGATGCCGAAGGTCGGGTCAGCCAGGACGAACGTCGTCGGGCTGGCCAGCACGTCGGGTTCGCCCGATCCGTAGATCACCACGGGGATCTTGGCGTCGCTCATCGGCTTCCACGCGGGCTCGAGGACGGCCGACGTACCGATGATGGCCGCGGAGACGCCCTTCTCGACCATCTGGTTGCCGCAGTCGGAGGCCTTGGCCGGGTCGCCCAGGGTCTCGCAGATGGTGATCTCGATCGGCCGGCCGCCGATCCCGCCCTTGTGCTCGTTGAGGTACTTGGTGGTGGCCTCGGCGACCTTGTTGTCGTTGGTGTGGTCGGCGGTCGGGCTGGCCCCGTCCGTGATCACACCGATCTTGACCGGTGCGCCGGACGCCTTGTCCACCGGGCCCAGAGGGTCGGCGGCGCCTGCTGAGCCGCTCGCCGATGGGGGCGTGGAGTCGCCCTTGTCATCGGAGCCACCGCCGCATGCCGAGACGAAGGCCAGGCTGGCGGCGAGGACGGCGACGCCGGCTACCCGTAACCGTAAGGTGGCGGTGGCGTGGGTGTGCGATGGCGTCGCCGCGGCAAGCGGGTGCGGTCGCTCCAATGCTGGTCGACCGGTCAGTCCACGGAGTGGCATGTCCCCTACCTTGTCTTCAGACATTGCGCGGATACCAGGAACAGGTCGGCCCATGGGGGCAGTGGGCAGCGGCCGGGAGGTACCGCTCCGGCCTACCTGTACGTGGTGTTTGTTGGTGTCGCGACAGCCTTGAGGCGGTCCGCCACGATTGCGTGGTCGAAATGCGATGGAGTAAGTGCTTACTCGGCTCCGACGTCGGCGTCAACAGACGGTGACTCGCCGAGTCGCGGAGGGACGCTGAGCTGGCGCTTCGCGTCGGCGGTCCCGGTGATCTGATCCCACCACGATCTGGGTCGGCCGCGGGACGCGATCGTCATCGCCCCCAGCCACCATGACCTGGAAGAGCCTTCGCCGGGAGCAGGGACACCGAACGGCCCGCCGCGAGCGACGGGCCGTTCAGGGAGGGGACCCGCCGGGCGGGGTTTTGGGGAGACTCCGCCCGGCAGGCCAGTTCAGCTGTTGAAGTTGTGCGCTAGTCCGCGATCGGGCTGTTGCCGAGGACCTTGTAGGCGCTCGGCTGGCCCTTGTCGTCGAGGGTCGTCGAAAGGCCGCCGAGGACGCAGGTGGCCAGGGAGCCCGGGATGGCCTTGCCATTGCAGCGGAACTTGATCCCGCCGCCGCCGACCAGCTCGGTCTCCTTCATCGACCGCATAGTCGAGGTGATGGTCGCCGGGGTGACGTCCCCGGTGATGCCCTGCGTGGCGGTCTGGATGGCGGAGATGATCGTGAACATGATCATGCCGTCCTGGAAGCTGAGGTCGATGCCCTTGCCGTAGGTCTCGGAGACCTTGGTGTAGAGGTCCATCGAGGGGCTGGGCGGGCCGAGGGGCACGGTGGCGCTGATGACCATGCCCTTGAGGGTGGCGCCGGGGACGGACTTGCGGGTGGAGTCGGTGATGCACTGGGAGATGCCGCTGATGGTGCCGGTGAAGCCGACGGCCTTGAGGCCGTTGATGGCGCTGATGCAGAACGAGTCGTTGCCGATGATGAAGACCTCATCGGACTTGTTCGAGACGATCTGCTGCATCTGCGGGGTCATGTCGGCGGTGCCGGGGGCGACGCGGACGAGCTCGTAGCCGATGCCGGCCTTCGCGAACAGCGGCGGGGCGATGTCCTGGGCGGAGTGCAGGGCGGCTGGGACGTCGATGACGATCGACGTGACCTTCTTGTTGCCCTCGTCCTTGGCGAGCTGGATCGGGAAGTCGATGACCGGGAAGGTCGGGTTGCCGAGGGCGAACGTGGTCGGGCTGGCGAGCAGGCCGGGATCGCTGGAGCCGTACACCATCACCGGGATCTTCGCGTCGTTCAGCGGCTTCCACGCGGCCTCTACCACGCCGGACGTGCCGATGGCGACGACGGAGACGCCCTTCTCGACCATCTGGTTGCCACAGTCGGTGGCCTTGGACAGGTCGCCGAGGGTCTCGCAGAGGGTCATCTCGATCGGCCGGCCGCCGATCCCGCCCTTGCGCTCGTTGAGCCACTTGATCGTGGCCTCGGCGACCTTGTTGTCGTTGGTGTGGTCGGCGGTCGGGCTGGCCCCGTCCGTGATCACACCGAGCTTGACGGGCGCGCCGGTCGCCTTGTTGACCGCGCCGAGGATGTCTCCCGCGGCCGCCGAGCCGCTGGCCGCCGGCGTGGGGTCGTCCTTCTTGTCGTCGGAGCCGCCGCCGCAGGCCGAGACGAAGGCGAGGGCCGCGGCCAGGACCGCGACGCCGCCGACTCGTAACCGTAAGGCCGCGGCGGGGTGGGCGTGCGATGGCGTGACATCGGCGCGCGGGTGCGGCCGTTCCGATGCTGGTCGACCGGTCAGTCCACGAATGAGTGGCATGTCCCCTACCTTGTCGTCGGACGTTGCGTGAATACGAGGAACACGTCGGCCCATGGGGGCGGTGGGCACCGGCCGGGTGGCACGTCCCGGCCTAGCTGTACGTGGTGTGCGTCGCGTGGCAGGACGGGCTGTGATGTCCGCCACGATTGTGTGTTCAGTGCTTACTCGATTCCGACGTCGGCGTCAACAGACGGCGGCGCGCCGGGGAGGGGGCAACACGCCCGCGACCTGGCCGGGGGTCGTGCGGAGGCGGTGGGACACAGAACGGCCCCGCCGCGCAGGACGGGGCCGTTCTGGGAGGGGACGTGCCGGGCGGGTCTCGGCGAGGCCGTCCGCCCGGCACGCTGGTGCGGTTGTTGGATCCGCTGGACCCGGTTGCCGGAGTGGCGTGCTAGCCGGCGATCGGGGTGTTGCCGAGGACCTTGTACGCGGCGGGCTGGCCCTTGTCGTCCAGGGTGGTCGACAGGCCGCCGACGACGCAGGGGGCTGCGAGGCCCGCGACCGCCTTGCCGTTGCAGCGGAACTTGATGCCGCCGCCGCCGGGCAGCTCGGTCTCCTTCATCGCCTTGATGGTGGAGGTGATGGTCGCCGGGGTGATGTCGCCGGTGATGCCCTGGGTGGCCGCCTGGAAGCCGGACATGATCGTGAACATGATCATGCCGTCCTGGAAGCTGAGGTCGATGTCCTTGCCGTAGGTCTCGGAGACCTTGGTGTAGAGGTCCATCGAGGGGCTGGGCGGGCCGAGGGGCACGGTGGCGCTGATGACCATGCCCTTGAGGGTGGCGCCGGGGACGGACTTGCGGGTGGAGTCGGTGATGCACTGGGAGATGCCGCTGATGGTGCCGGTGAAGCCGACGGCCTTGAGGCCGTTGATGGCGCTGATGCAGAACGAGTCGTTGCCGATGATGAAGACCTCATCGGACTTGTTCGAGACGATCTGCTGCATCTGCGGGGTCATGTCGGCGGTGCCGGGGGCGACGCGGACGAGCTCGTAGCCGATGCCGGCCTTCGCGAACAGCGGCGGGGCGATGTCCTGGGCGGAGTGCAGGGCGGCTGGGACGTCGATGACGATCGACGTGACCTTCTTGTTGCCCTCGTCCTTGGCGAGCTGGATCGGGAAGTCGATGACCGGGAATGTCGGGTTGCCCAGCGAGAAGGTCGTCGGGCTGGCGAGCAGGCCGGGGTCGCTCGAGCCGTAGAGCATGACCGGGATCTTGGCGTCGTTCAGCGGCTTCCAGGCGGCCTCGACGACGCCGGACGTGCCGATGAGGACGGCGGAGACGCCCTTCTCGACCATCTGGTTGCCGCAGTCGCCGGCCTTGGACAGGTCGCCGAGGGTCTCGCAGATGGTGATCTCGATGGGCCGGCCGCCGATCCCGCCCTTGTGTTCGTTGAGGTACTTGGCGGTGGCCTCGGCGACCTTGTTGTCGTTGGTGTGGTCGGCGGTCGGGCTGGCCCCGTCCGTGATCACACCGAGCTTGACGGCCGCGCCGGCTGCCTTGTCGACCGGGCCGAGAACGTCCGCGCCCCCGGCGGAGCCGCTGGCCGGGGGGGTGGCGTTGTCCTTGTCGCCAGAGCCGCCGCCACAGGCCGAAACGAAGGCCAGGCTCGCGGCCAAAACGGCGACGCCAGCCAACCGTAACCTGGCCGGGCGGGTGGACGACTGCGCGGATGCAACGGGCTGGAGCGGCTGCTCGGGGGTTCGCCGGCTGGCCAGTCGCCAGAGATGCGACATGTTTTCCACCTTGTCGTCGGACGTCGGGTGACTGCGAAGATCGCCAAACCCGGATGCGAGGCGTAACTGGCTAGCGGGGCAAGGCCTCCCGGGCACCTGTTCGTTCGGGTACGACTCGCTGCGGGTTCACCGATGGTTCGCCAATGGAGTTGCGCGTGCAGCGACCAAATGGTCGCAGTGTGGTGCTGCAAGTGAATACTCGATTCCGACGTCGGCGTCAACAGATGACGGCTCGCCGACGCGTGAAAGGGGCCGCGACCTGCACGTTTTCCCGGCGGTGGCCAGGCGGTCGGGGGACCGGCGGCCCGATCTTGYGCCACCCACGCGGGCCGTCGAGGCACATGATCGTTATCGCCGCTGGCCCGACGACCTGAACCTCCAGGGGTTGACGACTTGAGCCTTTCGGGGTTGGCGCAACGCGAAACGGCCCCGTCGCACGCGACGGGGCCGTTCGGGACGGGACACCTGCCGGGCGGGACGCTGACGAGTCCCGTCCGGCAGGTGTGCCGGTCTGATGGTGGATCGATGTCGGGCGGGGCGTGCTAGCCCTCGATCGGGGTGTTGCCGAGGACCTTGTACTCGGCGGGCTTGCCCTTGCTGTCCAGGGTCGTCGTCAGGCCGCCCCGGACGCAGACGGCCGGAGTGGCGGGATAGGCCTTGCCGTTGCAGCGGAACTTCAGACCCGCGCCGCCGGGAACCTCGGTCTCCTTCATCGCCTTGATGGCCGCCGTGATGGTCGCCGGAGTGACGTCACCCGAGAGGCCGTCCAGAGATGCCTGGAAGCCGGACATGATCATAAACATGATCATGCTGTCCTGGAAGCTGAGGTCGACGTCCTTGCCGTAGGTCTCGGCGACCTTGGTGTAGAGCTGCATCGACGGGCTGTCCGGGCCGAGCGGGGCGGTGGCGCTGACGACCATGCCCTTGAGCGTGGCGCCCGGTACCGCCTTGCGGGTGGAGTCGGTGATGCACTGGGAGATGGCGCTGATGGTGCCGGTGAAGCCGACGGCCTTGAGGCCGTTGATGGCGCTGATGCAGAACGAGTCGTTGCCGATGATGAAGACCTCATCGGACTTGTTCGAGACGATCTGCTRCATCTGCGGCGTCATGTCGGCCGTGCCCGGTGCCACGCGGACCAGGTTGTAGCCGATGCCGGCCTTCTGGAACAGCGGCGGGGCGATGTCCTGCGCGGAGTGCAGCGCGGCCGGCAMATCGATGACGATGGCGGAGACCTTCTTGTTGCCCTTGTCCTTCGCGACCTGGATCGGCAGGTCGATGACGGGGAACTCCGGGTCACCCAGGGAGAAGGTCGTCGTGCTGGCGAGCAGGGCGGGGTCGCTGGAGCCGTAGAGCATGACGGGGATCTTGGCGTCGTTCAGGGGCTTCCAGGCGGCCTCGACGACGCCGGAGGTGCCGATGAGGACGGCGGAGACGCCCTTCTCGACCATCTGGTTGCCGCAGTCGCCAGCCTTCGACAGGTCGCCGAGGGTCTCACAGATCGTGACCTCGATCGGCCTGCCGGCGATCCCGGACTTGTGCTCGTTGAGGTACTTGGTGGTGGCCTCGACGACCTTGTTGTCGTTGGTGTGGTCGGCGGTCGGGCTGGCCCCGTCCGTGATCACGCCGATCTTGACGGCCGCGCCGGTGGCCTTCGCCACCGGGCCGAGAATGTCGTCCGCCCCGGCGGAGGCGCTGGCCGCTGGGGTGGAGTCGCCCTTGTCGTCGGAGCCGCCGCCGCAGGCCGACACGAAGGCCAGGCTCGCGGCCAGGACGGCGACGCCAGTCAGCCTTAACGCGGTCGGGCGGGTGGACGACTGCGTGGAGGCGACGGGCCGGAGCGGCTGCTCGGGCGTTCGCCCGCTGGCCGACCTCCAGGGATACGACATGTTTCCCACCTTGGACGTTGTCATCGCGAAGATCGCCAGACTCGTGCGCGAGGCGTAACTGGCCGCTGGGCAGGGCCTCCCGGACACCTGTTCGTTCGGGTACGACTCGCTACGGGTTCGCCGATGGTTCGTCGATGGAACTAGGTTGTTTGGACCGAGCGGTCGAAACATGGTGCTGCATGTGAATACTTGATTCTGACGTCGGCGTCAATAGAAGCCGATTGCAGGGTACAGGCGGTGGCGGGTGCGTGCGCTCGGGCGGYGTCTGAGACGCTTGATCCACCAGAGTCGGTCCAGGTGACGGGCCAGGCGCAGGGACGGCGATCACCGCCGCGACAGTGCCGGGGAGGTGGAGGCGGCGAGTGCGGCACGAGGGCAAGACCGAGGCCCGGCTGGGGCGCATCCGGGGGTCCGAGCCGCCGCGGCGGCACAATGCCCGGACGATCGCGGCGCTGACCAGCAACCCGGGGTGCGCGCGACGGGCGGTACTGGACGCGGCCGGGGTCGATAAGGAGCGGCTCGCGGAGCGGGTCGACTTCCCGGCGGCGTTCGGRCAGTCACGGTTCGCCATCGTGCGGGGCAACGCGTTCGAGCGGCAGGTCAAGGCGGACGGCTGCGCCGAGCTGCTGCGGTTGCTTCAGGACGTGCTCGGCCTGGACCTGCGCGACGCGGCGTACACCGACCTCGGCGCGGCGGATTCCGCGGACGGCCTGGCCGCGCGACACGTCGCCGCGAGGGAGCGGCTGGCTGATGCACCGGGCGACGAGGGCGGCGTGTACGGGGCGTTGTTCGACCATCCGCTGCTGCGGCTCGAGGTGGCCGGGCAGGACGTCTATCTGGAGCCGGACCTGGTGGCGTTCCAGCACGGCGGGGCGTTCCACGTCGTCGAGATCAAGTCGTTCCCGGTGATCGACGGGCAGGCGGACGGGGAGAAGGTCGCGGCGGCGGCGGTCCAGTCCGCCGTCTACGTGCTGGCGCTGCGCCGGCTGCTCGGCCGCGACGACGCCGTCTCACACGAGGTGGTGCTCGTCTGCCCGAAGGATTTCTCCAACGTTCCGGTCGCGGTGCGCCTCGACGTCCGTCGGCAGTTGATCGTGCTGGAGCATCAGCTCGCCCGGCTGACCCGGATCGACACCCTGCTCGACGCCCTGCCGGACGACCTGGCGCTCGATCTCGGACACGACGGCGCCGGGGCGCCGGTCATGGCGGCGGGTGCGTTGACGGCGGCGCTTGGCCAGGTGACGGCGCGCTACGCGCCCGGGTGCCTGTCGACGTGCGAGCTGGCCTTCTTCTGCCGGCGGGAGGCCTCCGGGCGCACGGCCGCGCTCGGGGTCGGCGTCCGGGAGGAGCTGGGCGGGGTGGAGACCGTCGACGAGGCGCTCGGGCTCGCGCACGGGACGGCGACGCCCGACGACGACCTGGCCGAGTCGGCGGCGATGCTGCGGACCACCGCGCGGGTGTACGCCGAGGCGCTTGGGTCGGTGCCGGGCATGCCGCGCGTGCCGGGCGCACCCGGCACGCCCGGTGGCGAGGCGGGGGCCGGTGACCTGGCCGAAGCCGGCGGGGACGCTGAATGAGCGTGATCGGCGCGTATGCGCGGGCGCTGGCGGTCCAGACGGGGTTCGCCCAGCCGGTCGCATCGGTGCGGCACGTCCATCTCGCCCAGGCCCCGCTGGTGCTCGTGCCGTTGACGATGGCCGGCGAGGCGAACGCGCCGCTCGCGGCGATGATCGGCACGGACGAGCTCGACGCGACGTTGCTCGTCGTCCCGCAGCCACGCGACCGTGACCTGCGGTTCGCGTTCGCCGGCCTGCTCGGGGACCTTCTCCTCGACCACGTGGAGCGGTGCGCGGCCGCGGGCAGCGAGCCGGTGGGCGCCCCGCGGGTGCCGAAGCCGTCCGCTGACAGGTCCTCGCCGGGTGGTGCCGGCAAGGCGACGGCACTGGCCGGCTCCGGTGCCGCCCCCGGAACCCTCGGCGGCGCCGCCGGAGACCTGCGCGCGGACGAGGACGCGCTGGCCGCGGCGGAGGCCGCCGGGCCGGAGCGGTTCCTCGCCGCGCCGCAGGTGTTGGTGCCCAACCGGGCCGGCGTCGAGTTCATCCGGCTGTTCGGCCGGTCGACCCGGTTTCGCTCGGCGGCCGGGGAGTACGCCGTTCCGGCCGGGGTGCCGCTGCTCGGCCGCTGGCTGACCTTTCTCGCCCAGCGGGCCGAGCACCCGGGCTCGTCGGCGCTGGTCGCGATGACGGAGGCGCTGGCGCTGCACTGGGCGACCGGGCAGAGCGCCCTGGAGGACGCGAACCTCGCCGCGCTGCTGGCCTGGATCGACCCGCCGGCCGCCCTTGCCGGCCCGGAGGCCGCCCGGCTGGCCGAGGACCCGCTGGCCTGGCCACCGGCAGGCCCGACGACCGACCCCCAGTTCGACAACCGGGTGCTCGCGCCCGCCATCGCGGCCTACGACGAGGCGGTCGCGCTGATGCGGGCGCAGGCCGGGGCCGCCGGGGCTCCCGACCCGTTCGGCGCGGGGCCGGACGTCATCGACAGCCGCCGCGGTGTCGCGCCGTCGTGGCGCGGTGCCCCCGGTGCCCCCGGCGCGGCGGTCGAGGCGTGGCTGCGCGCCCGGGACGAGATCGCGCGGGCGGTGCGCGGGCAGGTCGAGCCGACGTGGGGGCTGATGTGGCGGGCCGTCCGGCGGCTGCGTGAGCTGCCGGAGGCAGCCTCCGTGCCACGGCGCTGGGAGCGGGACCGGGCGCGGTTCAGCTCGTACTACACCTACCTGCGGGACGAGGACGGCGGCCTGCCGCAGGCCCGCCGCGACGGCGCGGTCGCCGCGGCCCGCCGGCTCGCCATGCTGGAACGAGAGCTTGCCGCTTACGAGGCCGACCAGGCCTTCGACGACCCGTTGGTGTTCGCGAACTACCGGGTGACCGGCGAGGCGTTCGTGGGCACGGTGGTCGCCGCCGAACGGGACCGCCGGATCGCGAACGAGCGCGGATCGCTGGTCACCAGGCCCGTCGTCGAGGTGCTCACGGTGGACCCGGTCCGGCTTGCGCTCGGTACGAAGGTCTGCTCGCCCACCCGGCCAGGCCAGGTCGGGGTGATCATGTCGCTGGAGCCGGCGGCGGGCGGGCTGCTGGTGTCGCTGGAGCTCAGCGGCGGGATGGGCCGGGCCAAGGTGCCGCCGCCGGGCAGCGTCCCGGAGGTGGGCGAGGCGATCGGTTACACCAGCGTGCTGCCGGACGGCGCGTTCTCCGCCGCCCTGCCCGCGCCCGAGGACACCCCATGGACCCACGGCGGCCCGCCGACGTCCTACGAGCCCACCGAGGGCGACGCGAAGGAGATGTGGGCATGACGCCCGAGCCGGGGGGCGTCGGCGAGGCTCCGGGCGAGAACCCAGGCAGGCTTGCCGCGGGGGTGACCGACGCGATCCTGGCGGATCTGCGCTCGGGGCGGCACAGGGGAGTGGTCGTCGACTCGCCGCCGGGGGCGGGCAAGTCGACGTTGGTGGTCCGGGCCGCGGCCGAGTTCGCGCTCGCTGACGAGCCGCTGATGATCGTCGCGCAGACGAACGAGCAGGTCGACGACCTCGTCGAGCGGCTCGCCGCGGACCTCGCCGACCGGGCGCCCGAGGCACGGGTCGGCCGGCTCGGCCGTGCCGGCTACGTCGCGCCGCCGCGGATCGACGGGCTGCCGAACGTCGCCGTCGGCAGCGACCTGCGGACGATGGGGGACCCGCAGGTCGTGATCGCCACGGCGGCCAAGTGGGCCTATGTGAAGGACCGGGCCTGGCGGTGGGCGATCGTCGACGAGGCCTACCAGATGCGCTCGGACGCGCTGCTCGCGATCGCCCGGCTGTTCGAGCAGGCGCTGTTCGTCGGCGACCCGGGCCAGCTCGACCCGTTCTCCACCGTCGACAACGACCGCTGGCGCGGGCTGACCTGGGACCCGATGCAGAGTGCCGTCGCGGTTCTGCTGCGCAGCAACCCGGAGCTGCCTGTGCACCGGCTGCCGGTCTCGTGGCGGCTGCCGCGCAGCGCCGAACGGGTCGTCGCCGACGCCTTCTACCCGTTCACCGGCTTCCGGACCGGCAACGGCCCGGGCGACCGCCTCCTCACCTTCACCGGCACGCCCGGCCCCGGCTCGGCCAGCGCCAGGCCCACCGGCTCGAACGTGGCTCGGGGTGGCACCGCGGCCGGAGCCGTCGACGACGTGCTGGACGTGGCCGCGGCGACCGGGTGGGGGCTGCTGGAGCTGCCCGCCCGGCACACACCACGGACCGATGCCGAAGCGGTGCGCGCGGTCGCCGACGTCGCCCGCCGGCTGGCGGCCCGCGGCGCCGTGGCCCGCTCGCTCGACCGCGGCGGCGAGGCACACCCGGTGACGGCGAGCCGGATCGCGATCGGCACCGCCCACCGTGACCAGGCGGCCGCGGTCCGCGCCGCGCTCGGCGAGGACCTGCCGGGGGTCGTGGTCGACACCGCCAATCGGCTGCAGGGCCGGGAGTACGACGTGACCGTGGTGCTGCACCCGCTGTCGGGCCGCCGGGACGCGACGGCGTTCCACCTGGAGGCCGGCCGGCTGTGCGTGCTGGCGTCGCGGCACCGGCAGGCGTGCGTCGTCGTCGCCCGGGCCGGCATCCGTGACCTGCTCGACACCCACCCGTCCGGCGGGCCCGTCCACCTGCACGAGCCGGTCCGCTTCCCCGACGGCTGGGCCGCGAACCAGGCCGTGCTGGCCCACCTGGAACGCCACGCGGTCAGGCTCTGACACCACCCGGCTCGGCGCGGGAATCACCACGGTGCGTGTCGGACGCTGGACAGCGCGGGCGGCGTCGGCGGCCGCGGAGCTGGATAGGGTCGAGGGCCGAGGTTGCGTGCGGCGGGAAGGCGGCGGCGATGCTGGACGGGGCGGGCTCGGCGCCGGCGGAGGTGCTGCGGGCCGAGAAGGTCGACCTGGCCCGGGGCGGGCGGTACCTGCTGCGCGGGGTCGACCTGACCGTGCGGGCCGGGGAGCACTGGACGCTGCTCGGGCCGAACGGAGCGGGCAAGAGCACCCTGCTCGGCCTGCTCGGCGCCGTGACCCACCCGACGCGCGGCACGGTGCGGGTGCTGGGCCGCCAGCTCGGCAAGGTCGACGTCCGGGCACTGCGCGCCGACATCGGGCACGTCAACCCGCGCCACCCGCTGCTGTCGCCGCTGACCGTGCGCGAGGTCGTCCTCACCGGCGCGACCAGCACGATCGACCTGGTTCCGCGCTGGCGGCCGTCCGCCGAGCAGGAACGCGACGCGGACGAGCTGATCGACCTCCTCGGCATCGACGGCATCCGTGAGGCGCGCTGGCCCGACCTGTCGCAGGGCGAGCGCGGGCGGGCGCTGGTCGCCCGCGCGCTGATGCCCCGCCCCCGGCTGCTGCTGCTCGACGAGCCGACGACCGGACTCGACGTGGCCGCCCGTGAGCAGCTGCTCACCGGGCTCGACGAGCTGCGCGCCGAGCATCCCGACCTGGCGAGCGTCCTCGTCACCCACCACCTCGAGGAGATCCCGGTCAGCTCCACGCACGCCTTGCTGCTGCGGGGCGGCGAGGTGGTCGCGTCCGGTGACATCGACGAGGTGCTGACCACCGACCGGGTAAGCGACTGCTTCGGCCACCCGATCCGGGTCGCGCGCCTCGACGGCCGCTTCGTCGCCCGTGCCCACGCGGGCCGCTCCCTCGCGAGCCGCCGCCGGTCCCCGGAACGCTGAGGACGGGCGTCCGCCGAGCGGCTTCGTGGAGGCGCCACGGACGGCGTCAGCTGGCGGGGCCGCAGGCGCTGGCGGGTTGGCCGGCGGGTGTGTCGGGTGTGTCGGGCGTCGCCACCCCGGCGGACGCCGACCCGGCGGTCGCTGGCTGGGCGGCGACGGCGGCAGCGGCGGCGCAGGTGCGGTAGGACGGGGAGCCGACGCCGGCGCAGGCCGCCCAGGTCAGGAGGCAGCCGGCGGCGACGGCGAGCAGCCAGAGCAGCTGTGTGCCGCCCGGCCCCTGGACGCGGGCACGGATGTTGGTCATCGCGACTCCTCGGGGGACCTGACCGGAACCTGGCAGCTGGAGCCGCCGAGCGGTCCGAGAGGTCCCGCTCGACGCTGGTGGGGACGGACGGCCGCCGCCAGGTGCCGGCGAGCCGAGGCAACGTGGTTTGCCTCGGGCACGTCGGCGGAGCTTGGGCGGCCGGGAAAAATCGCTGGGTGAAGCCGGAAATCGTCCAGCGGCGCGATGCCGGGTGACAGACGAGGCGGTAAGGATGGTGTTCCCGCGCGCCGCGCGATTTAGTGAGCGTCCGATGGTGGGAATAGCGCCTGGCGGTCGGGTGCCGGACAACCATCGCGCCGGATATGGCCATCGGTTGTCACGGGTGCCCCGGTGAGCGGCGCGGAGGCGACGATAGTCCGCGGCGGGGAAACCGGCAAATGGCCCACGACCGACGCCGTTTGCGCGCGGTCCGCGAGAACCGCGCTGGACAGGTGGGCCGCACCACCCGCACGGCGCGACCGGGTGACCGTGGGTGGTACCGCGGCGGTCGGCGCCGGAGCGGTGAGCCACGCGGCGCGCGAGGGCCCGGCCGGGCAGGGGCCGGTCAGCAGGGGTTCGCTCGGAGGGGGTCCGGTCGGGGCGGAGCCCGCACGTCGGTCGGCGGGGCCGGTGAGCCGGAGGCCCCACCGTCGGCGGCTGGATGACCGCCGAGTCCTTCGGGTGTGTCCTCCTCGTTACCATCGGCAGAACCGGAAGGGTCTTCTGGCGGCCGAGGGGTCAGATCGGAACGTGGAGCGTCCAATTAGTCACGTTATGTCGATGTTGGGTGAACGGCTCCTTCGATTGGCGCGCGCGAGACTTGGTTGGCGCGGCTCGATCCGGCACGATGGCCGACATGAACGCGGTGGGTGAGGGGCAGCAGGTCCCGTTACGGGTCCGCAGCGCCCTGTTCGTCGACTTCGAGAACATCCACATGGGGCTGCAGCGGCTGGATCCCGCCGCCGCCAACCGGTTCGCGGTTAATCCGCAGGGCTGGCTCGGCTGGCTGGAGAAGCTCGGCTATCCAGCGCTCGCGACGGATGACTTCCGCAGGGACCTTCTCATCCGGTACTGCTATCTGAACCCGGTGAGCTCCGCACGCTACCGGGCGTATTTCACGCGAGCGGGCTTCCACGTCGTCGACTGTCCGCCGCTCACCGCCGCGGGGAAGAACTCGGCCGACATTCACATCGTCATCGATGTTCTGGACATCCTCGTCCATCCGACCCGTTTCGACGAGGTCATTCTGCTGTCGGCCGATGCGGATTACACCCCGGTCATGCTTCGGTTACGCGCCCACGACCGCCGAACGGTGATCATTACCAGCGGGCCGTCGGCCAGGGCGTTCCGCGCTGCCTGCGACCACGTCGTCGGTGAGGACGCGTTCATCGACGAGGCGCTGTCCGCCGAGTCCCGGCCGCTGGTCGGCAACGCCGGCGCGCAGGTCTACGGCGGATCTCATGGCTACGCCGGCGCGCACGGATATGCCCACGCCCACGACACCGCCCCGGCGTTGAACGGGATCGGTCACGCGGCCGGCCAGGTCGCCGCGCTGTCGGGGGCCGGGGCGCATCCGGGCGAGCCGGCCGCGCTCGTCCACGCCGGCCAGGTGACCTCCGATGCGCACCGGGACTCGTCCGGCGCGAGCCGTCCGGCGAGCGGCCCGGCGCCCGGGGACCCGGCCGCCGCCGGAGCGGTGGCCGACGGGCGGTGGGGATCACACACCGAGGGCCCGCCGCGGTCCTTATCGGCTTCCACGGACCTCACCCCGGGACACTTATCGGCGTCTGGGCGTCCCCTCGCTTCGCCACGGCCCCCGGCCGCGTCGCCCGCGCTGTCCCCCCTGCTCTCCCCGGTGCCGACGCACCCGCCCGCCCCTGGGTTCGTTCCGATCCCGGCCCCGCCGAACGGCCAGTACGACAGCCAGCTGCGCCGGGTCATCGCCGCCAGGGTCCACGAACTGGTCGTCGCGTCCGACCGGCCGATCACGCTGGCCTCGGCCGCCCAGCTGGTACGCGCGGACCTCGGCCAGGATGTCACCGACGGCTGGGCGGGCACCGGCTCGTTCAAGAAGCTGCTAGCCCAGGCCGACCTGCCGGGGCTCGCGATCTCCGCCGCGCCGGAGTACATCTACGATCCGCGCAGGCACAGCCCACCGCCCAGTGGCCAGGCGTCCGGCACGGGCCAGTCCGACCAGGACGGCCCGCGCGCCGACCTCGTCAACCGGATCTCTCAGGTCACCGACATCCCGCGGCTGTCCTCGCGCGAGTTCCGGACGCTGTTCGAGGAGCTCGCCGCCGAGGTCGGCGGGCACGGGTTCAGTCGGACCGGCACCTCACGCGCCGTCCGCGACCGGTGCGCCCAGCGCGGCGAGCACGTCGGCCGGGGCGCGGTGAACTTCGTCCTCAACGGCCTCCTGTACGCCGGCCGGCCGCCGCGCCCGGGCGACGACGCGGGCACGCTGGCCTGCGCGTTCGCAGACAATGCCGTCGTGCTCTGCCAGAACGCCCGGATGGAGCTGTCCGTCGAGGAGATGGCCCACCTGCGCGCCTGGATCGTCGACGCGCCCGTCCTCGTCGACAACCCGTCCGTTGCTCCCGCCACTCCCGCCGAGTCTGCCGGGGCCGCTGCGTCCGACGGGTCCGTCGAGCCCGGCTCTCCCGCTCAACCTGCCGGGTCCGCCGACCTTGCCGCCCCCGCCGCTTCCGCCAGCGCCACTGAGTCCGCCGAGCTTGCGGGGTCCGCAGAGCTCGCGGGGTCCGCCGAGCTGGCCGCTCCCGCCGAACCCGTCACCTCCAGCCCTGACCTGGTCGGACAGGCCGGCGCGTGACGCCTGGCCGCCGTCCACGGACGGGCGGCCCGACCTCAACCGGCGTCCGTCCGGTGGGTCACACGGCGAAGGGCATGGCGGCGCGGGGTCAGTGAGACGACTGGCCGGCGCCTCCGAACGGCGCGAGCAGGCCGGTGTAGGGCTTGGGCGGCGGCGCGGCGTACTCGCCGCGCTGGCTGGTGGCCAGGCCAAGGCGGATCAGGCCCTCGACGAGGACGGTCGCGGCGGCCACGCCGTCGACGACCGGGACGCCGAGCTCGGCCGTGAGCGCCTGGCACAGGTCGRCCATGCCTGCGCAGCCGAGAACGATCACCTCCGCCTCGTCGTCGGCCACCGCCGCGCGGCACTCCGCGAGGACCTTCGCCCTCGCCAGCGGGTCCGTCTCCAGCTCCAGCACGGGCACCTCGCAGGCCCGGACGCCGCAGCACAGCACCCGCAGGCCGTACCGGTCGGCCAGGTCCCACGTCCGGCCGCGGGTGCGGCCGAGGGTGGTCACCACGCCGAACGACCGGCCGAGGAAGCTCGCCGCGCGCATCGCCGCCTCGGCTATCCCGATGACCGGGCCGCGGGCCAGCTCCCTGGCCGCGTCGAGACCAGGGTCGCCGAAGCAGGCGATCACGTAGCCGGCCGCCCCGGCCTCCTCGCCGCGCGCGATCTCGGCCAGCACGCCGGGCACGGCGAGCGCCTCGTCGTAGTGGCTCTCGATCGACGCCGGCCCCATCGCGGGGCTGGTCGCCTCGATCCGGGTGCCGGGCTGGGCCACCTGCCGGGCACTGGTGCCGATCAGCTCGGTCATCGCGCGGGAGGTGTTCGGGTTGATGACCCTGATCAACGGCCCGGTCGGGGCGGTCGAGGAGCCTTCAGGGCCCGCCGCGGTCGCGGGGTGCGCCTCGGCCGCGGGAGCGGCCCCCGGGGTCAGGGCGGGCCGCTCTTCCTGCGTCGTGGGCATCGGGGGCGGCTATGCCTCGGGCGCGACCGGCGCCGGGTTCGGCGTCGGCTGCGCCGGGATGCTCGCCGCGGCCGTGGCCGCGGCGGCCGGGTCGCTGGCTGGGTCGCCGGCCGGCCGCAGCGACGTCGCGGTGACCGCCGAGCGGCTGGCGAGCAGGTAGTAGACGGCGAAGCCCAGGCCCATCCCGATGAACCAGCTGTACTGGGCGGCGGTGTCCATCCAGCCGACGGCCGAGTCGGGAACCACCACCGGGATGACGGCGATGACGGCGCCGACGGCGGTCGCGATGACGGCCGGCGGGTTCACGCCCTTGCGGTAGAAGTAGGTGCCGCGCGGGCTGAGGGTGAACAGGTCGTCGACGACGACCACCTTCTTGCGGATCAGGTAGAAGTCGCAGATAAGCACGCCGAACAGCGGGCCGATGAAGGCGCCCAGCGTCTCCAGCGTGTAGTGGATGACGTCGGGGTTGTTGTACAGGTTCCACGGCGTGATGAGGAACGAGCCGACCGCGGCGATCATGCCACCGGCGCGCCAGCTGATCCGCTGCGGGCTGACGTTCGAGAAGTCGAACGCGGGGGAGATGAAGTTCGCCACGATGTTGATGCCGATGGTGGCGATGGTGAAGGTCAGCGCGCCGAGGACGATCGCGGTCGTCGAGTCGATGCGGGCGACGGTCTCGACCGGGTCGGTGATGAGCTCGCCGTATACCGGGACGGTCAGCGAGGCGGTGAAGACGACGAGGAGGGAGAACAGCAGGAAGTTCACCGGCAGGCCGAGGAAGTTGCCGGTGCGCACCGAGCCGAAGTTCTTCCCGTAGCGGGAGAAGTCGCCGAAGTTGAGCATCGGGCCCGAGAAGTAGGAGACGACGAGCGCGATCGCGCCGGCCATCAGGGAGAACGTCGAGGCGTTGCCGGACCGCTCGCCGCCGAGGTTCAGTGACAGCTCGCTCCAGCCGGCCTTGTAGATGAGGTAGCCGGTGAGCGCGAACATGACGACGTAGACCGCCGGGCCACAGAAGTCGATGAACCGGCGGATCGTCTCCATGCCGGTCCAGAACACCGCCGCCTGCAGGACCCACAGCACCGCGTAGGTGATCCAGCCGAGCGTCGACAGGCCGAGGAAGCCGTGCTGGTCGACGTCGGCGTACGGGGTGAGGCCCGACCACAGCTTGATCAGCACCACGTTGAGGGCGGCCGAGGCGAGGTAGGTCTGGATCCCGTACCAGGCGACCGCGATGAGGCCGCGGATGATGGCCGGGACGTTCGCGCCCAGCACGCCGAACGGTGCTCGGCAGATCACCGGGTAGGGGACGGCCGCCTGCTGGCTCGGCCGCGCGACGAGGTTGCAGAAGAAGTTCACGATCGTGATGCCGACGACCAGCGCGACGAGCACCTGCCAGCCGGCGAGGCCAAGGGCGAAGAGGCTGCCGGCGGTCACGTACCCGCCGACGCTGTGCACGTCGGACATCCAGAATGCGAAGATGTTGTACCAGGACCAGGTCTGCTTGCGCAGCGGGGCCAGGTCCTCGTTTGCCAGCCGTGGGTCATACCCCGGCTTGAGAAGGCCCGCGCCGATGGGCATGCCCGCGGCCTCTACCATGTCGTCGTGTCCGGCGGTCACGCCCGGCGGGCCGGGAACCGCGGCGAGCTCGCTCATTCTCGCTCACTTCCTTACTTGGCTCTGGTGGCGCTCTGGCGGGTGGCGCTCTGGCGGCGTTCCCGCCGCGGATCTCCCGCGTCTTCTCCGGCCGCCACCTGGCCGCGCGCGGGTGGATTCTCCGCGTGTGGGCGCGCGGAGAATCCACCCACGCACGGATTTCCGCGGCGGCGGACAGGACAGGGAAAGACGCGCGGAAATCGGCTTCGGGACCGGTGCTTGGGCGTGTGCGATGGTCGGGCGAGGCGGCCGGCGTGCCTGGAGTCAGGCTAGGATCTTGCTGTTTCACCACCGTCAACGGCGAGATATATCTGTGCTCGTGCTCGTGCTCGTGCGCGCCGGCGCTGGGATGCCGGCCGCGCGCGGTTCAGGCGGGGAATCGGGCTGACTCCTCGGGCAGCGCCGCGACGACGGTCTGCAGGCGGGAATGATGCGCACGTGACGCGGCCAACAATGTGTCGACATCGCGGTCGACGAAGGCCCGCAGCATTCGCTCGTGGTCGGTGACCAGCGCCTCGACGGCATCCCGGGACGCGTAGTCCATCGGCCGGACGGGCTCGGTGACGTTCCAGGCCGAGATGTACATGTGCTCCAGCCGGGCCATCCCGGCGGGACCGACCAGCGCGAGGTGGAAACGGCGGCTCTCCCGGTGGTGGCCGCGCGAGTCGCCCGTCTCGACCGCCCGCGCCATCGCCTCATGGGCGGCAAGCGCCCTCGCGTCGTCCTCGGCCGTCGCCCGCCGCACCGCCGCCGTCAGCGCCGCGGCCTCCAGCACCTCCCGCACGACGTAGAACTCGCGCATCTCCGCCGGCGTGAGCGCCGCGACCGTGTAACCGCCGCGGGCGCGGTGCACGACCAGCCCCTCGCCGACCAGGCTCATCAAGGCCTCGCGGACGGGTATCCGGCTCACCTGGTAGTGCGCGGCGACCTCGTCGACGGGGACGGGGGAGCCCGGTGCCGCCGCGCCGTCCAGGACGACCCTCTTGACCTCGCGCAGGATCACCTCGCGGACGGAGCCGCATCCCCGCGCGTCGGTGTTCAGCGTCCCGACCCAGGCCGCGCTCGGCCGTGGCATCCGCATCTCGCCCGTCCTTCCGCTCGGGACGGGCCGGCGGGCGCGAGACCGCGTCGGCGCCGTCCGGCCGGACCATCGGCCCCCGACCTTCGGTACGCGCACGTGCGGCGCGACGATAGCCGTCGACTGTTTCGGACCGTCGGCAGTTCGATATCCACCGGTTGACATCCCGCCCGGCCAGGGCGGTTTTCGAATGCCCGACAGCGGCGCCAGGCACGGCGCCGCGGCCCGGTTTCGTCCCACCGGGTGGCCCGCCAGGCTCACGAGCCAGAAGTCGCGAACGGCCGCCAACGGGGAGACGCCTGCGGTGTCGGACCGGGTGCGCTCCAGGGCAGTTCACGCCGACGCCCCGGCGGTAATGTGACCACGAACAGCGCGGAACGGGGCCGGGCACGACGGGGAAGGCACGGCGCCGACAGGCAGGGCGTCGCGCGGCGCGGTGGTCGCGCCGTGCCGGCGCGGCGCGACGGTCGGGACAGCGACGGGTCTAGACAGCATCGGAGAGCGGTCGGCGTGCAGGATATCGCGTTGCCGGTGCGGCTGGGGCCGACGACGCTGATGGCGCGGATCGGCGCCGGCGGCATGGGCATCGTCTACTACGGCGTGCTCGGGCAGACGCCGGTGGCGGTGAAGGTGATCCGCGCGGAGCTGGCCGACGCGCCGGAGTTCCGTGCCCGGTTCCGCCGCGAGATCGAGCTGATGCGCCGGGTGCGGGGCGTGTGCACCGCCCGGGTGTATGCCGCCGACCCCGACTGGTATCCGCCCTACCTCGCCACCGAGTTCCTCGCCGGGCCCACGCTCGCCGACTGGATCCTGCGCAACGGGGCGGTCACCGGGCCGTCGCTGCGGACGCTGGCGGTCGGGCTCGCCGAGGCGCTGCTGGCCGTGCACCGCGCCGGCGTCGTGCACCGCGACCTCAAGCCGGGCAACGTGCTGCTCACCCAGTCCGGTCCCAAGGTCGTCGACTTCGGGATCGCGCTCGCCACCGACGTCACCGTCCTCACCCGGGTGGGCACCCCGGTCGGCACCCCCGGCTACATGAGCCCCGAGCAACTCAACGGCATCGACGTCGTCGGGCCACCCGCGGACGTGTTCGCCTGGGGCTGCACCGTGGCCTACGCGGCGACCGGGCGGACCCCCTTCGGCGCCGGCCCCACCGACGCGGTGCTGTTCCGGGTGCGCCACGACCCGCCGAACCTGGCCGGCATCCCGGAGGACCTCGCGGGGCTGGTGGGCGAGACGCTGCGCAAGGACGCCGCGGCCCGGCCGGACGCGGCGGAGCTGCTGCGCAGGCTGCTGGCACTCGTCCTCGGCCCCGACTGGGCCGGAGCCAGTGCCACCGGCAGAAGCGCGCCGGCCACCCAGGACGGCTTCCCGGACCCGGCGGCCGGGGGCGAGGGGGAGCGGGGCTGGACGCCCGAGACGGACGCGGACCTGGCGCGCGGTGTGCTGCTCGTGCTCGACCGCCAGTGGCCGATCCGCGCCTACCTGCCGCCGGCGGCCGTGTCGGCGCCCACGGGCGCGGCGCCGCAGCCGGCCCCGATGGCTCCTGCTCCCCCGATGGCGCCCGCCGCGCCGCCGGGGCCCGTCCACGCCCCCGCCCCTCGCCCCGCGACCGGCCCCGGACCTGGCCCCGGTCAGGCCCCCGGTCTCGCGCCGTGGCCCGCCCGCCAGTGGCCGCCGCCGGCCGGCCCCCCGGTTGGTCCGCTGCCGGTCCTCGGCCGGCCCGCGGCTCCACTGCCGTCGGCGGGGCCGATGCCGACCGGTGCTCCGCCGCCGACGGGCGTTCCGCCGCAGTCGGCGCCACCCGGACACCCGGGGATGTCGCTGCCGCCGGGGATGCCAGCCGGCGCGCGGGGGCCGCTGGGACCGCCACCGCAGTCGTCCGGCCCGCCGTCATCCCCGCTGGCGCTCGGCCAGGGCGGCCATGGGCCGACCGGTGCTCCTCCCGGGCCGGCCCGCCCGTCGACAGGCGGGCGCGGGCCGGGAGGGCCGCCGGCCCCGGACGACGGCTGGCGACGTCCCCGCCACGGCCCGGTCGGCGCGGGCTTCGTCGCGGTCGTGGCCATCGCGGTGGTGCTGGTGCTGGTCGCCGTCTCCCTGGTGGTGGTCCGGCTCGTCACCCACGGCGACGACGAAGGGGCGCCCGCCTCCACACACACGCAGCCGGCGGCGACGACGCCAGTGGGCACGCATCCGGTCTCTCCGGGCGGCAGCACGACGCCGCAGACCGGGCCCAAGAGCACGGGCGGCACCRGCGCCGTGGTGAGCGTGGCGGGGYAGTGCCGGTACCTCGCCGCCGAGGCCCGCGGCCCCGTCGCGCCGGCCCCGCCGTCGCTGGAGCGCGTGCCGTCCGGCACCGCGATGATGGTCATCCAGACCAGCGGCGGCGTGATCACCGCGGAGCTGGACGCGGCACTGGCCCCGTGCGCGGTCTACGCGCTGCGCCACCTCGCCGGCGTCGGCTACTACGACGACAGCCTCTGCCCTCGCCAGACGGACGGGCCGAACGAGGCCTACTACATCCTCCAGTGCGGCGACCCGACGGGAACCGGGTCGGGCGCGCCGGGCTTCGCCTACGAGGCCGAGCACCCGCCCAGCGACTTCCGCCGGGGCGTGATCGCGGTCGTCCGAGGCTCCTCCGGGCGCAACGGTGGCCAGTTCGTCATCAGCTACGCCGACCCGACCAACGAAGGCCGGGAGGAGATGGCGGACCGCTACACCGTCGTCGGCCACGTCATCGACGGGCTCGACGTCCTCGACGGACTCGTCGCCCCCGGCGTGGAGGGCAGCGGCGGCGACGGGGCGCCGGCCAGCGATGCCCGCATCCGGTGGATCACCGTCGAGTCGTAGCTCGGCGTAGCCGCTATGGCGGCGCAGCGACACGGCTGGGAGCCCCGACGTCCGGCAGCGCGCCGGGGACACAACCGACCGGCAACGCTGACTCCCCTTAAGGGGGGATGAGCCGTGCTTAAGCCGTCACACAGCCGGCCTTCCTAGTGTCCCGCTCGGCTCACGCGCCCGACCCGTTCCGCGATCCCCGCGGGTCCGGCCATGACCCGACCCGGACCCTTACCTGGACCGCAGGGAGACCCATGCTGTTGACGTACGTCCGCCGCGAGCTCAGGGGGCGGCTCCGGCAGACCGCGATCGTGGCGGTCGGCCTCGCCCTCGCCGTCGCCCTCATCCTCGCCGTCACCGCCGCCTCCTCGGGGGTGCGCAGCGCGCAGTCGAGCGTGCTCGGCTCGATCTACGGCGTCGGCACCGACATCACGGTCACCCAGTCCGCGCAGCCAGGGCAGGGCGGCGGCGAGCAGTTCACGTTCGGGGGGCAGGCCCCTGGCAGCACCTCCTCCGACGCGAACACCAACGTCTCCTCGGACAACCTGCGCCTCGCCCCCGGCTCGGCCGCGATCAAGGACGCCTCGGTCAACGCCGTGCGCTCCACGCGGGGCGTGGCCGACGTGACCGCGACGCTGATGCTGCGCCAGACCAACTTCAGCGGCCAGGTCTCGGGGCAGAACCTCGACGACCTGCGCCAGCAGTTCCGGGCCCAGCGCGGCGGCGGCGTCAGCGGCCCGCAGGGCTTCACCGGGTTCGGCGGCGGCAACTTCAACGTCAACAGCCTGACCGTCGAGGGCGTCCAGCCCGGAGCCAGTGCCCTCGGGCCGCTTTCCGGCGCCGAGGTCGTCGGCGGGCGCGCCTTCACCGCCGCGGACGCGAAGGCCGACGTCGCGCTGCTGTCCAAGAGCTACGCGGACACGAACAAGCTCGCCGTGGGTGGCACCGTGACCGTCAAGGGCACCGCGATGAAGATCGTCGGCCTGCTCGACGCGGGCACGTCCGGCACGTCGCTGTCCAACGTCTACCTGCCCCTCGGCGTCGCCCAGAGCCTCGCGGACCTGTCCGGCCAGGTGACCAACCTCTACGTTCAGGCGAGCTCCTCCGACTCCGTCGACAGCGCCGCCGCCGCGATCAAGAAGGTGCTGCCGGACGCCACCGTCCAGACCCAGTCCGACCTGGCCAACGGCATCTCCGGCTCGCTGTCGAGCGCGTCGTCGCTGGTGAGCAAACTCGGCAAGTGGCTGTCGATCGCCGTTCTCGCGGCCGCGTTCGTGCTCGCCATCCTGTTCACCATCTCCGGGGTCACCCGGCGCACCCGGGACTTCGGCACCCTGAAGGCGATCGGCTGGAGCAACGGCCGGATCGTCCGCCAGGTCGGCGTCGAGTCCCTCGTGCAGGGCGCGATCGGCGGCCTCGCCGGCCTCGGCGCCGGCCTGATCGGGATCTGGGCGATCAACTCGTCCCACATCAAACTCGCCGGCACGACCAGCTCGGGCGCGTCCGCCGCCCGGGGAGCGGCCTTCCAGGGCGGCGCGCCCGGCGGCGGGGCGGAGGGCGGCCCGTTCGGCGCCTTCGGCGGCTACGGCGGCGGTGGTGGCGCGGCGGCCGGGGGCAACGCGGGTGGCGGCGGCGGTGCCCAGCGGACCGCGAGCAGCACCGTCGACGTCCTGCTGCACGCGCCGGTGCACTGGTCGGTCATCGGGCTCGGCATCGGCCTGGCGCTCGTTGGCGGCCTGCTCGCCGGAGTGTTCGGCGGCTGGCGGGCCGCCCGCCTGCGTCCAGCGGCCGCGTTGCGCAGCCTCGACTGACGGCGGCCTGACCTGACGACCGCCCCGACCGGCGACGACCTCGACCAGCCCGGCCTCGACCACTTCACTCGGCGCGACGGAAGAGACGACCAGACGACCATGTACACGCTCACCGGCGTCACGAAGACGTACTCGAACGGCAAGAAGGCGGTCAACGCGCTGCAGGGCGTCGACCTGACCATCCCCGACGGGCAGATGGTCGCGATCCAGGGCCCGACGGGCGGCGGCAAGTCGACGCTGCTGCAGATGCTCGGCGCGCTGGACCGGCCGTCCTCCGGCTCTGTCCTGCTCGGCGACGAGGACCTGGCGAAGGCGTCCGACTCGCGGCTGACGAAGCTGCGGGCCGGCAACGTGGGCATCGTGTTCCAGAGCTTCAACCTCATCGCGACGCTGACGGCGCTGGAGAACGTCGAGTCCGCGCTGGTACCGCTGGGGGTGCCCAGGGCCGAGCGCCGCGACCGCGCCACCGCGGCGCTCACCTCGGTGGGACTCGGGGACCGGACCAGTCACCGGCCCGCCGAGCTGTCCGGCGGCCAGCAGCAGCGGGTGGCGATCGCCCGTGCCCTGGTGAAGGACCCGAAGGTGCTGCTCGCCGACGAGCCGACCGGGAACCTCGACGAGGAGACCCGCGACGAGATCATCGCACTGCTTGAGGGTCTGTGGCGGGACCAGGGCCTCACCCTGGTGATCGTCACCCACGACTCCCAGGTCGCGGCCCGGGCGCAGCGGCGGCTGCACATCGCCAAGGGCAAGCTGCGTGACACCACGCCGACGCCGAAGACCGCGCCCCCGGACGAGCCGCGGACGGACGAGCCGCGGACGGACGAGCCGCGGACGGACGAGCCACCTACACCCACCTGGGCGAAACCCGCCGTGCCATCCGTGTCCGCCGTACCGCCCGCGCCCGTCACACCATCCGCGCCCGCCACCGAGGCCTGAGCACCTCTCGCGCCGAACACCGCGAACGCGGCCCGGATACCGACTCCGGGCCGCGACTGGCCAGGCCTGGGCACTCACCCCGTCGTTCTCGCCGCCGCGAGATCAGCGGCCTGAACGTCTCCACGTACCGTGACGGCGAAACGGTTCTCCGCTACCGGACCGGCGCCTGACCTGGATTCCCGCGGCTCGGCCGCCGGCGCCTATCGGTGCATTCTGCAACGAACTCGGCGGCGAAGCCGGCGGGTGGTGCGTGCCGGGGAGTCGGATACGGGTGGTGTTGAACCGCTCTGCTACACTTCGCGACAAGGCGACGGAGAAGAAGAGGTACTGCCGGGGGGGAGAAAGAACCCGGAGGCCACCTTGCCGCGTGCGACGTTGATGCTCGATGTGGCAGTGCCACATAGCGTGCGAACTATAACGGTTCATCCAGCCGCGAGCCCGGCGGTCCGGCCAGGCGTCACCACCGATGCGACCCTGGGCCACATCGCTGGCATATTCGGTTACACCGCGTTTTTCTTCATGGCGGCCACCGTCATCTGGGGCCTGTTTCTCATCACCCGGCTGCCGGAGCGGCACATCCGCAGGCAGACGCTGTATGGCGGCCACATGATGTTGGCGTTGCTGGCGCTCGCCGCGTCCGTCGTGCACGCCCAGGTGCACTACTTCCGGCACGACGCGTACTACACCGAGAGCAAGATCTGGCTGGTCTGGGGCGGAGCCAAGGCGGACGTCCTGCCTGGCATCCTCGGCCTGGAGATCCTCCTGCTGGTCGCTTTGTCGATCTGGTTCCAGCGTCGCGTCGGCTATCGGCGCTGGCACCGGTTCCACTGGTTCGCGTACCCAGGATTCGTGCTGATCACGGTGCACAGCGCCTGGGCGTCGCGGGAGCAGCACTTCAGCATTATCTGGGCGGCAATGGCGGCCGCGATGTTCGTTCCCCTGGCGCTGTTCGTGCTGCGCGCGTTGTCGCCAGCCGGGCGTCGGGACGAGCCCGACCCCTGGTTCGACGTCGTGGAGGCATTCGAAGATGGCATCTATCGTCGGTGACGACAGCCAGCCGTACGATTTTCGGCAGCCTGCCTGGGATTCGCCGTCGATGCCGCCCCAGTACTCCGCCGAGGACGCTCACCGGCCTCGGCCGCGCACACCGCCCGACCCGGGCTTCACGGTGACCGGCCCGGCCTGGTCGACGCCCTCGGTGCCTCCGCCGGGGGAGTGGCCGGCCGCGTCCTCGCCTGCGCCGGTACCACCGCTGCCGCGGCAGGCCTTGCCGCCGGGGTCCAGGCGGCCGGAGCCGTCGGAGTCGTCCGGACCGTCCGGGCCGCACTGGGCCTGGCCGCCGACACCGCCGTCGGTGCCGCCGCCGGGGGAGGGGTACGTTCCCTCGGCGCCGCCGGAGGACTGGCGCATGGTGCCCTCCCCGCCGCCGCCACCCTTCGACGGGTCGCATCCATCCTGGCCGCGCGACGCGATCGCCGCGGTGCCGCCCACCGGTCCGGTTCCCATCGCCGGCTCCGGCCCGAGGCCTGCCTCGGCCACCGGTCCGCAGTCTGCCTTCGTGGGCCAGGACCCGCGCGTCGACCCGGCGCAGCTGGCCGGTCCGATGCCGACCGGTCCGATGCCCACCAGTCCCATGGCCACCGGCCCGATGCCGACCGTCGGCCCGGCGCCGAGCCTTGGCCCGGCCAGGGCGGAGACCGGGTCCGGTGTCGTCATGCCGAGCGCCTCGCTCCCGGTGCCCGCGGAGCGCACCGGCCCGCTCGTGGCCAGGTCGGGGACCGGCCCGCGGCCCGCGATGGGCACCGGTCCGCTGGACGTGGCGCCGCTGGCCCCGCTCGGTGGCTCGGGCCTGAACCGGCAGAGCGGCCGGGCCGCGTTTCAGCCCAGCGTGCGGCGCCGGCCCGGCGGCCCGCGGCGCCGGTCTGAGCCGGCGGTGGTGAGCGTCGACAACAACCGCTGCCACCTCTACGCCATCTGCCAACAGGAGGCGCCGGCCAGCTTCCTGCTGGCCGAGGACCACCGGCTTTACTACGACGCGTCGCCGCCGTCGCACCAGATGGCGAGCGTCCGGCAGGCGGCCCGCCTGTGCCCCATGCAGGCGATCACCCTCGACGGCGACGCGCGATGACCCGGCCTCGTCCCAGGCCGGACATCGCGCACGCGCTGGCCCGCGTCGGCTGGGCCAGGATCGAGCACCAACCGCGGCCCCACGTCGTCGTCATCGCGGGCGCGGGCATCGCCGGTCTGCGCGCCGCGGAACGCCTGCGCGAGCGCGGTTTCGACGGGCAGATCGTGTTCATCGGCGAGGAGCCGCACAAGCCCTACAACCGAACCCCGCTCTCCAAGCAGCTGCTGGCCAGGACAGGCCGTCTCGGTGACCTGAAGCTGCCCGTCTTCCGAGACCTGGACGCGGTCTGGCGGCTCGGCACCAGGGCGCTCGGCCTGGACGTCGCCAGCAACCGGCTGCTGCTGGCCCGCGGCGAGGAGGTCGAGTACGACGGCCTGGTGATCGCCACCGGGGTCGAGGCCCGGCACCTCCCGGGCGCGCCGGTCTGGTCCGACCACGTCTGGACGCTGCGCGACATGGCCGACGCTCGGGGCCTGAGCCGGCGGCTGGCCGACGGTGCCCGGCACATCGCCGTGATCGGCACCGGCTTCATCGGCTGTGAGATCGCCTCCAGCCTCCGCGGCCGCGGCCTGGACGTCACCGTCATCGGCAGAGGCAGCGCGCTGATGTCGTCGGCCATCGGCAAGCAGGTCGGCGGCCTGATGACGCGCCTGCACCGGACCAACCAGGTCACCCTGATGCTCGGGCGCAACCCGGTGCGGTGGGCGACCGCGGACTCGCTGACGGAGCGGCCGCGGTCCGGTGCTGGCGTCAGCATCTGGCTGGACGATGGCGGCCGCGTCGACGCGGACGTCGCCGTGGTCGCGGTCGGCGCGCTGCCGGCGACGCGCTGGCTGCAGGGATCCGGGCTGGACATCACCGACGGTGTGCTCACCGGGCCGACCACCCACGCGGTCCTCATGGACGGCACGACCCCGGCGCTCACGCCGTCGGTCGTGGCCGCCGGTGACGTCGCCCGCTGGCCCAACCTGCTGTTCGACTGGACGCCCCGGCGGGTCGAGCACTGGATCACGGCGTCCGAGCACGGCCAGGCGGCCGCCGACGCGCTGCTGCTCGGCCCCGACCAGGCGGCCGCGTTCACCCCGACGCCGCGGTTCTGGACCGAGCAGTTCGGCGTCCGCCTGCAGGGCGTCGGGCGCCCCGGCCTGGCCGACGCCTGCTGCCTGGCGGAAGGTTCGACCAAGGCCCTGGAGTTCGTCGCCGTCTACACCCGCCAGGGCGTGGTCGTCGGCGCGGTCAGCGCCAACGCCGGCGCGCGCCTGCTCGAGTACGCCGACCTCATCGGCTGGCCCCTGGACGCCTCGACCCCTGCCGGCATGCCCGTCGCCCGCATGCCGATGGCGACGGTCTGAGCCACCCGCTCGCGCCGTCGCCGACGGGGACGCCCGGTGTTCCCGTCAGGCCTCCAGGCTCTGGATCTCCTGGGTGGCCTGCCGGAGTCGGGCTGACAGCGAGCGGGCGATCGCGCGGAACAGGGCGTCGCACAGGGATGGGTCCTGCTGGCGCAGTTTTTCGAAGATCGAGACGGTCAGAACCTGGCACTCCGTCGGTTCGACGGCGACGATCCGCGAGGACCGGGCGCCGCCGTCGACCAGTGCCAGCTCGCCGAACGCGCTGCCCGCCGGCACGGTGCTGAGGCGAAAGCGACGCCGGCCGCCGGCGGTTCTCGTGTCGACGCTCACGAGGCCCCGCGTGACGAAGTAGAGGGCGTCGGCGGGGTCGCCCTCCTTGAACACGATGTCGCCCTTGGCGTAGAGGCGGGTCTGCGTCAGCGCGCGCAGCCGCGCCCCCTGTTCTCTGCTCACCTCGGCGAGCAGCTCCTGCACCCCGAGCGGCACTCGGACCGACGGCGACAGGGTTTGCATGTCCCGCGCGTTGAGCAACGCCTCCTCGGCCCACTCCAGCGCGGTCTCGGTGTCGCGGACCCGCTKGGTGTTCCAGCCGTCCCGCAGCAGGCGGTTGGTGCCCGCGAGCCCGTTCGGGTCCGCGAAGATCGTGGTGACGCGGCGGCCGGTGAGCTCGTCGACGAGCCCGATCAGCAGCGGCATGGCGGTCTCGTCGATGCGTCCCACCCGGCGCAGGTCGAGGACGACCCAGCGGACGCCGTCGAGGTTCGATCGGACGGTGCGCGCGAGCCGCTCCGCGCTGGCGAACTCCAGCTCGCCCTGAAGCTCGTGGATGATGATCTCGGCGCCGTGCTCGGCGAGCGCGAGGCGCTCCCGGAGTGAGCGCACGCGTTTCGAGCTGAAGGCATCGGACCGGTAGGTCGACCGCACGGGATGGGCCGGCAGGCCGGGTGCGCGCAACAGATGTAGGCCGAACCGTTCGGACAGCTCTTTACAGGCAAGTACGCCGCGAACGCTGTTGCCGGCGGCGTCGAGCGGCGGGCTGAAGCTGCCGATACCAAGCTGGCCCGGGAGGACGGCGCAGATGCCGCCGGCAACGCCGCTCTTGGCGGGTATTCCGACGCGTAGCATCCACATCCCGGCGTTGTCGTACATCCCGCAGGTCGTCATGACGGTCAGAACCCGGCTGACCAGTTCCTCGGCGAGAACGCGGCGGTGAGTGACCGGGTTCACCCCGCCGTGCGCGAGCGTCGCCGCCATCACCGACAGATCCTCGCAGGTGACGTTGACGGCGCACTGCCGGAAATAGGTGGAGCAGATTTCGTCGACGTCTCCGGTCAACGCACCGGCGTTGCGCATGAGGTAGGCGATGGCCCGGTTGCGGTCGCCGGTGAGCCGCTCGGAATGAAAGACCTTCTCGTCGACGTCGAGCTCGCGCCCGGCGAACGCCGACAACCAGGCGCGGATCCGCTCGAATCGTGCGGCCGCGCTCGCGCCGTCGACAAGACTGGAAGCCATGATCGCCCCGGCGTTGATCATGGGGTTGAGTGGGCGCCCGGTGCCCGGCTCGAGGGTGATCGCGTTGAAGGCGTCGCCGGAGGGCTCTACACCGACTCTGCGCGTCACCTCGTCCACGCCGCGGTCCGCCAGCGCGAGGGCGTAGACGAACGGCTTGGAGACCGACTGGATGGTGAAGGCCGTCGACGTGGCGCCGGACGTGTATCCGTGCCCGTCCATCGTCGTGAGCGCGAGCCCGAAGAGGCTGGGATCGGCGCCGGCCAGCTCAGGGATGTAGCTCGCGACCGCGCCATCCGTCGTCGCGCCGAAGCGGGCGTGGATGTCGTCGAGTATCCGATCGAGCGGCCCGTCGGGGGCGACGATCGGGATGGGCGCGGATCCAAGCAGCCGGGTCGACTCGACGTCGCCGCTCACCGGACGCCCCTGGCCGGGCGGCCGAGACGCTGGTCGCGCGCGTCGCGCCGATGCCACCCTGCGTCGGCGGTGGCCGCCGTCCGTCGGCCAGGTCCAGATGACGTCAGAACGCCTGGTGAACGCCCCTCGCGACTGCGCATCGGGAGAGCAGACCATGATGATGTTACCGGAGCGTAACCTTGTCTGGCGGGTCCGCTTTGTTCCTGTCGCCGTCGTCGCGGGGCCAGCACGGGCCGTTCAGGTGAAAAGGTGGCGAACGTCGTCCTCGGTGAGGCTGGTGCCGAACGCGTCGCCGTCGTCGATGACGCTGCTGAACAGGTGCGCCTTGCGGGCCGCCAACGCCATCACCTTGTCCTCGATGGTGTCGCGGGCGACCAGCCGGTAGACCATGACGTTGCGGGTCTGGCCGATGCGGTGCGTGCGGTCGACGGCCTGCGCCTCGGTGGCCGGGTTCCACCACGGGTCGAGCAGGAAGCAGTAGTCGGCCTCGGTGAGGTTCAGGCCGAAGCCACCGGCCTTGAGGCTGACGAGGAAGACGCTCGCCGACCCGGACTTGAACCGCTCCAGCACCGCTGCCCGGTCGCGGGTCTTGCCGTCGAGATAGCAGTGTTCGACACCGGCGGCGGCGAGCCGGTCACGGACCTTGCCGAGGAAGCCGGTGAACTGGCTGAACACGAGCGCGCGGTGCCCGCCCCCGACGACGTCGGTGAGCTGCTCGAACAGGGTCTCGATCTTGGCGGACGGCAGGTCGGCGTGGTCGTCGTCGACGAGGCCGGCGTGCAGGCTCAGCTGGCGCAGCAGGGTGAGCGAGCGCAGGATCGTGAACCGGTTGCGGCCCAGGTCGCCGACCAGGCCGAGGACCTTCTGCCGCTCCCGTTGCAGGTGGGTCTGGTAGAGCCGCCGGTGGCGGGGATGCAGGTCGACCTCGAGCACCTGCTCCTGCTTGGGCGGGAGCTCGGGGGCGGCCTGTTCCTTCGTGCGGCGCAGCATGAGCGGCCGGATCCGTCCACGCAGCCGGGCGAGCAGCTCCGGGTCGTGCCGGCGCTCGATCGGCTGGGCGTAGTAGTCGCGAAACCGGGCCGGGTTCGGGAACAGGCCGGGAGCGGCGATCGACAGCAACGACCACAACTCCATGAGGTTGTTCTCCATCGGAGTGCCGGTGATCGCGAGCTTGAAGGGCGCGGGCAGCAGCCGGGCGCACTGGTAGGCCTTGGACTGGTGGTTCTTCACCATCTGCGCCTCGTCGAGCACCAGGGCGGACCAGTCGAGCGCCGCGTAGTCGTCGATCTCGAGGCGGAACAGGGTGTACGACGTGACGACCAGGTCCGCGCCGGCGGCGACGTCGCGCAGCGCGCCGCCGCGGCGCTTCGCCGTGTCGACGATGGTGACGGCCCGCAGGCTCGGCGCGAACCGGCTGGCCTCCGCCGCCCAGTTGGCGACGACGCTCGTCGGCGCGACGACGAGGAACGGCGCGAACGCCCCGGCCGCCCCGGGGGCGGTCTCGCGGGCGTGACAGATGAGGGCGAGGGTCTGCAGGGTCTTGCCGAGGCCCATGTCGTCGGCCAGGATCCCGCCCAGCCGGTTCTCCCAGAGGAACGCCAGCCACCGGAAGCCGTCGAGCTGGTAGGGGCGCAGCGTCGCCGCGAGCGCCGCGGGAGCAGCCAGGTCCGCGCGCGGTGCCGTGGCCGAGAGCAGCCCGCCGACCTGCTCGCGCCAGGCGGCCGCCTGCCGCTCGACGACGCCGAGCGTGGCCAGCTCCTCCCACAGACCCGCCTGGAAACGGCTGATCCGCGGGCTGTCGCCCGACCGGTCCCCGAGCGCCCTGGCCTCCTCGATGAGCCGGCGCAGGGCAGCGAGCTCCGGCTTCCGCAGGCTGAAGTAGGCGCCGCCGGGCAGCAGCAGGTACTCGTCACCCCGGTCCAGCGCGACGAACAGGTCCCGGAAGCCGATCTGGCGGCCTTCGACGGTGACGGTGATGCCCAGGTCGAACCAGTCGTTGTCACCCTCGACGTCGTCGACGGACAGCGCGATGCGCAGGCTGTCGCCGACCTCGCGGTAGTCGGCCGGCTCGCCGTCGACCTCGACCCGCAGCCCCGGCCGCCCCGCCAGCAGCGGGAGCAGCTCCGTCGTCACCCGCATCGTCTCGGCCCCGCGAAGCCGCGCGGCCGCTGGCGCCGGCAGCGGTGGCTGGCCGGGCCCGCCGGGCCCGCCGCCGGCTATGCCGGCCACGGGGGACGCGGCCAGGAACCGTTCCGCCTCGGCGGTCTCCCTGGCCGCGGCCAGCAGCTCGGCGGCGGCGGGCGGCAGGTCGAGCGCGGCGAGCACCCGCTGCTCGGCCCGGACGTCCCGTGGCCCGGCGAGCGCCCCCGCGGCCAGGTCGCCCCCCGGCGTCCGGCCGCCGGGCGGGCCACCCGGCAGCAGCGGAGCGCGGACCTGCTCGCCGTCGAGGTCGTACGCCCATTCCCAGGACAGGTCGAGGTCGTGGTCCTCGCTGTAGGCCGCCCGCAGCACCAACGTGGGCGGGGACACCTCGGGGACGTCGAAGGAGCCGTCGCTGGACACGACGGGCGCCAGCCGGCGCAGCCGCGGGTAGAACTCGGCGCGGAACCGTCCCTGCCCGGCCGCCGGGACGGCGAGCCGCCGGCCCGTGAGCGTCATCTGCCGTAGCGGCGCGGGGACGGGCTCGGCGAGGCGGGCGAGGCGGATGTGCCAGTCGCGGCGGTCGGCGGACGCGCCGGTCTCCGCCCGGTCGACACAGACGACCCCGTGCCCGTTCTCGCCGATGAAGGAGAACGGCGCCAGCTCGGGGGCGAGCTGGCCGTCGAGGCGCAGCACCGGCGCGATCGTCAGCGCCCCCGGCTCACCGCCACCGCCACCTCGACCTCCATCGCGGCCACCGTCGCCGTCGTTCTCGCCGACGGGCTCGTGGGTGACGTCGAGGACCAGCTCGCCGTGCCGGTAGGGCGCGACGTCGCCCAGCTTCCTGCGGCCATGGACGAGCCGCAGCCCGACCTTCTCGGCCTCGTCGAGCAGCGCCCACAGCGCCCGGCTGTCGAACGTCGACAGGTCCAGCCGTCTGCCATCGACGTGGTGGTGGCTGTAGCGGTACGACGACTGCCGCGCTCTGGACAGCGCGAACAGCTCCCGCAGCACCTGGAGGTGGGCCGGGAGGTACTCGGTGACATGGTGCCAGGCGGTCAGCTGGTCCCAGCTGACCGCGTTCACCCACCCGGTCCTGCCCTGCTTGACGAGCCGTGCGGTCACCCGAGGTTCCGCGCCGGCGTCCGCGACGAGGCTCAGCTCGACGGCGAGCGGCGTGGCTCCGCCAAGCGTCGGGGTCGACCCGCCGGGGTGCCATGCGAGGGGATCGTCGTCGGCCTCCAGCTCGAGGAGCTCGCCGAGCGACTGCTCCCAGGCCGGCTGCGCCGGAGCCCGCCGGGCGGACGTCCCTTTCCTGGCGGTGCCCGGCCGCGCGGCGTTCAGGCCTACGGAGACCGCACCCGCCCGCCGCGCGGTCGCGGCCAGCGCCTCCAGCGCCTGCGTGGCCGCCCGCGCCATGGTGGATGCCGACGCGGCCGGTCCGCCATGGGCCCGGTTGTCGGCCTGGTCGTCGGCGGCGGCCAGAACCAGGGCGACGACGTGCTTGCAGTCGAAACCCACCGGACAGGAGCAGAGACCCGTGCCGAAGCGGCGCGACGCCCCGTTGCCGCTGAACCGGACGATCGTCGAGTAGGGCTTCGGCTCGGTGCCGTGTACCCGGCCGAGCAGCTCACCGGCGGCCTCGTCCCAGCGGATGTCGACGACGTTGCCGTGCAGCGCGTACGACGAGCCCCGGGCGTAGGTCGCGCTGGAGACGGCCTCGCGCAGACCGGCGATGGTGGGTCCGAGGGCCGGCCCGGCGGCGGGGGAGTGCCGTGACGGGGGAGCCATGGTCGGCAACCTAGCAGGGGCGTCCGTTTCCGCCGGCTAGGTGTTTTTGTTCCGCCGGCAATGGCCCACCGGGAGCCCACGCCCCCGTGGCCGGCTGCCCGTCGGCTCAGGAGAGGAAGGCGGCCGGGTCGGCGCCCCAGGGGTGAGCGGGATGGGGATAGTCGTCAAAGCCGGGGACTGCCGGGCGTGCCGTCGTGATCCGGCCATGCGTGACCGCGCCCCGCGCCCCGGGCGTGTCGGCCGGCGGAGGGCTCGGGTCGCGGCCAGGGGCGTCCAGCAGCCAGGTCGCGGTGCGCGCGAGGGCGGCGGAGACCTCGCGGCCCCGGCCGTCCGCGGCCCTCGCCACCAGCGCGTCGATGATCGCCGCCGCGAGGAGGTAGCCCGTGCCGTGGTCGATCGCCTGCGCGGGAAGCGCCCCTGGCGTGGTGCCGTCCTTGCTCTCGGCCATCGAGATGCCCGACGCCGCCTGGACGATGGAGTCGAACCCGCGCCGGCCCGCCCACGGCCCGGTGTCGCCCCAGGCGTTGATCCGGGCGCGGATCAGCCCCGGGGGTGTCCGCAGGCCGAAGGCCTCGATGGCGCCAGGCCGGTAGCCGGTCACCAGCACGTCGGCGCGGTCGAGGAGTTCCTGGGCGCGGGGAAGGTCGGTGCGCAGGTCGAGGAGAGCCGACCGCTTGCCCTGGCCCGTGTCGAGGTGCTGCCAGCCGATCTCGGCGAGGACCGGTGGGTCGAGGCGCAGGACGTCCGCGCCGAGCAGGGCCAGCGTCCGGCCGCAGACCGGGCCGGCGAGCACCCGGGTCAGGTCGAGCACCCGCACCCCCGCCAGGGGAAGCGCGCCGCCGGGCAGGGCGAGGGCCGCGGTGTCGTCGCGTTCCGTCGTGTGCAGGAGCGGTCCCACGGCCGCGGCCGCCCCGGGGGCGCTGGCACGCCATTCGGCCTCGGTCCGGACGCGCACGGCGATCGCGCCGGCCTCGACCGCCAGGTCCTCGAGCTCGGCGGCGGATCGCGAGGCGATTGCCTTGGCGGCGGTCTCCCGGTCGGCTTCGACCAGACCGAGGATTCGCAGGAGCCGGTCGCGGTGGTGCGGATAGTTGGCGTGCGTCCGGACGAACCCGTCATCGGCCCGGAAGAAGCCGGAAAGCGGCGCGAAAGCACTGGCGCCCGCCTCGCCGTCCCGGAAAAGGCGCTCACTGCAAAACGCGGCGGCGACGCGCTCGGGATCGAGCGCGGCGGTGACGATCGGGCCCGTCACCCCGGCGCGGACGGCGGCCGCCCGAACCGCCTCCACCGAGAGGGTGGCCAGATCGAGAACAGGCAGAGCGGCGGACAGCCAGGCACCGGTCGTCCCCATCTACCTCCCGTCCTTTCGCTGGGTAAGCAGTGGCTGCGCATCCACGGTGAGCCGTTGGGTGCCGACGACGCGCAGGAGGGCGAGGGCCTCGGCCTCGGGGGTGCCGGGCGGCGCGGAGTAGACGACCACGGACTGGTCGACGTCGGGGACGTGCAGGGCGTCGCAGTCCAACGTCAGCGGGCCGAGCGACGGGTGGACGATGGTCTTGCGGTGGCTGCGCCAGCCGCCGGCCTGGCCGCCGGCCCAGAGACGACGGAACTCGGCCGAGCCGGCGCGCAGCCGCGCGAGCAGCTCCGTCAGGCCCTGATCCCTGGGGTAGCGGGCGGCGGCGGAGCGCAGCGCGGCGACGGCCTGGGTGGCGGTGGCATCCCGCTCGTCGTCCGTCTCCCCGACCCGGCTGCGGTGGGCGTCGAGGTCCGGGTCGGGCAGGAACCGCAGAAGGTTGAGGTTGCGCCGTTCCGGCGGGACGGCCGACCAGTCGCCGTGCAGCGCGCTGGACATGGCGTTCCAGGCCAGCACGTCACTCTTGGCGCTCAGGAGCACCGCCGGCAGGTCGACGAACCGGTCGATGAGGCGCAACACGCTCGGTCGGACATGCAGCTCGATCGTCCCCGGCGTGGGTGGTGCCCACCCGGCCAGGTGGAACAGCTGGTCGCGGCCCGCGGTGTCGAGGCGCAGCGCCCGCGCGAGCGCCTGCAGGACCTGCATGGATGGCCGCGGCCCGCGTCCCTGCTCCAGCCGGACGAGGTAGTCGACGCTGATCCCGGCGAGCAGGGCGAGCTCCTCGCGGCGCAACCCCGCGACCCGCCGGGCCGTGCGCGGACCGGCGGGCAGCCCGACGTCCTCGGGCCTGATCCGCTCCCTGGCGCGACGGATCGCCTCCGCGAGTCCCACCCGGTCGACAGCCATGCGTCCAGCATGCGCCCGCATGAGGTCGATGGTCCCACCCGCGGGCGGGACGAGGGTGGTACCGCGGGTCCCACGACCGCGTGGCCCTCCCGGGACCGCGCGCCGTCGCCGGATGCTGGGCCCATGACAACCGTGCTGATCACCGGGGCCAACAAGGGCCTCGGCCTGGAGGCCACCAGCCGCCTCGCCGCCCTCGGCTGGACCATCTGGCTCGGCTCCCGCGACGCCGACCTCGGCGAGAAGGCCGCGGCGTCGATCGCCGCCGAGCATCCTGGCGCCGACCTTCGGGTCGTGCCGCTCGACGTCACCAGCGACGACTCCGTGGCCGCAGCCCTCGCGGCCGTCCGTGCCGCGGGTACCGGGCTGGACGTGCTGGTCAACAACGCCGGTATCTCCGGCACCCGCAAGCAGCCGGCTGACACGGTGGCGGCCGACTTCCTCGCCGTCTTCGGCGTCAACCTGCTCGGCCCGGTCCGGATGACGCACGCGTTCCTGCCGCTGCTGCGCGAGTCGCCGGCACCCCGGCTGGTCATGGTGTCCAGCGGTATGGGCTCGTTCGGGGTCACGACGGACCCGAACCGGCTCGAGTCGACCCTGCACGGGCTCGTCTACCCGTCGTCCAAGGCCGCGCTGAACATGGTCGCGACGATGTACGCGAAGTCGCTGCCCGACGTCGACGTCCGCGTCGTCGACCCCGGCTACACCGCGACCGCGCTCAACGGTTTCAGCGGTCCCCAGACCGTCACCGAGGGCACCGACGCCATCGTCCAGGCCTGCACTGCGGCGACGGCTCCCGCGCTCTTCTTCGACCGGTCTGGTCCCGTCCCCTGGTAGCACCAGCCGGGCCACCGTCCGAGCATGGGCGGGCGCGCCGCGTCGGGCTGGAACCGTGCGAACAGCGTCGCGGCGCCAGATGGTCAGTCATCGGTGTTGGGTCGGCGCCGAAACGCGAGAAGAGCGCTCGACGAGCGCTCTTCTCGCGTTTTCGAGCGCTCGTCTTCGCTTTTGAGCGTAAGGGGACAATCATCTCGGGACTTTCTCCCTCTGTGCGGCTGTGAGAGTCTCATCCGGAGAATTTTCGTCGGAAGGTCGTTTGGATCGATGAAAACGGCGGCCTATTTGTCGTATCCGGCGGAGTTTCGTACGGTTGGCGGCATGCCGAGCGGGGAGCATGAAGCGCCGATCGAGATACTGACGATGGGCCCGGAGGTGGTGACAAGGCTGCTGCCGAGGCTTGGGCACCCGGCCCCCGAGTTTCGGGACGTCGTCGAGCCGAGTACGGCGATGCGGATGATGGCGCCCCGCACGTACCACGCCGACGGGGCGCAGCTGTTCCGCCGTGCGGGCGGCCGCGCGGAGCTGGGTGTCGTGCTGGAGGTGCAGCGTCGCTGGGACCCCGAGAAGCAGTGGACCTGGCTGCTTTACGTGGCACATATGACGGTCAGACTGCGGGTCAGAACCGTACTGCTCGTCTACTGTTCTGACCCCGCGGTGGCCGAGCGTTACCGGAAGTTGTTCGACCCCGAGGACCGCTTCGTGCCTCTGCGGCCGATTATCTTCTCGCCCCTCGACGTACCGCGGGTCGTCGACGTCGACGACGCCAAGGCGGACCCGGCATTCGCGGTATTCTCGGTGATCTGCCACGGCCGGGACGCCGACGTCGACGAGATCTTCCCCGCCCTGGTGGCCGCGCTGGGAACGGTCAACCTCGAGACGGCAATCTCGTATGATGACATTGTCTGCGCCGGGCTGCCCCCGGACGCCCGGGCACGTTGGGAGGCATTCATGGTCAAGACCGTGGGCCACAGGTTCTACAGCGACCACTACCGCGCACTCGACGCGAAGTTGCGGGCGGAAGGCCGTGCGGAAGGCCGTGCGGAGGGTCGTGTGGAGGAGCGGAGGCGCTCGGTGCTGACTGGGCTTGCCGAGCGCGGCATGCTCGTTCCTGACGCCGTCCGTGAGCAGATCCTCGCCTGCGAGGATCTGGAGGTGCTCGACCTCTGGCATCGGCGTGCGTTCACCGCGGCCACCGTTGAGGCCGTCGTGCAGCCTCAGTAGGCGGGTCGGCTATCAGCTGTGTCTGATGCCGCACCACGCCGGCATGGCCAGCCGGTCGGAATCCGGCGCCGCTCAGGTCAGCGGGGTGCGCAGGACCTCGTCGAGGCCTCCGGGTTCGCCGTCCGGCTCGGTCTTCTCCAGGAGCAGCGTCGCCGCGCGGCCATCGAGCAGGAGGGTGGCGAGCTGGCTGTCGAACCACGGCCCCTCGGTCACCGTCCAGCCGAACTCGGGCTTCTCGGCACCCAGCAGGCGGCCCAGCAGACGGGAGACGCCGGCCGAGACCCTGAGCCGGGACAGCGCGTCCATCCGCCGGATGCCCGGACCGAGCGGGTTGCGGAACGGCGAGCACACCGCCTGCCAGACAGGGGACGCCGCGGCTCCGCCCGCCGGATGCGCCCGGGCCAGGTAGGCGTGGTGGACGTCGCCGGACAGGACGACCACGCTCGCCGGCGCCGGGCCGTGCCCGCCGGTGGCGACCGTGCACAGCAGCCGTGACATCTGCCGGAACGAGTGGCCGAACGCGGCCCAGTGCTCGAGGTCGAGGGCCTGCCGGGCGCGTTCGGCCCGGGCCGCCAGGACCCGCCCGAACCGGCCGGAGGCCACCCGCTCGCTGGCGGCCTCGACGTTGTGGATCATTGGCGTGAGCAGGTAGGGCACGGACGTGGCGAGCAGGAGATGGTCGACCTCGCCCGCGTGCCGGGTCTGGCCCTCGACCCAGGCCCACTCGGTGTCGCGCACCATCGCCCGCGTCCCGTCGGGGGCGACGACCCGGCCCAGCCGGGAGTCGATGACGACGAGCCGGGTGCGGCCCAGATCCCAGCGGTAGCTCCAGCGCGGCGCCGGAAGGCCCCCCGAGCTCCCGTCCCCGTCGGGGTCGTTCGCCGCCGGCGCGACGAGGTCCGCCATCTGGTCGGCCCGGCGGGCCACGGCGCGCAGCACACCTTCGCCGTCCACCCGGTCGAGGCCGTCGCCGCTGGTCGGCACCGTCACCGCGCGCCAGGTCGGGTCGGCGGCGCGGGCCTCGGGGCTCAGGTTGCCCACGTGCTGGTAGAGCCAGTAGGCCATGATCCCGCCGGTGACGCGGGTGTCCCACCACGGCTGGGCCTGGACCCAGGAACGCCAGGCGGCCGAGATGTTCCAGTCGTCCCGGATGTCGTGGTCATCGGCGATCATCGCGGTCGGGACGGTCGACAGCAGCCAGCGGATCTCCGGCTGCGACCAGGCCTCCTGGTAGAGCCAGCAGTACTCGGTGAAGTCGGCGATCTCCTCGCCGGGCGGCGCGGTGACGTCGCGTCGCTCGCGGATGCGTTCGGCCGTCGTCGGCGACACGTGGTCGGCGTAGACCTGATCGCCGAGCAGCAGGAGCGCGTCCGGCCAGGTTCCTGGATCCGTCTCGGCCATGCGCAGCGCGAGCGCGTGCAGCGCGTCCGTGCCCAGCCCGAGCGGGTCGTCCGTGGAGTTGAGGGTGTACGGCTTCGCCTGCGGCGCCGTCACCCGGCAGGACCCGAACACCAGCCTGACCGGCCGGCCCTCGCCGACCGGCCGCAGCAGGCTCGGCGGCCCGGCCGTCCCGGGTTCGGGCCAGACGCGCACCGCCGGGCCGGGCGGCTCCCCGGCCGGAGTGAGCCACACCTCGTAGGGGTAGGCCCGACCCGCCTCCAGCCCGTCCACCGTCACGAGCGCGAAATGGTGCCCGCCGACGGTGAAGGTCGGCGTGCTCGCCCTTGGAGCCTCCCCGGCCCGTACCTCGACCTCGCAGGGGACATCGGTCTCCACCCACACGGACGCCCGGCTGGCGTCGGCATACCGGTGCAGGGGTCCGAGGAGAAGGCTGGTCATGGGGACGATGGTGCCCCTGGACCGGCTAGCGGACGCCGCGGGGGCGGAACTGGACGCTGATGCGGGGGCCGACGGGCCGAGCCGTCTTGGGGACGGCGTGCTCCCAGGTGCGCTGGCAGCTGCCGCCCATGACGAGCAGGTCGCCGTGGCCGAGCTCGTGCCGGATCGTCGTCGGGCCGCCGGCCCCGACGCTGCCGGCGTGCCCGCCCGCCGCGGCGTCAGCGCCGACGCGGCCATCGGCACCGGCGAGCGCGCCGCCTGGGTGGGTGGCCCGGCGGGGAGCGGCGGGACCGCCGGCGCGGGGGCGTAGCACGAGGGCTCGGGGGGCGCCGAGGACCAGGATCGCGACCATCGTGTCCTCGGTGGCGCTACGGCCGGTCCGGTCGCCGTGCCAGGCGACGCTGTCGCGGCCGTCGCGGTAGAAGGCCAGCCCGACGGTCGCGAACGGCTCGCCGAGCTCGGCCGCGTAGTGCTCGTCGAGGGCCAGCCTGGCCGCGTCCAGCGCCGGGTCGGGAAGCGGTTCGCCCTCGCCGTAGAACCTGAGGAGCCGGGGTATGTCGACGGTTCGGTCATACATCGGCCGCCGCTCGGCCCGCCAGGGGACCTCGGCGCGCAGCCGCTCGAACAGCGAGTCCGCCCCCGCGATCCAGCGCCGCCGCACGTCGACCCACGCCCCGCCGGCGAGCCACTGCCGTCGAAGCCCGGCGCCCAGTGGTGCGTCCCGCACCGCCGATCCGGCGCCCCGCCCGCCTACGCCGGTGGGGCCGGTGTCGAGCGGGACAGCGTCGAGCGGGGCGGTACCGAGCAGGTCCGGGTCGAACAGATCCGTGTCGAGCAGTGATGCCTGGAATGGTGCTCCCACCATGAGATCACCTTATCAAACAGGTGTTCGAAGAGCTTGGTGGACATGGCGGGTGCTCGGGAGACGCGCGCCGAGCTGGCGGCACTGGACAGCGCGGTGCCGAAGCTGCCCTGGCTGGAGATCGCCGAACGGGGCAAGAACAGGCCGGACAGATCGTCACGCGGACGATCCTCGGACAGGCCGGTCATAACGCGAACGTGCCGGAGCCCTGCTGGCGCAGCCGGACATTTCGCAGTCGGGGTTTCCTACCCAGGCTGTTCCTACGGTGTGCTAAAGCGGTGCAGCGCACCCGTGCGGTGTGGCTGTGGTCGGTGGATCGTGGCGTCCTATCCTGTCCGGATGCAGGAATCCACGGCGGGTCACGAACGTCCGGTGCGCAGCTTCGAGCTGATCTGCGAGATCGAGCCGCCGACCCGGCCGGACCTGACCMACGCCCGCCACCAGATCGGCGTCCTGAGCCCCGTCACCGACGCGTTCCTGATCCCCGACAACCACATCGGACGCGCGACGGTGTCGAGCATCGCCGTCGCCCACGAGGTGCAGACGATGGGGGGACGCAGCATCGCCTGCGTGAACTCCCGCGACCGTAACCTGCTCGGCTTCCGCCGCGACCTGCTCACCGCCGCGGCCTACGGCGTCGAGGAATTCCTGTTCGTCCACGGCGACAAACCCACCGCCGGGAACCGGACCAGCGACCTGACCGTGCGCGCGATGATGGACGAGGCCCGCGCGGCCAGCGAGGATCCGGTCTTCGCGGACATGCCGGCGTTCCGGGTCGGCGCCGCGGCCGGCCTACGTCCACTGCCCACATGGAAACGAGCGGCCGACTTCCTGTTCGTACAGGTCAGCTACTCGGTGGACGCCCTGCTGCGCTGGCGCGACGCCCATCCGGTCGAACTGCCGATCTACGCCGGCGTCATGGTCCTCGCGAGCGCCGGGATGGCCCGCCGCCTCGCCGCGACCATCCCCGACATCGACATCCCCGACGACCTCGTCCAAGCAGTCGAACGGGACCAAGCGGCCGGGGTCGAAGCGGCCTGCGACCAGGTGCTACGGCTGCGCGACAGCGGCGCCTTCGCCGGTGTGCACCTCGTCCCGGTCAGCCGCTACCGCCAGGTCGCCACCCGACTTGAGGACCTTCTCTAACCGCCCGGGCCGTTTCTCGCAGGTCCTGGTACCCCCTGCCGGATAGCGCGGCCGTAACTCCCCACTGAAAGCGGTCAGGGAGCGGTAGCGGGCGATCAGCGGACCATGGAACCTGTACTGGCCCCAGCGCCGGTGGAGATCCGTCTCGCGCGCGGCGACGATCTTCCGGCCGCCCTGGGTGTCTGGCAGGAAGCCAATACCGCCCGCGGACGACCTCCTGGCGCTCAGCGGGTCGCCAGAGTGCGGGCCAAGCTCGCCGCCCCCGATGGTCTCCTCCTCATCGCCGTGGCAGGCACGACAGTTCTCGGCATGGTTTTGGCGGAACCAGGCCGCGCTCAGGACGGCCGGGCGAGCTGGATCATGTGGATAGGGCGTGTGCGATCTCCCAGGCGATCGCTTCGAACTGGGTGTCGTGTTGGGCGTGGCCCCAGAGTGCGTCGTCGACGCTGCGGATGAAGGCCCAGGCGTGGGCTTTTGTCCGGTCGAGTCCGGTGGCTTCCACGAGGGTGTCGATCCTCTGGCGGACTGCCTGGGCGGGCTGGGGGCTGGCGGTGATGTCGTCCCAGCGGTTGCGTAGCAGCGGTAGCAGGTCGTATTCAGGGTTGCCGGTGAGCGGTTTGGGGTCGATGGCGTTCCAGGGCTGGCGGGTGCCGGCGAGCACGTTGGCGAAGTGAAAGTCGCCGTGTAGCAGGACCGGGGGTGTGGGGTCGTGCGAGAGGTGGCCGCAGGTCATGGTGGCGGCGTCGATGAGGCGGGCGGGTCCCGGTTCGCCGAGTCGGCGCCATTCGTGGGCGAGCGTGTGGTGCCACCGCTCGGCGGTCGCGGTGGTCGTCGGCAGGCCCGCCGGTGCAGGGACGTGCAGCTCGCGCAGGACCGACGCCGCGACGTCGAGCGCGCGGGCGATCGGCTGTTCTTGCAGGGTCATGGAGGAGTCGAGGCGTTCGAGGAGCATGGCGCCTCGTCGGTGGTCGACAGCCAGAAGCAGGACCGCGCCGTGGCCCGCCCATGCCTGGAGTGCGGCTGGTTCGTGGCGGGTTTCCTCGTCGGGCCAGGAGACTTTCAGCGTGCAGTTTTCGCCGGTGTGCCGCCGGACGGGCAGCACAAGGGCGACCTGGCCGTGCATCGGGTCGCCGGCCGGCTCAAGGCGCCAATCTGTGAGCAGGTCGGCGACGAGGGCGGGAAGTTGTTCGAGCCAGCGGCGGCCCGCGTCGCCCTCGCGGGCGCTGTCAGCGCCGTGAAGGCTGGCGGTATGCGGGTCACGGCCTGAACTAAACCGGAGGTCGGTGTTGCGTCGGCGGGACGCCACCCTGATCGATCACGCGGCGAGCGCGCTGTGCGTAGGGCTCGAGTAGCGACGTGAGCTTGCGGTAGTGGTGCTTGTCCGGGAATCTGCGCTGATAGACGGCTTGCTGGACGTCGAGGGTGAGCATCGTGTCGCCGCTGGTTCTGCGGTCTTCCTGGATGAGTGGTGACAGCTTGTAGTCACCTTCTGTGATCAGCATCCAGGTGGGCACGGAAGCGGTTCGCCGTTTTCGATCTCCCAAATGGATCTTGTGTGTCGAGTATCGGCGAGCGATGGGCCCGCGCCTGAGGTCGGCGGTCAGCTCTTCCCAGTCGTCTGCCGGGATGGTCCACGTCGCGAGGGCCTGCTGACGCTGCTCGTAGTTGATCAGGGTGGGAAGGCTGTCGAGTTCGTCCGTGAGAGGGTCGAGACGGTCGCGGATGGGCTCGGCCATGCCGCGAGACCACCGCGATAGCGGCGTCAGGCGGGGCCGGGCGGTCTCGGACTGTGCGGCAGGGTGTCGGGTATGCCCACTGATCTGCGTCAGCGGTGGAATCCCAACACACATCACCGTCGTCGATGCTCGCATCGTGGAGCACTCCGCGGCCGGGGAAGGCGCGACATCTCGGCGAGGACTGGCAGCGTCGGCGACGTTCAACCGCAACCTGGATGCGTCAGGGAGCCGCGGGGGTCTCCCAGATCGTGCGCAGGGTGCGGTCGAGGGTGGCGTGCGTTTCCCAGTCCGCGCGGACGGCGCGGGTGAGCAGCTTCCGGGAGCTGACGAAGGGCAACTGGGCGAATACGAGACCCCAGACCCGTTCGCCTACCTGGCGGAGGATCTCCTCGGCTCCGAGACCCGCCAGCGCGCCCAGCGCGACGCCGAGCGGCCCGGACAGTCCGCCGGCGGTGGCGCCGCCACGGCGCCGAACGCGCGCGGCCCCACCTCGATGAGCATGGCCTTTGCGCCGCCGGAACCATCCTGTTCCACCCGTAGTTCCTGGGCCATCGCCGCCGCGAGCTTCCTGAGCTCGGCGAGCGCGTCGTCGTCGCCGGACAGAGCGTTCGCCCGGACCGTCCGGTACTCGCGTACTACCCGCCGGTCCCGCAGCTCCAGCGCTTTGTCGAGGACATCGGTGGGCCGGGTCCGGACAGGATCGACGTTCTGGACCAGCCAGGGCAGGAACGACGGCGTCCACGGCAGATCCCGGTCGCGCCACCCCTCGCCAGCGAGCTGGAAGCGTCGGCGCAGCTCGTCGAATATCGCGTCTTCGGCGTCGGACCGACCGCGCGGCGCTGCCAGGGCGCTTGCGGCGAAGAGCCTGCCGCGCTTCGCGGACATGACGTGCGGCGCGCCGGTCTGCTGTGCATAGGTGGAGAACAGGAGCGTACCCAGAAGGAACGAGGCGGCGACCCGCGCCGGTCCCGCGTACCGGTCAGCCAGGTCGCCGAGGCTCGGGTACCAGCTGTAGTCGATCCGGGACAGTTCCGGCGCCAGGTCGACGGCGAGCGGGGTGGGAAGAAGCTCGCCGTGCCCGCGGTCCGCCCGCTCCCGCAGGACGTCGAGCGCGGCCGACTTCGAGACCGTGTATGCCGCGAAGCCGACGTTGACCTGGTCGATGATCGGGACCCGCCGGTTAACGACGTCGAACACCGGGTCTCCCCGGTCGAAGCCGCCGGGAAACGTCACTGCGTAGTTGAACGCGGGCAGGCGATCGTGCAGCACCAGAAGGTCGAAGAAGGAGACGAGCCCGCCGAGGTCCCGGGAGACGTGTTCCCAGATCCAGTCTCCCTGCCCGCCCTGGAGGAAGAGCTCGCCGAGCCGGTAGATGAGCGGGTCCACGATCACCTCTGGCCGCAGCGCCGCCCAGTCCTCCGGGTTCGCGATCGTGTAATCGGCCACCAGCCCCGCCCCCGTCACCACATCTCGGGTCCTCGTGGGCACTATCTCACCGGCCGATCGCCAGCAGTCCCGGTACCGCCGGGGCGGCGGGAGCTCCCGATGGGGGTCCGCAGACCCGCTGTGACCGGACGTGGAGGCACGACCAGCTATGCCTGTCGAGCGGGCGCATCATCTGCCGGGCATCCTCACCTTTGGCCGTCGCCGCGAGGCGCGGGTTGGTGTGCGGCAGGCTGGCTTGTTTTGTGGTTGACGGCGTCGATTCGAGATCACGTCGCCCGGGGCGCGCTTCAGATGACCTTCAGATTCGTCTGGCGCCCGACCTCAAGTCGCCGTTCAGGTGGCGGTCGGTATGGTGCGGGCCTGCATGCCTTCGAGGTCTGGGTCGAGCCCCCAGGACAAGATCCGTCGCGGGTGGATCTGGATGACCTCGCGGCTCAGCCACGTCTGGGGCGGGTCGATGTCCGTCAGCGCCTCGGCGGTGCCCCGAATCTCGACTCCCCGCACCTTCCACGGGTCGACCGAAGCGATGTCGTCGACAACCAGCGAGACGACGCCGGTCGCCGCGACATTGCGGAACTTCCGGGAGGCGCCGAGGTTGTAGCCGTAGATCTCGACGATGCCGTCCGGGCGGACCTGAAAGCCGACCGGCGAGTTCTGCGGGCTGCTGTCGGGCGCGACGGTGGCGAGCCGGCCAAGCCGCTGGCCGGCGAGGTAGCTCAGTTCGCGGTCGCTGAACACCTCGGAGCCAGGCGCGACGGCGGCGGGGACGTCGGTAGCGGTCATAGGTCTTAGGTTGCAACCTCAACCGCACTTGAGGTCAAGCCGATCCGGACTCGCCGGGCGCCAGCGTCGACCAGCGTCTCCTTGATGTCGTCCTTGCAGATCCGGGGAAGGTCGAGGCACTGGCCAGCGTGGCCTTCCCGGCGGCAGGCGCGCCAGACGCGAAGATGATGAGTCGGTTGGCCGTAGTCCCAAGATCTTCTGCCGCGACGATGGAGACTCTGCGGGTGACGATCGAGAGTCTGCGCGCGGTCCCCGGCGTCCTCGACTATCGGACGGCTGTCGTCCCCTGGGCCAGATAGGAGATCCATCCGAGGCTGGTGCGTTCTGTACCTAGCAATTGCCAGGGAAGTGCTAGATCGCCGGGAATTGCTAGATCGACGAAGGAACCTGCGACGGGCCCCGGCTCCGGAGGGCGACACGGTCGAACTAGTGTTCGAACAATCGCGCGGAGTGACCTAAGCTCACACGCTGATAGCGGATGAGGGCGGCGAGAGGCATCGGTGGGTGCCTCGATGCCGGACCGTGGCGACTCGCTCGGTGAGACAGGACTCGGTGCAACAGCAACAGAAATGGCGCGAGCCGTACGGATAGCGGCTGAACCGCTCGTATGGTCTCAAGGGGCGCGCCCGGGTCGGCGCAGGGAGCGATGTCCCGGCATGGCCGAGCCGTTGCCTGGGTGCGCATGGTGTGGGACGGGAGGGGACGCTCCGGTGGCTCGGCTGGGTATCGACAAGGACTTCTTGCGGGACTTCGCACGGCTGGATAAGCCCGTCCAGGAGAAGGTCACCGACACGTTCGCGAAGTTCGAGCACGCCACCCACACCGGCCTGCATCTCGAGAAGATCAGTAACGCGCGCGACGGTCGGCTGCGCACGATCCGGATCGACCAGTTCTGGCGCGGCGTCGTCCTCGCCCCGGACAGCGGCGACTCCTTCACCCTGCTCAAGGTCCTGCCCCACGACGAGGCCTACACCTGGGCTCAGCGGCATCGGGTCTCGGTGAACGCGGCCACCGGCCGGATCGAGATCCGCGACAGCGTCGCGATCGACGCGACCCTGCCGGAGCTGACCCGCTGGGCGAGCCGCGTCGACGGGTACCGGCGGCTGCTCGCGGACGTGGACGACGCGACGCTGCGGCGGCTGGGCGTCGACGACCAGACGCTCGCCTTCGCCCGCGCCCTGACCGACGTCGCCCAGCTCGAGACGGCCAGGGCGTTCCTGCCGGACAGCCAGTGGTCGGTGCTCTACGGCCTGGCCGCCGGGATGTCGCCCGAAGAGGTCTGGGCGGACATCGCGGCCGATGCCACCGGCCTTACCGGCGATGCGCCCCGGCCTGTGGCCGCTGACGGAGTCACGGCAGATCGAGCCCGCTTCGACCCGGACGACGTCACGGCCGCCGTCGAACGCAGCCAGGACCGGGTGGTGCTCGTCTCCGGCCCCGCCGCGCTACTGGACATGCTGAGCCACCCGTTCAACCTGTGGCGGATCTTCCTGCACCCCGTCCAGAACAAGGTCGCTCTCGGCCACTACCGCGGCCCGGCCCGGGTCACCGGTGGCCCGGGCACCGGCAAGACCGTCGTCGCGCTGCACCGCGCCCGCCACCTCGCCGCCGGCGGTGAGGGCCCGGTACTGCTGACCACCTTCACCAAGACGCTGACCTCGGCGATCGAGGCGAACCTGGCCCTGCTGGAGGAGAAGGCCGAGATCCGCGACCGGATCACGGTCCTCACCGTCGACCAGGTCGCGAACCGGATCTACCGGACGGCCCACGGCAACCCGCCGCTGCTCGCCGGCTCCGACGAGGCCGTGCTCTGGCAGGAGACCGTCGCCGAGCACGGGCTGGCGCTGGGCGACCGGTTCGTCGCCGACGAATGGCGCCAGGTCATTCTCGGGCACGGGATCACCGACCTGGCCGGGTACCAGGCAGCGTCCCGCGCCGGGCGCGGCCGGGCGCTGGCCGCCGCGCAGCGCGCCCGGGTCTGGGCCGCGGTCGAGGCCTTCCAGGCTCGGCTGCGGGAGCTGGGCGCGCTCACCTACGCGATGGTCTGTGCCGAGGCGACCCGGCTGTTGGAGGCCGGCGCCGTCCCCGCCGACCTGTTCGGCGCGCATGCGCCGGGCGTCCCGGTCCCGGCCGGCGGCCGCCGGCCGTTCCGCCACGTCGTCATCGACGAGGCGCAGGACCTCAGCCCCGTCCAGTGGCGGCTGCTGCGAGCCGCGGCCGGCCCCGACCAGAACGACCTGTTCCTCGCCGGCGACGCCCACCAGCGGATCTACGGGCACCGGGTCACTCTTCGGGACCATGGCATCGACGTCGCCGGCCGGGCCAGCCGGCTGACCATCAACTACCGCACGACCGCCGAGATCCTCGGGTGGAGCCTCGGCATGCTGCGCGACGAGCGGATCGACGACCTCGACGGTGGGCTCGACCGGATCGCGGGATACCGCTCCGAACTGCACGGCCGCCGTCCGGTGCTCGTCGGCGCGCTGACCCCGACCGACGAGCTCAAGGGCCTCGTCGAGGTGATCCGTGGCTGGCTGGACGCGGGCGTCGAGCCGGCCGAGATCGGCGTGGCGGCCCGCAGGAACACCCTCGTCGACGAGGTGGTCACGGCGCTGACCGACGCGGGGATCATCGCCAGGGCGCTCAGCAAGCCGAAGCTGAAGGGCCGCCGGGGCGTCGCCCCGGCAAGCCCCGTCGCCGTCGGGTCGATGCATGGGATGAAAGGACTGGAGTTCCGCTGCCTGGCCGTGGTCGGCGTGTCCGACGGGCTCGTGCCTGCCCTCGGCTCGGTGGCATCCGTCGACGAGGACCCCTACGCGCACGCCGTGGACCTCCTGCAGGAACGCTGCGCGCTGTTCGTCGCCTGCACCCGCGCCCGCGAGCAGCTCTACGTGTCCTGGAGCGGCACCCCGAGCCCGTTCCTCACCGCCGTCCGCTGACGGATCTGCTCGCCCGTGTCCTCGGCCCCCGTGGGGGTGGGCCGGCGCCGGCGGGGCAGCGCCCGGCGGACCAGGAGAACGATCGCGACGGCGAGCAGCAGGTCGACGAAGCCAGCGACGGCGTCGAGCAGATAGTGGTTGCCGGTCGACATGACGACGAGAGTCGTCATGACCGGGTAGCACGCCCCGATCACTCGGACGGCCCGGCGGCGGGCGAACCGGGCCAGGAGATAGCCGCACCACAGCGCCCAGCCGCAGTGCAGCGACGGCATCGCCGCGTACTGGTTGGTGAGCCCGCCCAGCCCGCGCGGCGCGCTCGCGTCGCCTCCCCACCAGCCCCAGCCCGAGACGGCGGCCATGGTGTCGTGGAACCCGGCGCCGACCAGCAGCCGCGGCGGGGTCGTCGGCAGCAGCCAGAACCCGACCAGCCCGATGACCGTCGTCAGCAGGATCGTGCTGCGCGCGACCCGGTAGTGGCCTGGGTTGCGCCGGTACATCCAGATCAGCACGGCGGGCGTGAGGACGTAGTGCAGCGTCGCGTAGAAGTAGCAGGCGGGCACCGCCAGCGCCGGCACGTGCGCCAGGAAGTCGTTGAGGCTGTGCTCGGGGTTGAGGTGCCAGACGTTCTCCAGGCGCAGCACCTCGCGGCCGATGTCGTCCGCCCTGGCGAGGTCGTCGCTCTTGAGGCCCCGCACGCCGGTGTACGCGCCGTAGAGGAGCGCGATGCCGAGGATCTCCTGCCACCAGCGCGGCAGCCCGTTGCCCGCCGCGCCCGCCGCCGTGGCGCGGGCGGTGGTCGGGTGGGACTCCGGGCCTGGCTCCCTCTCCGGATCCCTGCCGGGCCCGTGGTCGCGTCCGCGCCGCGGCCCGGGCTGGGCCGGGCCCTGGGCGTCGTTCGTCGCGACGGCCACCTGGACCTCCTCGGAGCTCGACGACGGGCAGGCGCGGTCGCTCCCACCTGAAGGTGGATTTAAAGGAGCCTTGCCGAGGACAAATCCGCCCGTCAACTGGTTTAGTCCCAGCAAAGACTGATGTGATGCCAACCACTCATCTGTGACGCCGGCCACTCATTCCCTGTCTCTCAGCGTTCTCCGCCTGTTCACGCGTGGTCTGGCGAAGGAAGCGACTGAGGGTGTGGTCCGTGCGGCTGGTGGGTGTGGCCCTGACGTTGCCGGCTCCTGGCCCGGGAATCCGTGACAGGGCGCGGCAGAGCGTCGCGAGGCGGCGAGGCCCACGTGTGACATGGCGGCGCGACTTAGTAAGGTCGTAGGCAGGTCGAGAGGCGCTGCGACGGGCCACGGATGCTGGATTGCCTGCTGAGTCACTGAGTGGGCCCGCCACGCTCGGCTGGTTTCAGCATCCCCAAGGGCGCCTCCCACAACGTGTGCGGGAGGTAGCCAGGTGGTCGTCGCCGTCAACCAGGTTCGCGAGGACGAGCGGGCGCGACGGATCCAGGCGCTCAAGGATCTGCTCGCCCAACGGGTGGTCATCCTTGACGGCGCCTACGGAACGATGCTGCAGGGCGTGGGCCTGACCCCGGCCGACTACCGGCTCGGCGGCTTCGTCCCCGCCGACCATCCGCGTGACGTCACCGGCGACCCGGACCTGCTCAACCTCACCCGCCCGGACGTCATCCAGGACGTCCACCGCCAGTACCTGACCGCGGGCGCGGACGTCGTCACGACGAACACGTTCACCGCGACCAGCATCGGCCAGGGCGACTACGGCCTGCAGCCGCTGGTCCGGGAGATGAACCTGGCCGGCGCGCGGCTGGCCCGCGAGGCCGCCGACGAGGTCGCGGCGGAGACGGGTAGCCCCCGGTTCGTCGCCGGCTCCATCGGCCCGCTCAACGTCACGCTGTCGCTGTCACCGCGCGTCGACGAGCCCGCCTACCGAGCCGTCACGTTCGACGAGGTCAAGGCCTCCTACTCCGAGCAGATCGCCGCGCTCGCCGACGGCGGCGTCGACCTGCTGCTCATCGAGACCATCTTCGACACGCTCAACGCGAAGGCCGCGATCGCCGCCGCCCAGGAGACCGCGCCCGACCTGCCGCTGTGGATCTCCGTCACGATCGTCGACATGTCCGGGCGGACGCTGTCCGGGCAGACGGTCGAGGCCTTCTGGACGTCCATCGCGCACGCGAACCCGCTGGTCGTCGGCCTGAACTGCTCGCTCGGCGCCGCCGAGATGCGCCCCTACGTCGCCGAGCTCGCGCGTCTGGCCGGTACGCACGTCGCCAGCTACCCGAACGCCGGCCTGCCCAACGCGTTCGGCGGCTACGACCAGACCCCCGACGAGGCCGGGCAGCTGCTCGGCGAGTTCGCGACCTCGGGTCTCGTCAACATCGTCGGCGGGTGCTGCGGCACGACTCCGGGACACATCGCCGCGGTGGCCGCGGCCGTCCACGGCGTCACGCCACGGCCGGTGGCCGGGCCACCCGAGCGCACCCGGTTCAGCGGCCTGGAGACGTTCGAGATCGGTCCCGACACCGGCTTCGTCATGATCGGTGAGCGGACGAACGTCACCGGCTCGGCCAAGTTCCGCCGCCTCATCGAGGCCGACAACCACCAGGGCGCCGTCGACGTCGCCCTCGAGCAGGTCCGCGGCGGGGCGAACATCCTCGACGTCAACATGGACGCCGACCTGCTCGACGGCGAGCAGGCCATGACGACGTTCCTCAACCTGATCGCGACCGAGCCCGAGGTCGCCCGCATCCCGATCATGATCGACAGCTCCAAGTGGACCGTGCTCGAGGCGGGGCTGCGCTGCGTGCAGGGCAAGGGCGTGGTCAACTCGATCAGCCTCAAGGAGGGCGAGGAGCCCTTCCTGGAGCACGCCCGGCTGATCCGCTCCTACGGCGCGGGCGTCGTCGTCATGGCCTTCGACGAGCAGGGCCAGGCCGACAGCACCGAGCGCAAGGTCGAGATCTGCGAGCGGGCCTACAAGCTGCTGACGTCCCCGGAGGTCGGCTTCCCGGCCGAGGACATCATCTTCGACCCGGCCGTGCTCGCCGTCGCCACCGGCATCGCCGAGCACAACGGCTACGCCAAGGCCTTCATCGACGCCCTGCCGATCATCAAGGAGCGCTGCCCGGGCGTCCGGACCAGCGGCGGCATCTCGAACCTGTCGTTCTCGTTCCGCGGCAACGACGTCGTCCGCGAGGCGATGCACTCGGCGTTCCTGTACTACGCCGTGCAGGCCGGGCTGGACATGGGCATCGTCAACGCCGGCCAGCTGACCGTCTACCAGGACATCCCGGCCGACCTGCTCGAACTCGTCGAGGACGTGCTGTTCGACCGCCGCGAGGACGCCACCGACCGGCTCGTCACCTACGCCGAGGAGCTGCGCGCGTCYGGCGGCGGCGCCACCGGGCCGCGCCGCGGCGCCGACCTGTCCTGGCGGGAGGCGCCGGTGCGCGAGCGGCTCTCGCACGCCCTCGTGCACGGCATCGTGGACTTCATCGAGGCGGACACGGAGGAGGCGCGGCAGCAGGTCGCGCGGCCGCTCGAGGTCATCGAGGGCCCGCTGATGGACGGCATGAAGGTCGTCGGTGACCTGTTCGGCGCGGGCAAGATGTTCCTGCCGCAGGTCGTGAAGTCCGCCCGGGTGATGAAGCGGTCCGTCGCTTACCTCGAGCCGTACATGGAGGCCGAGAAGGTGAAGGCCCTCGCTGAGGGCCGCATCGACCCGGGCCGCGGTGCCGGCAAGGTCGTGCTGGCGACCGTCAAGGGCGACGTCCATGACATCGGCAAGAACATCGTCGGCGTCGTCCTCGGCTGCAACAACTACGAGGTCATCGACCTCGGGGTGATGGTGCCGGCGACGAAGATCCTCGACACGGCGGTCGCGGAGGGCGCCGACGCGGTCGGCCTGTCCGGGCTGATCACCCCGTCGCTGGACGAGATGGTCAGCGTCGCGGCCGAGATGGAGCGGCGCGGGCTGAAGCTGCCGCTGCTCATCGGCGGCGCGACGACGTCGCGCCAGCACACCGCGGTGCGCATCGCCCCCGCCTACGAGGGGACGACGGTGCATGTCCTCGACGCGTCCCGCGTCGTCGGGGTCGTCTCCGACCTGCTCGACTCCGACCGGGCCGCGGCGCTGGACGTGCGCAACCGCGAGGAGCAGGCGACGTTGCGCGAGCAGCACGAGAACCGCCAGCAGCGCCCGCTGCTCTCGCTCGCGAAGGCCAGGGCCAACCGCGAGCAGGTCAGCTTCGAGGGCCTCCCGACGCCGGCTTTCACCGGGACGCGGACGGTGACGCCCACCATCGCGGAGTTGCGCGAGTTCATCGACTGGCGGTTCTTCTTCCTCGCCTGGGAGCTGAAGGGCACCTACCCGGCGATCCTGGACGAGCCCGTGGCGCGGGAGCTGTTCGACGAGGCCAACGCCCTCCTCGACCAGATCATCGCCGATGGGTCGTTCACCGCCCACGGGGTCTACGGCTTCTGGCCGGCCCACGCCGACGTCGACGACCTCGTCTTCGACGTGGCCGGCGCCGGTGGAACCGGTGCCGGTGCTGCTGCCGGCGCCGGGGGTGGTGAGGTCCGTTTCCCGATGCTGCGCCAGCAGACCGAGAAGCCGGCCGGCCGGGCGAACCGCTGCCTGGCCGACTATGTGGCCCCGGCCGGCGGGGGAGACCACATGGGCGCGTTCGCGGTCTCCATCCAGGGCGCCGAGGCGCTGTCCGCCGGCTTCGAGGCCGCCCAGGACGACTACCGGTCGATCATGGCCAAGTCGCTCGCCGACCGCCTCGCCGAGGCGTTCGCCGAGTACATCCACCTCGAGGCCCGCCGCGCCTGGTTCGAGCCCGAGGCCGAGCCGGCGCTGGCGGACCTGCATGCCGAGCGCTTCCGCGGCATCCGTCCCGCCCTCGGCTACCCAGCCTGCCCCGACCACACCGAGAAGCGCGCCCTGTTCGACATCCTCGGTGCCGAGCAGCTGGGAATGCGCCTGACGTCGTCCTACGCCATGACTCCCGCTGCCGCCGTCAGCGGCCTGATCTTCGCCAACCCCGCGGCCCGCTACTTCACCGTCGGCCGCATCTCCCGGGAGCAGGTCAAGGACTACGCCGCCCGGCAGGGCAAGGACGTCGCCGACGTGGAGCGGTGGCTGCGCCCCAACCTCGCCTACGACCCCGCCTGACCGTTCCTCCGCCGGGGCGCCTCCTTCTTGCTTGCGAACAATGCCGGGGCGCTCCGGCGGGTAGAACATCGGGGCTGCGGGGGGTGGTAGGTCCGGTACGGTCGGCGATAGGGTGGGCGAACTGGCCGTCCTATACCACGCGGAGACCACCCACATGGTCGGAGAACCGTCGGCAACCAGCGCGCAGGGCTCCGACCAGGTCGTCGCCTTGTCGGACTCGATAGACACGTCGGTGCCGCATTCCGCACGTATCTGGAACTACTGGCTTGGCGGCAAGGACTGCTATCCAGTCGACCGGACGGCGGGCGAGGAATACCTGAAGGTGTTCCCCGGCATCGGGGAGCTCGCGCGTGCCTCCCGCGGTTTCCTCGTCCGCTCGGTGCGTTACCTGGCCGGCGAGGCCGGGATCCGCCAGTTCCTCGACATCGGAACCGGCCTGCCCACCGCCGACAACACGCACGAGGTAGCCCAACGCGTCGCCCCGGAATGCCGGATCGTCTATGTCGACAACGACCCGCTGGTTCTGACGCACGCCCGCGCGCTGCTGGCGACCACTCCCGAGGGCGTCACCGACTACCTCGACGCCGACCTGCGCGACCCGAAGAGCGTCCTGGCCGCCGCGTCCGGGACCCTGGACTTCACCAGGCCTGTAGCTCTGATGCTGATGGGTGTCCTCGGTCATATCCCCGACGACGCTGAGCTGCGATCCATCGTGAAGCAGTACCTGGACGCATTGCCTTCGGGCAGCTACCTGGCCAGCTATGACGGGACCCAGCCGGCCGGCGACAGCGGGTTCGGCGACGCGCAGGACGACTACAACGAGTCGGGGGCGCTTCCCTACATCCTGCGCACGCCGGAACGGTTCGCCGAACGCTTCGAGGGCCTGGAGCTGGTCGACCCGGGAGTCGTGCCGCACACCCACTGGCGGCCGGACCCCACCCCGGACGGCGCATTGCCCGCTCCGGTCGACGGCCACTGCGGCGTCGGCCGCAAGCCCTAGCCCAGCTCGGCGCGGCGCGGCGCGGCGTAGCCATGGCTGGGGCGGTTCAGGCGGGCGGCGGCCTTTCCGGCGGCTCGGGCGGCGATGTCGACTGGGGCGCCAGCGGCCCGGACTTCGTGATCGGCTACGCCCTGACGCTGCTCGCCCTGATGGTCGTGGCGGCGTTCCTCGTCCGGTGGGCACGTGGGCCGAGGGAGGCCCCGACGGTCAGTCCGAACGCCCTGACCCGGGACGAGGTCGCCTACCTGACGGGCGGCCCACAGCGGGTCGTGGAGACGGCCGTAGTGCATCTGCACGCGCGGGAACTGGTGGCCACCGGGCCGACGGCGGGCGCGCTGACGCTGACCGGCCTGCCCTGGCTGCTCAGCCCCGCCGAGTCGGCGGTGCGCGCCAGGATCGGCGCGACGGGCACCGGCCAACCGGCCCGGCTGGCCGGCTACCTGGCGGCGGACCCGGCGTTGGCGGCGTTGCGTGCGCACCTGGTCCGCCAGCACCTGTCCCCGTCCCCGGAGCAGGTCCGGGCGGTCCGGCTGGCGGCCCTGGTGTTCGTCCCGCTGTTCGCCGTCGGTCTCCGACGCGTGGTGTCCGGCCACGCGCGGCACTCCTCGCTGGGGTTCCTCATCTTCGAGCTGGTGGTGACGATCGTCGCCGCGCTCGTCGTGATCGCGGTGTCAAGTCCCCGGACCCCGGCGGGTGACCGGCTCGTGGCGCAGCTGCGCGCGGACCGTGCCGAGCTCAGGACGGGTGGCGGGCCGGACGAGAGGGCACTCGCGGTGGCCGTGTTCGGCCCGCCCGCGCTGTTGGCGGCCGCCCCGGACCTCGCCCGCCGCCTCGGCTTTCCCGGGCCGAGCGTGAGAGGCGGCTGACCTGGCGCCGGGTCCGCGGCCTCGCCCTGCGGCCACTCCTCACCTTTCTCACCTCTCCTCGGTTCTCCTCACCGGTCCTCACCAGCTCGCCGCAACGGTCGCGGTCGTGGCGATCGCTATCCTCGGCGAAGTGGTGATGTTGGCGGACACGGATCCATTGCCGGGGCGACCGCGGCGGGTGGTGGTGGCGGGGACGTCGGGGTCGGGAAAGACGACGTTGGCCCGGCGAGTGGGGGAGACGCTGGGAATTCCGCACGTCGACATCGACGGGCTGTTCCACGGTCCCGGCTGGACGCGCCGGGAGTCGTTCCTGGCGGACGTCGAGGCGTTCAGCGGCGGGTCCGCCTGGGTCACGGAGTGGCAGTACCGGGAAGCGCGCGACCTGCTTGCCGACCGGGCCGACCTGATGGTCTGGCTCGACCTGCCCCGCCGAACGGTCATGCGCCAGGTCATCCGCCGTACCCTGCGCCGCCGATTGCGCCGCGAGGTCCTCTGGAACGGCAACATCGAGCCGCCGCTGCGCACGATCCTCACCGACCGCGAGCACATCGTGCGCTGGGCATGGTCGACCCATCACAAGAGCTCGCGACGGATCGCCGCCCTGCGCGAGCGGCGTCCCGAGCTCCCGATCGTCCGCCTGCGCGGCCGCGCCGACGTCGACCGCTGGTGCGCCGGCCCCCTGCGCGCCGCCGCCGGTCGGTAGCCGCAGGATGGGAACGACGGGCACCCGCACACCGTCCGTTACCGGACCAAGCGGCCGGTCGCGTCTTCGTTCGTGCCCGGTCAGTGTTTCGAGCCCGGCAAAGGCGGTCGAAATGTCCGCATCCATCCCACCTTTCGTCGAGCGGCGCCGGCTGGTCGGCCGGACGAGCCGGCGACTACCCGCGCGCCGGCGGTGGCGGCCGACTTCTGGCTGGTCACCGTCATGCCGAGGCGCCCATCGACCCGCCTACCTCGACGCCGTCCCCACCGGCAGCGAAACGCGATGGAAATAGACGAGGAACACCTAGAGTCATCACGACAGTTCACCGGAATAGGTACTTCCACCAGATCACGGCGAGCACCATGCTCCTGGGGAGAACCTTCCCTTTAGGAGTAGGACACCTGTGCCAAAACTCAGAGCGCGCCGCTGGATCATGGCGGCGAGTCTGCCGTTCGTGGTCGCGGCTACCCTGACGACGATCCCGGCCCCCGCGAACGCGCTGTCGACCGACGTCGTCATCTCGGCCGTCTACGGCGGCGGCGGCAACTCGGGAGCAGCCTTCAAGAACGACTTCATCGAGCTGGCGAACCTCACGGCCAGCCCGATCAGCGTCGAGGGCTGGAGCGTTCAGTACGCCTCGGCGGCGGGTGCCGTCTTCCAGATGACGGCCCTGCACGGCTCGATCCCGGCGAACGGCCGCTACCTGGTCCAGCAAGCCGCCGGCGCGGCCGGCACGCTCGACCTGCCGGCCCCCGACGCCACGGGCAGTGTCCCGATGTCGGCCACCTCCGGCGTCGTCGCCCTAAGCACCGCCGCCATCCCGCTGGTCGGCTGCGGCATCTCCTGCTCCACCGCGCCGAACGTCAAGGACCTCGTCGGCTACGGCGCCACCGCCAACGTCGAGACCCTCGCCGCGCCCGGGCTGACCAACAGTACGGCGGACGCCCGCGGCGGTGCCCTGACCGACACCGACAACAACTCGGTCGACTTCACCTCGGGCGTGCCCAAGGCCACCAACACGGCTGGCACCACCGTGACCGCCACCGACAACCCTGGTGGCCCGACCGACCCGACCCCCGGCACCACCCGGATCCACGACATCCAGGGGGCCGGCCGGATCTCCCCGATCGTCGGTCAGAACGTCACCAACGTGCCGGGCATCGTGACCGCCGTTCGCACCACGGGCAACTCCCGCGGTTACTGGATGCAGGACCCGTCGGCCGACGCCGACCCGCTGACCAGCGAAGGCATCTTCGTCTTCACGGGCACGACCAGCCCCGCCGTCGTCAGCGGCGACTCGGTGCTGACCACCGGCCGGGTCAGCGAGTTCCGCCCCGCCACCGGTGCGCAGTCGCTGACCGAGCTCGGCGGCTCGATCAACACCGTCAAGCTGACGAGCGGCAACGCGCTGCCCGCGCCGGTCCCCGTCACCTTCGCCGACGCCTTCACCAAGACGGGCAGCCTCGAGGCCCAGCCCCTCGAGCCGAACTCGTACGTGCTCGACTGGCTGGAGGTCCACGAGGGCATGCGGGTCGCCGTTGCCCAGGACACCCGCCTCGTCAGCCCGGTCAACACCGAGTTCGGTGAGCTCTGGGTCACCCTGAAGCCGAACCAGAACCCCACCCCGCGCGGCGGCACGGTGTACTCCTCCTACGCTGATCCCAACAGCGGGCGTCTGATGCTCGCTGCCCTGAACGGCGCCCCCGCCGCCAACGTCGGCTCCACCCTCGCGGGCGGCTCGATCGGCGTCGTTGACTACCAGTCGTTCGGTGGATACGTCATCCAGACCACCGATCTCGGCGCCATCACCGAGGGCGGGCTCAAGCCGCAGAAGGTCAACCCACCGAAGAAGAGTGGCGACCTTTCCATCGTCACCTACAACGTCGAGAACCTCGCCGCCGGCGACCCCGACACCAAGTTCGCGCGGCTGGCCCAGGCCGTCGTCGTGAACCTCGGCAAGCCGGACATCATCGCCCTGGAGGAAATCCAGGACAACAACGGCACCGTCGACGACGGCACCGTCGCCGCCGATCAGACCGTCAACAAGTTCATCGCGGCGATCGTGGCGGCCGGTGGCCCGACCTACGCCTGGCGTTCGATCAACCCCAACAACGGCACCGACGGCGGCGCGCCCGGCGGCAACATCCGCCAGGTGTTCCTGTTCAACCCGGCCCGGGTGACCTTCGTCGACCGTCCCGGCGGCGACRCCAACACGGCCGTGACCGTGCAGAAGGAGCGCCCGACCAGCAACCAGATCTTCCTGTCGGCCTCTCCCGGCCGCATCAACCCGACCAGCTCCGCCTGGAACGCCAGCCGCAAGCCCCTGGTCGGCGAGTTCAACTACGACGGCGACAAGCAGCTGTTCGTCATCGCCAACCACTTCAACAGCAAGGGTGGCGACTACCCGCTCACCGCCGCGGTGCAGCCGCCGAACCGGGTCTCCGAGACCCAGCGCGGTGCCCAGGCGACCGAGGTTCGCAACTTCGTCGCCGACCTGGCCGCCAAGAGCGGCAACACCGCCCGGGTGGTCGTCCTGGGTGACCTCAACGACTACCAGTTCAGCCCGACCCTGGCGACGCTGACCGACAACGGCACGCTGCTGAGGACGCTGATCAACGACCTGCCCGCGAACGAGCAGTACAGCTACGTGTTCGACGGCAACTCGCAGGTGCTGGACCACATCCTGATCAGCCCGACCATCAAGGGCTACGGGTACGGCGTGGTGCACATCAACGCCGAGTTCTCCGACCAGACCAGCGACCACGACCCGCAGATCCTTCGAATTCTGACGGGGTGTGGGGGTTCGCCGCTGCCCGACCGCTGCCTTCCCGGCAGCCCCGTGGTGGATGTCCCGTAACACCCTCCCGCGGTAAGAAAGCGCCCGTCCCCTTTCTCGGGGGACGGGCGCTTTCTGTTCCACCGCAGGCGGTGCGAACTGGTCTTGATCGCCACCAGCGTCCAGGAGTCGGCCGCGCGCTCAGCCTGCGCGACGTCACGGGGAATCCTGTCAGACGTCAGGGGCGCGAAACACTGCTGGTCGTGGCCCTGACGTCTGATTCGGGTGGGTGGCAGACCCGGCACGCCCGGGGCTGACGGACCCCGCCGGCGGCGCGCACGACGCACCCACCACGGTGGCCGGAGTGAAGTACATCAACCGCCGCCGTCGAGCTGTGCGGCTATCCGACACTCAAGATCGTCCATCGTGCGAGAGAACGCGTCTCCTAGATCCACATGGAGACGATCGGCAAGAATGACAACCGACCAGAGACAGTCGGACAGCTCATGCTCGATGGCGCCCCGCAGATCTTGGACGTCGCGGGCGCCGTCCTGAGCCATGACCAACTTGGCGAGGTCGCCGACGTCGCCGACGAAGCCCAGCATGTAGTCCTGCAAGCACCATTCCCGCCGACCCTCATGCCGATTGAGATCGCCGTAGCGGTTACGGACGTCGATGGCGCGGTTCAGAACTTGGTCGAGGTTCAAACGTACCTCCCAAACGGGCAACCTAGATGTTTCGACCATCGTGCGACGACACTGAGCCGATGGCGTGGAGGACTAGCGATCCTCCGGGGCGAGGGGTCCGGCAGGCAGCCACCCCTGGTTGCCGGCGGCACGGCGCGCGGCCGGAGGCCGCGCCTTGAAGGTTGTGCAGATTTACGTCGTACAGATTTCCGTGACAGCGATCTCGAGGTCGACGATCTCGAGGTCGACGCCGCCAGCTGCGGCTGGGTCCGGGGGCTCGAACGCCGCCATTGCGCTGCCAGCCGCATCGAGGAGCTGCTGACCGACCTCGGCCCGCCACAACGATCCGACTGACATCCCGGAGAAGGGCACCGCTGCTCAGCGCGTCGGGAAGGAAGTCAGAGCAAGCTCCCATTGGTCAGCTGCGTGAAGCAACGCAGCTGCATCCACCCGCACCTCCACGACGTGCTGGTAAATGTCCGCCTCATCATCGTTCTGCCGCCATGGAGGTGCCGCCTCCAGGGACAGGTGAAAGCGAATCACCGCCGAACCCCCGCTTCGACCTGCGAGACTGACGGCCAGGACCGGCTCGACGAACCACGTATCCGGAGACAACCGACCTTCGGCATCAGGTCCGGTTACAACCGCTGCTCCCTCGGCCACTGCGCGCAGCCAGGCGGACACCTCATGGGCTTCATGGGTCAGCAGGCACGGATCGGCAAAGGACCAGGTGCCGTCGGGAGTCGTCACCGTTCCACCGACGACTAGCCAGTTGTCGTCGTATGGGTCGCCGCGAACGTCGTCGAACTGATACCGCAGCAGGCGGAGTTCGGTACTGCTCACACGATCGCTCAAACGCACTGTCCCGGGATGTCATGGGCTCTGCGGCTCTGGACAGCGCGAGCGATCACCCACAAGGGGCGCCTTTGGGCCCGGTCGCCCGCCGAGCTCTCATCGGCCAGCTGAGACGGACTCGACCCCGTTCGACTCGCGAACTCCGAGGCCGACCAACCGTTGTCAGTAACGCGTAGCGTCTGACTGATCTCCAGAACTCGCGCCGTGGCGGGCCAACGCCGACTGCCGCAGCACTATGCCTCGTCGCCGGACGGGCGACGAGCGCGGCGCCGGGCGCGCAGCGCGGCGAACCAACCGGCGGTGGCGATGGCCGCACCGACGGCGGGGCCATCGCCCTGGTTGGCGATGAGTCCCGCGGCCGCGCCGGTCAGCTGGTCGGCGCAGCTGGCACACAACCGCCGGCCGGTCACGGTCGTCGTGCTCGCACCGCTCGATTGCTGGCCGCAGTCGTCGCAGCGGAACGTCGGTCTCGCCTTTCCAAGGGCCATGCCCGCACAACCTACTTATCGGACGGATGCCGGTCGATGCCTGGCCGCTGGAGTGGAATCCAGAACCACCGAGCTGCCGCGTGGTTTTCGCTCGGTGGTTGTGGCTGTCGGCTCCCTCATCACGGCTTCGCCGGCCGCGTTGCCCACGTCGGGGACCAGGTTCCGGCGTCGTCGGGCTCGGGAGCGGTGAACCGGGAGCGGAAATAGTCGCGGAACGTGGCGAGCGCGGGGTGCGGATTCTCGTGATGCCAGATCAGTGAATGCGGGTAGACCGGCGTCGGGTCCTTCAGGTCGACGCGGCGCAGGTCGTAGTAGTCGGGCCAGAGGAACCGGGTCTGCTGGCCGACGAGGCTGGCCAGTTCCGCGGAGTCCGCGAGCACGTCCAGGAGATGCTCGGTGCCGAAGTGGGGGCCGATCGCGTCGATGGTGAGGCCGAACGCGGCGGCGAGGTCGTCGTAGTAGGTGGCCCACTCGGTCCCGGGGGCGATTCCGGGTATCCAGATCCGGTGCCCGACGAGCTGGGCGGGCGTGACCGCGTGCGCGGCGGCCAGCTCGTGGCGCGGTCCGGTGAGCAGCTGGTGGGGCTCGTCGAGGACCCGAGCCGTCCTGATGCCGTCGGGGAGGTGCCGCGCGGGCACGGTGACCGCGCGGAACGACGCGTCGATCATTCCGGACTGGACGGCGGCGATGGCGGCGTCGGCGTCGAACAGGGTCACGACGTCGAGCTCGGTGCCGGGATGCGCGCGGTGAAAGTCGCGCAGCAGCGCCGCCGGCGCGACCCGCCGGCTGATCACGTCGACGCGCAGCGCACGACGGCCGGGACGCACCGAGGCGGCCGCCCGCTCCTCGGCCCGGAGAAGGTCACGGGCGTGCGGCAGGAACGCCTGCCCGTCGATGGTGAGCTGGACGCCACGCGCGGTGCGGGTGAACAGCCGCGCACCGAGGTCCCGCTCCAGCGACGCGACGCGCTTGGACACGGCCTGCTGCGTGACCGACAGATCCGCGGCGGCCTCCTGGAACTGGCCCGCGTCCGCGGCGGCGACGAAGGTGCGCACGGCCTCGATGTCCACGGCCGTCAACGTTAGCCGTACAACGCATGGTTGTGGCTCGCCGGCAAAGCAGTTGTTTGATCCGGATTTCCGGCACCCGCTTTGATGGCCCGGTCAACGCCACGTTGTTGGAGTGCCTTGGAGGGCCGCGTTGGGTGTGCGGGGTGGGCGATCGCTGGGCCGGCAGTTCGGATGGCTCTGGGCGGCCTTCACGGTCAGCACGGCGGGCACACGGCTCGCGTTCGACGCGTTTCCTCTGATCGCGATCCTGGTGCTGCATGCCGGGCCGATCGAGGTCTCGGAGCTGGCGGCGGCCGGGCTGGCGGTGGGGGTGGCCGTGGCGGTGCCGCTGGGCCCCTGGGTGGAGTTCCGCCGCAAGCGGCCGGTGATGGTGGCGATGGACCTCACGCGGTTCGCCGCGGTGCTGAGCGTCCCCGCGGCGTTCGCGGTGGGTTCGCTCAGCTTCGCCCAGCTCCTGGTCGTGTCGGTCATCGTCGCGGCGGCCGACATCGCCTTCGTCGCCGCCAGTGGCGCGTGCCTGAAGGGCATCCTGCGGGGAGACGACCTGCTCGTCGCGAACGCCCGCCTCGAGTCCACGACCTGGACCGCCACCGTGCTCGGACCGCCGCTCGGCGGAGCCATGATCGGTCTTTTCGGGCCCGTGACGACCGTGGTGGCCGACGCCGTCAGCTACCTGCTCTCGGCGCTGGGTATCCGCGCCATGGGCGGACGGGAGCCGCAGCCAGCCCAGGCGCGGTCCGACCGGCCTCAGTTGCGAGCCCGCGATCTCCTCGAAGGATGGCGGTACATCCTCACCGATCCCGCGCTGCGCCCGTTGTTCGCCAATACGATCATGGTCAATGGGCTGATCATGGCGACGTCGCCGCTGCTCGCCGTCCTCATGCTCGGCCGCCTTGGTTTCGAACCCTGGCAGTACGGCCTCGCGTTTGGGGCGCCCTGCGTCGGTGGTCTCGTCGGCTCCCGCCTTTCGCGACCGTTGGTCGCGCGATACGGATCGCGACGGGTGATGCGCGTCGCGGGTGCGGCGCGCGCCTGCTGGTCACTCGGACTGGCCTTCGTCTGCCCCGGCACGGCCGGGATCGTGCTCGTCATCGCCGTCCAGCTCGGCCTGGTCACCTGCGTGGGAGTGTTCAACCCCGTGTTCGCCACCTACCGGCTCGACCACACCGATCCCCAGCGTGTCGCCAGGACCCTGGCGGCCTGGTCGATCACCAGCAGGGCCGGGACCGCGGCCCTGACCGCCCTGTGGGGCGTGCTCGCCAGCCTCACGGGGGCCCGCGTCGCGATCGCGGCCGCCGGGCTCCTTCTCCTGACGACCCCGTTCGCGCTGCCGCGGAACGCCGAGGGGAGTCGGCCAGGGGAGAGGCTGGCGGACTCCCCTCGGGCACGGTCAGTAGGTGCCTTCGGCGATGTCGTCGACGCCCAGCTCGGCCAGCAGGCAGGAGCGCAGCGCGGCGAACGCGGGGTCGGAGCGTAGCCGCGGCGGCGCGACGTCCACAGGGACGTCGAGGGACAGCCGGCCGTCGGTGAGGACCAGCACGCGGTCAGCCAGCAGGATCGCCTCGTCGACGTCGTGGGTGACGAACAGGACGGCGGGGCGGTGGCGGCGGCACAGCTCCCGCAGCAGGGCGTGCATCCGGATGCGGGTCAGGGCGTCGAGCGCGCCGAACGGCTCGTCGAGCATCACCAGGTCCGGCTCGCGCACCAGCGCCCGGGCGAGTGCCACCCGCTGTGCCTCGCCGCCGGACAGCGTCACCGGCCAGGCCCGTTCCCGGCCCCCGAGCCCGACCTCGGCGAGCGCCGCCCGGCCGCGGGCCGCGACGTCCTTACCGGGCAGGCCGAGAGTGACGTTGCCGAGCGCCCGGGTCCACGGCAGCAGCCGTGCCTCCTGGAAGACGACCGAGCGTCGCGTCGCCGCGAGCACGTCGCCCTCGATGGCGGTGTCGAACCCGCCGAGGATGCGCAGCAGCGTGCTCTTGCCCGATCCGCTGCGCCCGAGCAGCGCGACGAACTCGCCGGCGGCGATCGTCAGGTCCAGGCCGTCGAGCACGACCCGCTCGCCGAAGGCCCGGCGCAGGCCGCGCACCCGCACCGCCACGCCGTCGGTGTCGCCCCCGGTCGGTCCGGCCGATCCGGCGGCAGAAGCGGTGCGGTCGGTCAGGYCGGTCAGGCCGGGGGCCTGGCTGGCCTCATCCGGGGTGCCAGTGGGCGCCGGGGTGCTCAGGTGCCGCTGAAGCCGCGTCGCCATGACAGCAGACTCCCTTCGAGAACGCGGACGATGCCGTCGCAGAGCAGGCCGAGCACACCGTAGATCACCAGGCAGAGAATGATGATGTCGGTGCGGTTCCAGCCCTGGGCGCTGGTGAGCAGGTAGCCGATGCCGCGGTCGGTGTTGACCTGCTCGGCGAAGACCAGCAGCAGCCAGGCGACGCCGAGCGACCAGCGCAGCCCGATGAGGAATCCGGGCAGTGCGCCGGGAACGATGACGCGGCGGATGAGCCCGAGGCGGCCGAGCCCGAACGTGCGGCCGGCCTCCACGAGCTTGACGTCGACGCCGCGGATGCCGGCGAACGTGTTCATGTAGACCGGGAAGACGACGCCGGCCGAGATCAGGAAGATCTTGGCCGACTCGCCGATGCCGATCCAGACAATGATCAGTGGCAGCAGGGCGATGATGGGGATCGTCCGCAGGAAGTTCATCGACGAGTCGACGACGTGCTCGCCGGCGCGGAAGAACCCGGCGAGGACGGCGAGGACTAGGCCGGCCGCCACGCCGAACAGCACGCCCCAGCCGACCCGGACGAGCGACACCGACAGGTTGTCCCAGAGCTCTCCGTCGCCGGCCAGATCCCCGAAGGCGCGGGCGACGGCCAGTGGCGAGGCGAGTACCCTGCCGCCGACCAGACCCGTACCGGTGATCGCCCACCAGACCGCGAGCAGCACCGCCGGGCCCGTGAGCCGGCGGATCCAGCCGGGAGCCGACAGCCGGGTCCCGTGGGAGCGCCGGCCGCCGGTGGGGTCCTCGAGGGTGGGCGTGGTCGCCGCGGGCGCGGCGTTCGCGCGCCTCCCGGCCGCGGCGCCGCCGGCCGGCGACGCGGGAAGGCCGCGGGGATCGGCCCCCGGCGGTGGGACGATCGTGGGCAGGTAGCCGACCTCCGTCATGTCGTCAGCCCGGCGGCGGCGAACTTCCCGGTGAGTTCGGCGTTGAAGGCGGCGTCGATCTCGTCGCCGACCGTGAGAGTCTTCGGAAGCTGGCCGGCGTCGATCAGCAGGTCGGCCTGCTTCTGCTGGAACTGCGCGAAGTCGTCGGTGACCGGTGCGTACTGGGTGGCCGGCAGGCTGTCGAAGAACGTCCGGCTGGTGGCCGGGTCCTGCTTGAGCAGCTGGACGTAGTACGCCTGCACCCACGCGTCCGGGTGCGCCTTCGGCCAGGTGGAGGCGCGGGAGAGCCGCACGAGGAAGTCCTCGATGGCCGTGCGCCTCGTCGGGTCCTTCAACGCTGACTTCGAGGCGAGGATGACGGAGTACTGCGGCAGCGGCGCCGTCTCGATCTCCTGGGCGCCGGTACCGGTGAGCGCGGCACCGTACTGGCTGACCCAGACGACGGCGTCCACCTGGCCGGACGTGAACGTCGAGACGAGGCTCGTGGCCGGGACGTTCACCAGCGTGACGTCCTTCTCGGTGAGCCCGGCCGAGTCCAGCTGCTGGAGCAGGTAGCCGTGCAGCGACGTGCCGACGGTGACGGCGACCTTCTTGCCCTTGAGGTCGGCCGGCGTATGGATGCCGGAGTCCTTGCTCACGTAGATCGTCTGCGAGTTCCTGGTCGACTTGGCGACGGCCACCGCCGTGATGCCGGCGGCCGAGGCGTTGGCGAAAAGCACGGGCGTGTCGCCCATGAAACCGACGTCGAGCCGGTTCGCGCTGAACGCGGCGTTCATGTGCGGCCCGTCGGCGAACGTGCTGTAGTCGAGGCCGAACGGGGCGCCCTTGTCCTGCCCGGACAGGGTCAGCTGCAGCTCGAGGGTCTTGCCCTGGTCGCCGACCCGCAGCGTGGTTTTACCGCCGGGGGACGACGGGGACGAGGACGACGATTCCCCACCGCCACCGCAGGCGGCGACGCCCACCGCCAGCACGGCCGCGATGGCGGCGAGGGAGTACAGCCGTCTACGCGGCCTTCGGTGCTGCATCGGATTCTCCATCCACAGGACGACTGGACAACGGCATGCGGCGGCGCCGCGCGCGCCTGAGGAGTGGACGCGCGCGGCGCCGTCTTTCCCGGCCGGGTCACGGCCCGGTCCGGGGAGGCGGTTCGAAGTGTTTGAAGTGGTTCGAAGTGGCTCGGGAAACGCGGCTACCCGCCGCGGTTCAGCCGGCGAGGAACGGCTGGCCGGCGACCAGCTCGGAGGAGCGGCCGTCGACGCCGACCGGGACGTCGCCCTCGAGCGTCACCCGGTAGAGCACCCGGTCGAACTCGGTGATGTCCACGTCGGACGGGCCGAGGTGGGCGGTCGCCCGGTTGTCCCAGAACGCGATGTCACCCGGATTCCAGCGGAACCGGACGGTGTACTCCGGGCGGGAGATCTGCTCGTAGAAGAGGTCCAGGATCGCGCGGCTCTGGCGTGGGCCGAAGCCGATGATCTCGTTGTCGCGGCTGGTGAAGCTCGGGCTGACGAACAGCGCCCGCTCGCCCGTCTCCGGGTGCACCCGCACGACCGGGTGGATCGCCACCAGCGGGTTCTCCTTGATCTTCTTGCCGAACTCGCTACCGTCGAAGACCGGCTGGCCGAAGCTGTGCTTCGCGCGCAGCCCGTCGGCGAGCCGCTGGAGCGGCTCAGGCAGCCCCTCGTAGGCGGCGACGAGGTTGGTCCACTGCGTGTCGCCGCCGTAGGGCGGCACGATCTCGGCGCGCAGGATGGAGCCCGCCGGCGGGTTCACCAGCGCCGTGACGTCGGTGTGCCAGCCGTTGTCGTAGGTGACCTTGAACTTCTTCTTCGCGTCCTTGGCGCTCTCGGCGTCCAGGGAGCCGAACAGCTTGTTGTAGCGGCGGCTGTCGATCGGCAGGATCTCCGGGAAGCCCTCGGGCGGAGCGTCCTCGTGCGGGTGCGCCGGGGTGAGCTGGCCGAACCGCCGGCCGAACGCGACCTGCTGGGCGTGGTCGATGTGCTGGTCGCGGAAGAACACGACCTTCCAGCGGTGCAGCGCCGCCCGGATCTCGGCTACGGCGGCGTCGTCGAGATCCTCGCGCAGGTCGACGCCGTGGATCTCGGCACCGATGTTCCCGGCGACCGGCCGGACGTCGATGCCCAGGTCGGTGGGCGCGCTCGTTGTCGGGCTTGTCATGGTCTGCTGGCTTCCCTTCGAGACGATGTGGTGCCACCGGATGGCGGCGCCGGGACAGCCGGCGAGAGGTCTCGCCGGCGGAGATGTCGCCCGCGTTCCCCAATGAGAAAGAAACGCACACGGATGGTCGCTTTGTGAAAAGACGTCCGACCGCGGGCGGGAAGGCGCGCGAGAATTGGCTACGCGACGGCGCGCCAGACAGGAGTGCCCTGCCTGGAGAAAATACGGCCGGCACCGTCCGCGGGCGGCCCAGGGCTCGGGGCAATCGGCGTGCCCGCCTGGTGCAGGGTTTCAGTGGCGCCGCTGGTCACGGCCGCGCACCACAGCCCGAGACCGGGGATTCTGGCTGGCGACCGTCAGGCGTCAGGCCGCGAACGGCCTGGGACAACATCGTGGCGGCCGCTGGGCGCACCCGGTCGTCCGTGCTGCCGCCGCCGGGCGGAGGAACGATTCCGGCCGGAGACCGGCCATGGGAACCACCGCCATTCTAATAGCCCTGTGAACTCTCGCGGTCGTCGTGACCGGCGGATTAATCGTCCCGCGCGGCGGGTGAGTGGGTCAATGTTTTCCGACTAGATGGAAGAAATACCGCCGCTGTGGCCGTCGCCTTTGCGCGTCACCGGCCGGCCGCGACGACGGACAGCGCGCCTCTCGTCGGGCGGGCCGGCGCGCCGTGGCCCAGGCCGGCGTCCACGCCCTGCGTCGGGGCCGTTCGCGCCAGCGGCGCGCGTACGCTGCGCGGGCTGCGGTGCACCGCGCCGAGGATGCCGGCGGCCGCGGCGACGGCGAGGACACCCGGCCCGAAGCTGCTCGGCCGCACCACCCGCTCCGGCGCGCAGCGGGCTCGCGAGTGGGCCGCGACCTCGGCGTGCACGTCGGCGATCAGCTCCGGCCACTGCAGCGTCGCGAGCTCCGTGACGACGAGCACCTCCGGGTCGATCATGTCGATCAACAGCGCCGCGAGCCGGCCGATGAGGCGCAGCCGGGCGCGCACCAGCGTCAGGGCGGCGGGCTCCCGCGCGGCGACGGCCGCGGCCAGCAGGCGGATGTCGGGCCGGGAGATCATCCCTTCGGCGACCGCCCTCGCCAGCCACACCCGCTCGGACAGCGTGGCCTGGGCGCATCCCGTCCCGCCGCAGGCGCACCGCTCGGTGGCGCCGGGGATGCGCAGGTGCGCCACCCCGCCGGCCGCCGAGCGCTGACCGCGCAGCACGGTGCCCTCGAGCGCGATCGCGGCATCGACGACATGGCCCGCGAACAGGTGGACGAGGCCGAGGCGCGCCCGCGGGTCGCCGAAGAGGATCTCGGCCTGGGCGAGCGCGCGGGCGTGGCCCTCGACGTGCACCGGCAGGCCGGTCGCCGCGCGCAGCTGGGCGGCGACCGGCACGTCGCGCCAGCCGAGCGGCGCGTGCTCGAGAATGGTCCCGCCGCGTGCGTCGACCAGGCCGCCGCTGACGACGCCCACGCCCAGCAGACCGCCACCGCCGCCCTGCCGCGCCGCGCCGCCGGTGGCACGGGTGCCGGCACCCGGGTGAGCCGCCTGGTGGCGGCGGACGAAGTCCGGCAGGTGCCGGCTGATCAGGGCGAGCACCCGAGCAGGGTCGCCGTCATGGTCGACCTCCTCCTGGGCCACCACCCGGCCGCGCAGGTCGACCAGGCCGAAGGTCAGCATCGGCACCGCGATGTGCACGCCGCAGACGAGGTGGCTCGCGGTGTCGACGTCGACCGGGACGTGCGGGCGTCCGGCCCTGGGCGCGGCCTGCTGGGCGCCGGGCAGCTCCCGCAGCAGGCCCAGCGAGATCAGGTCGGCGGTCTGGCGGGACACGGCGGCCGAGCTGAGCCCGGTCGCCTGCCCGATGGTGGCGCGGGCGAGCGGGCCGTGGTCTAGGACGGCGCGCAGTACGGCCGCCGCCGAGCCACCGGAGCGTGCCGGGTCGGCCTCGGCTAGCGCGGTGGCGTCCACCGTCGAGACCCGGACGGCCTCACGGCGGGGATCGGGTCGATGCTGACCCGCGGGCGACAGGCGAGCCGGGGAATGCGTGGGCACGGGAGGACCTCCTGGGCGGCGGGAGTCGCGGGGTTCCGCGTAGGTCGCGCGGTCAGGCGGGCCCATCGGCTGGCGGGAGTCGACACGCGGGGGAGGGGCGTGTCGGGGTTTCCTCGCCGTCGTGGCCGGTCGGCGCGAGGCCAGGGAGGCACTCGCGCGGATGGGGACGCCGGGCCGTCAGCGGCCGGGCCGACACAGTGCGCTGGCGACGCGCCGCAGGTCGATGTGGGCGCGGCTCACCAACAGTGGGAGGCGGGCGGGCATGTTGGCGACGCTAGGGACCGCCACCAGCATTGTCAACTAAGTCGGTGAAGATATGGGAATGCGACGGTGATGTGGCCCGGTTGTGACGCGAGGGTCGCAGAGATGTGGCCTTTGCTCGTGCGGCGCTGGCGTTGACCTGCCAGGGCCAGGCCTGGCGCTAGCCGGCGCTCGCGGCCAGGCCGGTCGCGTCGAGGAGCTCGGTGCGCAGCTCGTGCGCCCCGTCGGGCCGGCTCGCCTCGTAGTAGATCCGGTGGGAGCCGTCGGGCAGGTCGACGACGGTGAGGTAGCGCAGCGCCCCGTCGCCGTGCGGGGCGCTCGCGTGCGCCGCCGCCCCGACCGCGTCGAACCGGGCGAAGCCGGCCTCCGCCGGGGCGGCGGTGGCGACGCCGGTGCGCTCGTACCAGTTCTCGGCGGCGCTCGCCCGACCGTCGTAGAAGGCGACGGGCGGGGTGTGTCCGGCCAGCACCGCGGTGATGCGCACGCCGCGGGCGTCCCAGCGGCCGGGCCGGGGCGCGAGGGCGACGCCATGCCACGTCCAGGTCACGCCGTCCGCGCTGGTCGCGTACCGGCTCTCCATCCGGTCGGTGGCGCCTGGGTCGTCGAGGAAGTGGCAGGAGGCCCACAGGTGCCAGCGACCGTCGTGCCAGAGCACCACCGGGTCCTTGACGGCGGTGTGCTCGTCGCCGGGCAGCACGGTGCGCCGCTCGGTCGGGTCGAAACGGGCTGGATCGTCGGCCTCCAGCAGGTCCACCCACCAGTGCGGGCTGCCGGGGGTGGCACAACTGACGTACAGGCGCCAGCGACCCTCGGGCGTGTGGACGAKGGCGGGGCGTTCCAGCGACTCGGCACCGAACGGTTCGCGGCTGATGCGCGCGATCTCGGTGAACCGCTCACCATCCGCGGATGAGGCGATCACGACGCCGAAGCCGCGCCCCTCGCCCACCGGGCGGCGCAGCCGGTAGGCCAGGTAGTACGTGCCATCCACGAGCAGCGCGCTCGGCGCGCCCGCCCAGTTTCCCGGCCCGCCCCCTTCGGGGGCCACCACGGTGACCGCCGGCTCCCAGTGGGGAAGCGGGAGCGTCGGCGTCTGGTCGCGAACCGGGGAGGTGATCGACACCCGTCGTACTCTACCGGCGTGTTACCTGTTCATTAGCTTCCCGGTCGGGAAAGTGCCCTGGCGGCTATCCTGCGGCTACACCGCATCCGTCCGGCCGGCACCCACCGTCCCGGCCAGCGATGCGGGCGCACCGGTCGCCACCGTCCTCGCCGGCCGGGTCCGCCGCGACTCGCCGTCGCCCGGCACCGCGTCAGGAGCGAGACCGACCATGCCCCTTCCCGACTTCCTCGTGATCGGCGTGCCCAAGGCCGGGACCACCGCGCTGCACGCGGCACTGGCCCAGCACCCCGACCTGTTCCTGCCCGCGGTGAAGGAGCCGAAGTTCTTCCTCTCGGCCGGCCCGCCGCCGGCGCGGGGCGGCCCGGGTGACGCCCAGACCTACCAGGAGCACGTCTGGCGGCCCGCCGACTACGAGGCGCTGTTCGACCCCGCGCCGGCGCACGCGCTGCGCGGCGAGGCGACACCCTTCTACCTGTACGACCTGGACGCCCAGAACCGGATCAAGCGGCTGTTGCCGAAGGCCCGCCTGGTCGTGCTGCTGCGCAACCCGGTAGACCGGGCGCACTCGAACTGGACTCATCTGTGGGCCGCCGGCCTCGAGCCCGAGCACGACTTCGTCCGTGCCTGCGCGCTGGAGGAGTCCCGGCGCGAGGCCGGCTGGGCGCACTTCTGGCACTACGTCTCCCAGGGCCTCTACGGAGCGCAGCTCGCCCACCTGTTCGGCCTGTTCTCCCGCGATCGGGTGCTGCTGCTGCGCTATCGCGACCTGCGCGAGGACCCAGTCCCCACACTGGACCGGGTCTGCGACTTCCTCGGGGTGCGGACCGGGCTGCTTGACGCGGTGCCGTCGCAGAACGTCACCCCGTTCGTCGCCGACACGCCGGTGAACGCGGCGCTGCGGGCGGCCCTGCGCACCGGCGGACAGATCGGCCACCATTTCCMCGCCCCGGTCCGGCAGGTGTTCCGCGGCCCGCTGCTCACCGCGCTGCAGCGCCAGAAGGGCGGGCGCCGCCCGCTGACCCCCACCGAGCGCAAGGCGGTGCTGCCCTACTTCGTCGACGACATCGCGTTGCTCGAGGAGGTCACCGGGCTGCCCTACGACGACTGGCTCACCGCCGGCCTCGAACCGGACCACATCGACGACGGCAGCTGACGGTCAGCCGCCGACGGCGGGCGCCACCGTTCGCCGATCCGGCGGAGCAGACTGGGCATATGGACGTCACGGACGGCACCGGGGTCCTGTCGGTAGAACGGTTCGGGCCGGTGTGGAATCCCGGCCCGTTCGAGCTGGGCACCGACGGGCCGGGCACCGTGGTGGTCGGCGTCGACGGGTCGCGGACCGCGCTGCGGGCGGCCTCGTACGCGGCCGGGGTCGCCCGCCGCCAGCGAGCCCGGCTGGTCGTCGTCTACGTCGAGACGACGCCCGCGTGGGAGGCGATGGCCCCGATGGCGGTCGGCGCGGTCCAGCAGGCGTCCGCCGACGTCGCCGCCGAGATCCGCGACGTCGTCGCGCGCCGTGCCGAGGAGCTGGGCCTGTCGACGACCTTCGTCGTCCGGTACGGCGACCCGCTCGTCGCCCTGCGTCGCACCGCGGACGAGGTACGGGCCGACATGGTCGTCGTCGGCGCCTCGGAGAGCGCCGGCCACCGCATCGTCGGCTCCCTCGCCACCCGCCTCGTCCGTACCGGCAACTGGCCGGTGACCGTCGTCCCCTGATCCCGCGCGGCGGTCCGTCCCGGCGGAACTCCGCTACCAATTCGCCGCATCCCGTGTACAACGCCTGGTTGCCGTATCGGCACGCTTTGCGACGACCCGGCGGTCGCGCGACCCTGTAAGGCGAGTGGCGCGGAGCGGTGCCCACCGGTGACACCGGCGAGCGCCAGGGGAGGAGCGTCTCATGTCGACACATCTGCTCACTCTGGGCGGAGAGCGGCAGACACTCTCTGACGAAACGGTCGAGGAGATACGCGCGGTCTTCCGTGGACAGGTTCTGACCTCGGCCGACGCCGGGTACGACGAGGTACGAGTCATCCAGAACGCCATGCTCGACCGTCGACCGGGTCTGATCATTCGGTGCAGCGGAACCGCGGACGTCGTCGACGCCGTCAACCTCGCCAGCGGGCGAGACCTGCTCGTCGCCGTCCGGGGCGGGGGCCACAGCATCGCCGGGACCTCCACGACCGACGACGGCCTGATGATCGACCTGTCGGCGATGCGGAGCGTCTGGGTGGACCCGGAACACCGGCGCGTGCGGGTGGCGGGCGGGGCGACCTGGGGGGACGTCGATCGTGAGGCGCAGGTCCACGGGCTCGCGGTACCTGGTGGGGTGGTGTCGACCACAGGTGTGGCTGGCCTGACGCTCGGCGGCGGAATCGGCTGGCTGCACCGCAAGTACGGGCTGGCCTGCGACGCGCTGCGCGCGGCCGAGGTCGTCACGGCTCGTGGCGAGATCGTGCGGTGCAGCGCGTCCGAGAACGAGGACCTGTTCTGGGCGTTGCGCGGCGGCGGCGGCAACTTCGGCGTGGTGGTGTCCTTCGAGTTCGAGGCCTATCCGGTCGGTCCGGTGGTCTGGAACAGCCTGGTCGTCTACCCGATCGACGCCGCCGGCGATGTGCTCCCCCGGTGGCGGGACTGGACGTCCACCGTCCCCGACGAGGTCACCAGCCGCGCCATGCTGTGGTCGCTGCCGGCGGCGCCGGCATTCCCGCCCGCCGTGCACAACCGTGACGTGCTCATCACGGCTGCCGTGTATGCCGGTGACCCGGACGAGGGGCAGCGGGCGTGCCGCGCGCTCGCCCAGTTCGGCGAGCCGCTCGCCGACATGAGCCAGGCCCTGCCGTTCCGGGCCGCGCAGTCCGCCATCGATCCCCTGTTCCCCAAGGGTGAGCTGCAGAGCTACTGGAAGTCCGTCTACCTGGACCAGTTCGACGACGAGGCGGTCACGTTCGTGACTGGTGTCGGGCAGCGGCGCCCACACCCGCGGACCTTGGTGCACGTGCCTCTTCTCGGCGGCGCCATGTCGCGCGTCGGGGCGGCGGAGACCGCGTTCGGTGATCGCAGCGCCGGGTACATGCTGAGCCTTGACGGTAACTGGCCGGACAAGGCCGACGACGAGGCGAACATCCGCTGGGTGCGCGGTGCCTACGACAAGGCCGTGGCGCTCCGGGCCGCGTCGGGCACCTACCTCAACTTCGGCGGTGACGCCGATCTTGACGACGCCGACCGGGCGCGGGCCTGGGGACGCAACGTCGAACGCCTCCGGCGGATCAAGCGCAGCTATGACCCGGAGAACCGTTTCCGGCTCAACCCCAACATTCCGCCCGCCGAGAGCTGAGCCGACGATCCGGGGCCGACGGTGGCTCCTGCTCGACGACGTCCGCGGCCGCGAGTCAGACCTGTCGCTGACCGAGCCAGCATCCTCGACCTCGTGAGCGTGGCCGGTCTTGAAACCGTCCCGAACCAACCCATGCCCTGTGGTCCGGGACGGGTTGCGGTGGTTCACGATGTTCGTGGTGAGCCCAGCAGGCGCTGGCGTCGTTCGTTGGTCATGATGGGCCCGAGTTCTCGGTCCCAGAGAAGGCCCATCGGTGCCACGTGGAGCGACGAGAGCGGTTTCCACAGCGGGAGCGCGGCGAGGATCTCCGCGAACGCCTCGTCGTGGCGGCCTGCCCGAATGAATGTCCGGGCGCGATCCACGCCTGCGGCGAAGCCCGCGGCGTAGGAGAAGTCGGCGTCCAGGCCGCCCGTGTTCTGATGCTCGCGAGACCGGGAAATCTTTCAGGCGGAGGCCGTCGTCGCCCGACTAATCGCCTTCGGATCGCTGAGTGTCTGGCGAGGCACCTCCTACCGCTCAGGCAGACCCGCTTCCGGTCCCGCCAGGTCCGGCAGGTCGGCGACGTCGAGGGCGTTGGCGAGTGCCCGGCGGCGGATGCGGTCGCCCAGGGCGTCGGTGTTGTCGACGACTTGGTCCAGGGCGCCGGTGAGCGGACGGGCGCGGAGCCTGGGATCGGTGATCGTGCCGGCCAGGGCGGTGGCGAAGCGGTCAGCATCGAGGACCTGGAACGGCCGGTCGTGGAAGGGCCGAACCGTGGGATCGACCCAGTCGGTGAGGCCGAGCTCGTTGTGCAGGTCGGCGATGGTCTCGTAGGCGCGGGTGAGGTGGTGCTCGCGGTCGTGCCAGTCGGTAGCTACCAGGGCCGCGGTCAGTACCGGGGTCAGGACGGCGGCGCGAGGCAGGCGGGCGAACGCGCTGCCGAGCCACTTGCTGTACGGGGGATAGACCCGGTTCATCAGCAGGCATAGGCGGACCAGGTCGCGGGTCAGCCGGGCGGTGACGATCGCCGAGCCGAGGTCGTCACCCACCTCGCCGCAGCGGCCGACGAACGCCTCCTCCTGGCTGATCCGCCGCCACTGGCAGGCCAGCACATGGCGCCATACGTCGTCCGGGTACCAGGCCAGCGCCTGGCGGGCCTGCTGCAGCTGGCGGAGCCCGTCGTGGAAGACCGCCCCGCTGGTGACCTCGGTCAGGGTCTGCGTCGGCGTGGCCAGCCAGTCGAGCGTCGTGACGCCGGTCAGCGGGTCGAACCCGAGGTGGCCGGTCAGCCACTCCGTGAGCCCGGCGACGACGACCCCGTGACGGACCGGCCCGCGGGTCGGCCGCATATGCCGCGTGCCGCGTGCCGCGTTTCCGGCCGGCTCCAGGTTCGTCGGAAAGCCGGCAACCATGGCGGGCAGCCGCTCGGCGAGCAGCCGGTCCACCGCGCCGCCGTGCGCGGCCAGGTCGTCGGTACGCACGAAGATCTGCAGCCGTGGTCCCCAGTCGTGATCCATCGACCGGGCCGTGTCGAACCCGAGCACCTCCGATCCCGAACCGATGAGGGCCGCACTGTGCGTCAGCCGTGGGAACTGCCCGCGTAGCAACGGATTCACGGCCTCTTCGTAGAACCGCCGGGCCAGCTCCACGCCCGGCAGGAACCCGCTTTCCATGGCGGCATCCTGCGCACGGCCGCCGCCGGCCGGCGAGCCAGTTTCTGGCGTCGTCCGACCGGCCCTGGCCTGTGTGCCCTCAACGGCAGGCCTGTCGTCCGTGCGTCGACGCATCCGCGACGCATTCGCCGAGCAGTAGTGCGGCGACCGCCTCCGGAGCCTCATGCATCGCGTCGTGGCCGGTCGGGAGGTCATGGACCTGCCACTCGGGATCGGCTTGGAGTCGGGTGCGCAGTTCAGCGAACGGCGTCCGGTCCTCCCATCCCGAGCAGTAGATGAACTCCCGACGGGGAATGTGGGCGAGCGTGCCTGTGAGCCGGATCGTCTGCAGGAACGAGGCGAGGGGATGGGGGCGGCGGCGGGGATCGCCGCTGCCGCCGTCCGGCGGTCGGACGGCGTAGCCGGTGGTCGCGGCGCCGGCAGCGAACACTTCCCGGAAGTGCTCGTTCGTTGACGACCAGCACGACTCGCCGTCGCGCGGTACGTAGGCGTCGAGATGCACCAGTCGTGAGATCCGGCCGTCGGCGCGATCGGCGGCGGCGGCGATCACCATCCCGCCGTAGCTGTGGCCGACCAGCGTCGCGTTGGTGAGGTGGGTGCGATCAAGGAGCCGCAGTACGTCGTCGGCGTGCGTGGCGAGGTTGGCGGTCGCGACCGTCGCGTCGTCGTCGTCTGGCCGCAGACCGGTCAGGGTCAGGGCGTGAACGGCATGGCCGGCACGCTCCAGCAGCGGAACCACCGCCTCGAACGACCAGGAGCCCTTCCAGCCGCCGGGTACGAGGACGAACGTCGCCATGCGCTTCTCCCTCTTTCAGGCTTGCGGCATCGAGGCACGCTGCCTCGATGACAGGTGGTTCAGCCAGGCGCTCTGCGCGGCTGCGGACCACTCCGCATGAGGCAGTCTCACCAGCTCGAGGTGTGGCTTGCTACCGGTAGGATGCCAATCGATGCCTGTTCGCCGCCAACCTTCCCTGGTCGCCGGCGTGACGTCGCATGTGTGGCCGTCTGGCGGTCGCCACCTCCGGCCATCCGGCGAAACAAGCGCGGTGCAGTCGCATGCCAGGGGACACCTGGTGTACGCCGCCAGCGGCGTCCTGGCGGTGCACACCGAGCGCGGAACGTCGATCGTTCCCGCCAACCGGGTCGCCTGGACCCCCGCCGAGTTCACGCACTATCACCGCGCCCACGGCGACACCGATATGCGGATCGTCTTTCTCTCGCCAGCCCTCGCCCGGCTCATACCAGGCCATCCAGCCGTGTTCCTGGCCTCCAACCTCGCCCGCGAGGTCCTGCTCGCCCTGACCGGCCCCCGCAACTACGACGCCGCCGCGCCTCACTACAACCGCGCAGCACGCGCTCGCCTTCTGCGAGTCCTCGTCGATGAACTCCGCGAAGCACACGAACAGCCACTGCACCTGCCGGAGCCACGGGACGACCGACTGCAGGCCATCGCCCGGATGCTGCACGAGACGCCGGCGGACAACGCCACGCTGGCCGAACTCGGGAAGGCGGTCGGAGCCAGCACCCGCACCCTCAGCCGACTGTTCCGCGACGAACTCGGCATGACCTTCTATGAATGGCGCACGCAGCTACGCATCTACCACGCGCTCGTGCTGCTCGCCGACGGCCACGACACCACCCACACCGCCTACGCCTGCGGATGGGCCAGCCCCAGCGGCTTCATCGCGGCGTTCACCAACATCATCGGAACGACCCCGGGCCGTTACCGAGCCAGTCGCCAGACCACCGCTCAGGCATCGCAACTCCCGACGGTGGCGAAGTCCTCGGGGTGATTCGTCTGGCCCCTGAGCGGGCCGCCACCGGGTGGCCGGCCGGCAGCGGCGGGAGGGCGAGCAGGGTCTCGGCCCCGGCGCTCATGGCGACGTTGAGGGCGCGCAGTGTCGGGCGCAGCGATGTCCCGTCCCAGGCGTGGGAGGCGAGCCTGTCCGTAGCGGCCAGCAGCGGCAGCGCCAGGCGGTCGCGGGCTCGCTGGTAGCGGGCCAGGGCCGCGTCGAGGTCCGGCCCGGGCGCGGGGCCCGCATCGAGGACGGCGCGGGCGAGCAGCTCCGCGTCCCGTAGCGCGTCGGAGATCCCGTGGGCGCTCAGCGGGTCGTGGAAGAACCCGGCGTCGCCGGCGAGGGCCCAGCCGGGTCCGAAGGGGTGGCGCAGGTGGCCGCGGTGGCCGCCGAACCCGGTCAGGCGCCCGGCGAGCTCGGCGGCGGCCAGGCGGTCCGGCAGGTTCGGGGCGGCCGCGGCGAGCACCGCGTCGAACGCGGCGCGGGCGTCACGAGTCCCGGCACGGACGGAGCGCATCCGCCTGGGTGCGTGCCCGACGAACGCGCAGGTCAGACCATCGTTGGTCGGGATCAGCCCCGCCGACGCGCCCGGCCCGAAGAACCACTCGTAGCCATCGGTGGGCAGCCCGCGCCAGTAGCCGTACAGGTAGGACCCGGCGGACCGGCCGACCTGGGCGACCGGCGCGGCCACCGCGCGGGCGACCGTCGAGCCGAGCCCGTCCGCGCCGACCGTCAGCGCGGCCCGCACCAGCACCTCCCGCCCGGCCCCGCCGCCCGATGTGGGTTGGGCGGCGACGCCGACGACCCGCCCGGAGCCGTCGGTCAGTAGCCGGGTGACCGGCGTCCCGAAGCGGACCTCGGCGCCGGCACGGCGGGCGGCGTCGACCAGGACCGCGTCGAGCACCGTCCGGCGCGGCGCGTACAGCGCGTCGAGCTCGGCCGCGCCAGGCACCGGCCGCAACGCCACCCGCACCGTCTCGTCGGGGTGGTGGAGGACGGTGGAACGCACCGGCGGGGTGCCGGCCGCGACGATCGCCTCCAGCAGTCCCCAGCGGTGCAGCTGCAGCACGCCGCCGCGCATCAGGGCATGGGTGGAGACCGTGTCCGCGCCTTCGGCGGCGCGGTCGAGCAGCAGGACGCGCAGGCCGGCGCGCGCGAGCAGCATCGCCGTCGCCGCCCCCGCGCAACGGGCTCCCACCACCACGACGTCACATGGCCGCTTGGCCGCCAGGTGGGATCGTTGTTCGCGGCCGGCCACCCGGGTCGCCGTCGTCGCCGCTGGCGTCGGTGGCGACGGTAATGACGACGGCGCCGCCAACGCTGTCATCGACGGGTCGCCCCGTCGACGGATCTGCCCGCGCGCGGCCAGGGGATCTGGCCGAGGCAGAGGTGGGTCACCACCGCGCGGGCGTCGTGGCGGACGCCGTCGAGGAAATGCGAGTTGCGTCGGGTCAGGAACGGCAGGCCGACGACGTAGAGCCCGGGCCGGGCCGTGACGCCGCCGCTCTGGCGGATCCGCCCCGTCGCATCGCGCACGCCCGGGACCTGGAGCCACGGATAGGTGTGGCGGTAGCCGGTGGCCCAGACGACGGTGCCGATGCCGGCCGCCTTCAGGTCGAGGTGCGTCGGCGCCGGCGCCGCGTCGACCGGGCGGAACGGCTCCGGGTCGTCGAGCTCGGCGGCGAAACCGCTGCCACGCACGTTCGCCTCGATCCGGTCGAGGATCCGGCGCATCCGCGCGTCGGCGGCCCGGGTCGTGCCCGCGAGGTCGTCGCAGAACTCGACGCGGTAACCGCTCGCCGCGCGCAGCCGCCCGACCAGGCGAACGCCGGCGTCGGCGAGCAGAGCCAGGTCGAGGTCACGCCCGGCGACGAGCTGCAGCGACGGCTCGCGGTGTCCCTGCTCGTCGGGCGGCAGGTCCTCCACGCTCCGGTCGAGGATGCCGAGCCTGTCCAGCCACCACCAGATGTCCATGCCGCGGTAGGCGCGGGGCAGTCGGCGGTGCTCGCCGACGCTGATCGTGACCGGCCGGCCGGCCCGGACCGCGTCCTCGGCGACCTGCAGCCCGGACGACGAAGCGCCCACGACGAGCACCCCGCCAGCGGGTAGGCCGCTCGCGCCGCGGTAGTCGGCGGCGTGGAGCTGATGGACGCCGCGGAGCGCGCCGGCGAGCCCCGCCGGTATCACGGGCTCGTCGCACGCACCCGCCGCGACGACGACGTTGCGGGCCTGGAAGCCGCCCTGGTCGGTGGACACCACGAACCGGGAGGGCGGTCCGGGCCGCGCCGCGCCAGCGCCGCCTCGGCCTCCGCGGCGAGCACGGGCCGCGCGGTGGGCGCCGGCCGTACCGGCTGTGTGGCGGGCGGGCGCGCCGGGCGCGAGGGTGACGGACTCGACGGCCGTGCCCGCCTGGACGGGCGCGTCGAACGACGCCGCGTAGTCCTCGAGGTAGCCGACGAGCTCGGGGAAGCCCCGGAAACCGTCCGGGTCGTCGCCCTGGTAGGACCAGAACGGCAGCCGGCTCATCCAGTTCGGGGTGAGCAGCCGCTGGGCCTGCCACCGGTCCCGCCAGCGCTGGCCGACCGCTCCCCGGTCCAGCACGAGGTGCTCCCGACCGGCGGAGGTGAGGCACCTGCTGACGGCGAGGCCGGCCTGCCCTGCGCCGATCACCACCGTGTCGATGGTCTCCATGGGGCTCATGTCCTTTCTCCACCGACTCGGATCTCCACCGCCTCGGACGGACGCCGTGTCGGGGCGGCGCCGGTCAGGCCCCCGGCCGGGGGGCGGCGTCATGCACGGGGGCCTGACCGGCGCCAGGGCGGCCACGCCGGGAGGCAAGCGGCGCGGCCGGGTCTGGTGGTTCGTTGACGCGGTGGGAGCACGTGGGCCGGAGGCCTCGGCCGGGCCGGCCGGTGTGCTCGTGATGAGGAAGAAGCTAGGAACGGCGCCTTCCCCGGACCTTCCACCCGTGGGTCGCCCACCTGACACCGCGTCAGGCCCGCGGGAACCGCCCGACCGGCGGGTCCGGCGGGTCCGGCGGGCATGCGGCCGCGCTGGACCCGCGGGATCCGTCGGGCAGGGCCGCCGCGGTCGGGTCGGCGCGGTGCTATCGGCTGCGTGCCGGACGGTTCGTCTGGTAGGCACGTCCTCGTGGGCGTCCCGGTCGACCGCCGCGCCCGGGCGTGGCGGCGCGGGCGACCGGCGACCGGCGCGGATGCCGGGAAGGGCGGACGGGCGTGGGAGTGCTGGACGGCAAGGTCGCCATCGTCACCGGGGCGGCGCGCGGGCAGGGGCTCGCGGAGGCGACCCGGTTCGTCGCCGAGGGGGCGAGCGTCGTGCTCGTCGACCGGCTCGACGAGCAGGGGAAGGCCGCCGCGGACGGGCTCGGCCCCGCCGCCCGCTTCGTGTCCGGCGACGTCGCGTCCGAGCAGACCTGGGCACAGGCCGTGGACACCGCCACCGGCGAGTTCGGCGGCCTCGACATCCTGGTGAACAACGCGGGTGTCATGGTCAGCCGCGGCCTGGTCGACACCGACGAGGCGACCTTCCGCGACGTGCTGGACACGAACCTGGTCGGCGCCTTCCTGGGGATCCGCGCGGTGGTACCGGCGATGCGGGCCCGCGGCGGCGGCGCGATCGTCAACACCGCGTCCGCCGCGGGGCTCAAGGCGATGCCGAACGGCTCGGCCTACGTCGCGTCCAAGTTCGGCCTGCGCGGCCTGTCCCGGGCGGYCGCGCTGGAGCTCGGGCGGGACCAGATCCGGGTCAACTGCGTGTGCCCCGGCCTGGTCCGCACCGAGATGTCCGCCGACCTGCTGCGCTACCACGAGCGGGAGGCGCTCTCCCACATCCCGCTCGGCTTCGCCGCCGAGCCGACGGACGTGGCGGACCTCGTCCTGTTCCTGGTCAGTGACGCGTCCCGCGCCATCACCGGCGGCGAGTACCTCATCGACGGCGGCTCGATCGCCTGACCGTCGCCGTCGCGGCCGTCGCCGCCCGCCCGCCAGCTGGCCCCGCTTCGCCGCCGTGCGCGGCCGGGCCCGGTTACTCGGGGTGGTCGGCCTGGATCTGGTCGCGGCGCTGGGCCATGCGGTCGCGGACGCCGTCGGCACCGTCGCCGGTGAGCAGGGCCAGGTAGCGGGCCGACTCGCCGGTGATGTAGTCGCCGAGGGGGAGGCGCTCGGCCTCGACGAGGTTGCGCTTCATCTCGCGGATCGCCTCGGGCCGCCGGCCCGCGAGCTGGGTGACCAGGCCGTCCAGCTCCCGCCGGAACTCGTGGGCCGGCCAGACGCGGCTGACGAAGCCATACTCCCGAGCCTGCTCCGCGTCGATCTTCGGGGCGAGGAACAGCAGCTCCCGGGCGCGCGCCGCGCCGACGCTGCGCGGCAGCGTCCAGGCCAGGCCCAGCTCGCCCGGCAGCCCGACCGCCAGGAACGCCGTGGCGAACCGGGCCGACGCCGACGCGACCCGCACGTCACAGGCCGCCGCCCAGGCGAACCCGGCTCCCGCGCAGGCACCGTTGATGGCGGCGACCGTCAGCGCCGGCATCTCGTGCAGCAGCCGCGCCGAGTGGTACGTCTCCGGGTCGGGCAGCCGGCGCGCGGCTTCGGCGTCCTCGGCGGCGGCACGCAGGTCCGCGCCGGGGCAGAACGCGTCCCCGTTGCCGGTCAGCACCAGCACGCTGACCGTGTCCAGCGCCGCGAGCTCCGACAGTGCCCCGTACATCTCGACCGCCATGGCGGTGGTGACACCGTTACGCCGGTCGGGCCGGTTGAACCGCACCCAGGCGACGCGTCCGTCGACCGAGACGTCCAGCGTCTCCCACCGGGTCACGTCACTCATCGCGTCCCACAACACACCACGTCCCAGCACCCACAGAGCACCGCCTCAGCCGCGTCACCGATATCCGCCCGGCGAGAACGTGCTTATCAGACGCCCTCACTGACGGGCACCCGAAAGCGGACCACGCGGCGGGACCCAGCGGGCGCGGCCGGGACCACCAGGACCACCGGGATCGCCGGGCGCTCCGGGACGGACGGGGCTGAGGTCAGCGGTGGTGGAACGAGATCGCGTCCTTGCGGACGGCGCCGGTCACGGGGAAGCCGCCGAGGACCAGGGTGCTCCTGGCCCGTTCGGCGAGCTCCGAGTCGACGAGCAGGTCGTAGCTGTCCGCCCGGTAGACGTGGCTATGCGTCACCCGTTGTCGGCGTCCGCCGGCGAGCGCGCGCGACAGCAGGCCGGCGAAGAGGCCGAGAACGGCGCCGAACAGCAGGCCCCACAGCGCCAGCGAGAAGGCCGTCCGCAGCGGTGAGACCCAGTCCAGCAGCCCGAAGATCCAGCCGACCAGAGCGCCGGCCACCGCCCAGCCCCCGACCAGGCGCAGCGTGGAGTCCCACCACGACATCCGCCCGATCGTCTCCACGTTGGTCAGGTTGCGGCCGACGATCGCCGACCGTTCGACCGGGAAGCGCGCGTCGGCCAGGTAGTCGACCGCGCGCTCGGCCTGGTCGTGGGTCTGGTACGACGCGACCACCTGCTGGGGCGGGAACCGCCAGCTCAGCTCCTGACCCGGCTTCGCCCCGAACGCGCCGTCGTCAGGGTGGCTGGCGGGGCTGCCGCCACCACTGGCTAACCGGGCCTGGCCGTCGCCCTCCCGGCCGACGTCGCGGGCGGACCGCGCGTCGCGGCGATCTGTGGGGGTGGGGCCTTGGCCGGCGGCGGGCCGGGGCTCCCGGCGCTTGCCGGCCGGCTTGGCGCCGGGAGCTGGCCGGGCCGGCCGCGCGGCGGGGCTGGCGGGCCGGCTCGCCTCGGCGCGGGCCGCCTCCTCACGTTCCGCCTCGGCCGCCAGGAACTCCTGGTACCGGTCCCGGTGGACCGCGTACCGCTCGCCGCGCTCCCGCCCCAGGTCGCTGGCCCGGCCGGCCAGGCCGGCAGGCGGCTGGTCGCCGGTGGGCCACTGGTCGACCGCCTGCTCGGCGTTCCCGACGCCGATGACGCTGACCTCAGAGTCGCTGACCTCGGTGGCTCTGACCTCGGTGTCGCTGACCTGGTCGGCGCCGCCGAAGTCGCCGAGGCGTTCGACGGGAGCCTCGAACACCTCGAAGCCAGCCGGAAGGTCCTGCCCGGACTCCAGGGGTCGCGTGCGCGGGAACTCGACATCCGTCGCGTTCTCGAGTCCGCGTTGGTCCTGAAACCCGCGTTCGTCCTGGAGTTCGCGTTCGTCCCGGTACTCGAGTTCGCCCAGATGTTCGCGTTCGCCCGGGTATTCACTGTCCTCGACGCGGACATCGCGCCCGGGCACGCGGACATCGTTCTCCGAGTAACCGCCTCCTCCCTCATGGGCGGGCTCCTCCGGCGGGGCGTGGTCCTCGCGGCGGCCGCGGTCGTCATCGGACCGCTCCCGTCCGCGGTCGTGCTGGTCGTAGTCCTGTTCGTGCGGGTGCCGCGGCTCGCGCAGTCCCAGGAACTCGCGCCAACCCATGGCCACCACCTCTCCTCGGGCCGCCACTGCCGCCGCGCTGAGGGCTGGTCGGTCCGTCGCTCCGATGGGTGCGGTCACTCGTTGACCTCCCCCGGACACCCACAGTCAACCAGTCGACCGGAGATTCAGCGTTTCGACGAGAGGCGGTCCCACATGCGGCCGATGGCCTGTTTTCCGCAGTTCCGCCGTTCTGCCGCTCGTTCTGCCGCTCAGTCGTTGGCGGCGGGCAGGTCGGCGCGGACGGTCGTACCGCGACCGGGCGGACTGTGGACGGTGAGCGTGCCGTCCAGCGCCGACACGCGGTCGCGCAGGCCGAGCAGGCCGGTCCCGGCGGCGAGGTCGGCCCCGCCGGTCCCGTCGTCGGTGACGGCGAGGTGCAACCGCCCGCCGCGATGGCCGATCTCGATCGTGACCCGCGTCGCCACGGCGTGGTGGAGGACGTTCGTGACCGCCTCGGCGACGACGAAGTACGCCGTCGCCTCGACCGCGGCCGGCAGCCGCGGCACGTCGGCCGCCACGACCCGGACGTCGAACGGCGCCCGATCGACGAGTGACTCGACGGCGGCCACCAGCCCGGCCTCCGTGAGGATCTCCGGGTGGATGCCGCGGGCGAGCTCGCGCAGCTCCCGTATCGCCAGGTCCAGCCCGTCCGCGGCGCGCGTGAGCAGGATGGCGAGTTCGGGGCCGGGAAGCTGGTCCTGCGCCATCCGGACAGCGAGACGGGCGGTGATGAGGCGCTGCTGGGCGCCGTCGTGCAGGTCGCGCTCGATGCGGCGGCGCTCCGCGTCGGCCGCCTCGACGATCCGGCCACGCGAGGCGCGTACCTCGGCCAGCTGGGCGCGTACCTCCGCGGCGAGCCGCTGGTTGTCCAGCGTGAGCCCCGCCGCGGCCACGACCGCCTCCAGGCGGCGCGGGTCCTCGCGCAACGCCGGGTCGTGCAGCAGCGCGGCGACCCGCCGCCCGTCCCGTTCGACGAGCCTGACCACCGGGCCGAGCCACGGGCGCTGGCCCGTTCGTCGGTCCGGGCCCTCACCGGTGGCCGCCACGTCGAGGGGCTGGCCGTCCGCGTCGACGAAGCTCGCCGTCTCCGGGCGCCAGTAGGCGATCCGCAGTGACGGGTCGCCTAGGGCGCTGGCGAGCAGGGCGCGCAGCTCGGCGGGCGGTAGCGGGGTGGCGAGCTGGGCGAGCAGCGTGGCGAACCTGGTACGGCCGAATCGCAGCCGCGGGATCCCGGCCAGGAACCCCAGCGGCAGCAGCGCGAAGGCGACGAGGTAGACCCACAGCAGCGCGGGCCGCAACGGGCTGGTGCTTGGGCCGAGCCCGCTGGCGACGGTCGCGGCGGCGCCGACGAGGCCGGTGACGAACACCGGCGCGAGCACCCGCCGCCGCGGCCCGCTCGCCGTCAGCCAGCGGTGCGTCAGCACGGCGAGCACCCCGGCCCCGATCACGGCGCCGATCGCCGCGTTGATCCGGCTCCACGTCTCGATCATCGACCGGGGACCCCAGATGTAGAGGGGGTTGACCCGCCCGGCGGGAAGCTGGCTGGTGTCGTTGAACGGGGTGAACAGCGGGCTTATCCCCAGGACGACGGCGTAGGTCACGCCGGCGAGCACCCGCTGCGCGCGCGAGGTGAGGCGCCCGTCGGGGAAGGCCAGCAGCAGGTGGGTGAGCGGCCCGGTCGACGCCTGCCCCAGCAGCAGTCCGACCCCGAACAACCAGGCGGTCCTGGCCAGTTGCACGTCCTCGGCGAAGTAGGCGACCCCGGCGAGGACCATGAGCGGCCCGACCCGGTTGGTGGGGCCGCGGGCATACGCGACCGCCCCGGCGGCGAGAAAGAGATATCCGCCGACGACCCCGGCGATCGTCTGGGGAAGCGGGTGCGAGCCGTCCTCGGCCTTGAGTACCAGCGAGCACACGCCGAGCCCGGCCCCCAGCACGACACCGGCGACCACGACCAGCGTCGACGGCCAGGGCAGCCCGGTCCGGCGCGCCGGCACCGTCGCGCGCGGCGCCGGCCCGGCCGCAGGCGGTGGGGGGTGGTCACCCGCGTCGACGGTTCGCGGCCCGACGCCGTCCTGCGCGGCACTCGCGCCTGTCGGCGGCTCGGCGATGCCCTCGACGTCCGGGCGTGGTGCTGGAGGGGCGGCCGGGCGGCTGGCGGGGATCGCGTCCGGAGGACCGGGGAGTGCGCCAGGCTGCACGGGAACGGCTGCCGCGCGGGCGTCCCCGTGGACCTGCACTGCGTGATCATGCGCGAGCCCGCGGAAGCTGTCAAACGCCTAGCAGGCCTGCGCCGGCATGGCGTCATGGCCAGCGTCCGGTCCGTCGATCTGTGGCTGCGGCCGTCCACGGACAGGCTGGACTACCGCGGATTGGCCGCCCGGCGCGGCCCGGGAACCGGGCATCGGGCGCGCCGGTCGTGAGCACTGGAGGAAGAACTCCTCCAGTGCTCACGTGATCGGCCGCCAGCGACCGCCTCAGCCGTACACGCGCGATAACCCTTCGTACTCATCCCGCCCTCGTCCCGCCGCCCGGCCTCCCAAGCGGCGCGACCACCTCCCCACGAACACCGACCGTGGCAGATGGCCGTGCCTACAGACACCCTCATCCAACACACTTCGCGGCACTGCTCTTGATGTGTGTTGGATGAGCAGGCTTATAGGCGCGGCCATCTGCCACGGTTCGTCCGACGGTGGTCGGCCCGGGGCGGTCGTGGCGAGGGCTGGGGGGTTGGGTGCGGCGGCGCCGGCGCCGCTGGCGCGCGCTCGTTTCCGGCCACCGAAGATCTACGGAAGGTTGGTCAGCGGCCCTCGGCGCGCAGGTAGGCGAGGACGGCGAGGACGCGGCGGTTGTCGTCCGCCTCGGGTTCCAGGCCGAGGCGGGCGAAGATGTTGCGGACGTGCGACTCGACGGTGCGCGGGGTCAGCACCAGCTTGTCGCCGATCGCCCGGTTGGACCTGCCCTCGGCCATCAGGCCGAGCACCTCACGTTCGCGGGCGGACAGCCGCGCCAACACGTCGCGACGGCGGCGGCCGTCGAGCAGCAGCGCGACGACCTCCGGGTCGAGCACGCAGCCGCCGGCGGCGACGCGCCGGACGGCGTCGACGAAGACCGACACCCCRCCGACCCGCTCCTTGAGCAGGTAGCCGACCCCGCCCCGGCCGCCGCCCGCGCCGCCAGCCGCGCCGCCGGAGCGGGGACCGGTGTCGCCGGCGGTCGGCCGAGGCGGGGCGATGGCCGCGCCGAACAGCGTCGGCAGGTAGTGCGACTCGAGGTACTGGGACAGCAGCAGGACGCCGACGCGAGGCTGGTCGCGGCGGATCGCGAGCGCGGCCTCCAGGCCCTCCAACCGGCGGGTCGGCGGCATCCGGATGTCGATGACGGCGACGTCCGGGCGCAGTCGGGCGACCGCCGCCCGCAGCGCCACCGGGTCGCCGGCCTCACCGACGACGTCGAGCCCGGACCGTTGCAGCAGCCCCGCGATCGCCTCACGGAAGAAGGGCGCGTCGTCGGCGAGTACCACCCGGGGGCGCGCCCGCGCCGCGCCAGCCGGGGCGGGGGGCTCGGCCGCGCTCATCGGCAGGCTCGCAACGTGTGGGCTCCGTGGTTGATTTGTCGCGCCACATCGAGGTTATCGCCGTGACCCTCGGGTGCGGATGCCGCGGGGACGGGGAGCTTGGCGTGGTCTCGCGGGCGCCGAGGGGCACGATCACCGGTGACGTTACCTACGCTTGGATCACGCGCGACCGCGGGTCCGGCCTGGGCCGGCTGGCCGGCCGCGTCGGGCGCGCGAATGCGCACGTGCCCGGGCGCAGGGGTGGTGGAGGGGGAATCGCGGTGTTGTCCTACCGGGACCGGGTGAGGGGCTGCCTGCTCGGCGGCGCGTTGGGCGACGCCCTCGGCGCCGGCATCGAGTTCCTGTCGCTGGACGAGATCCGGCGCGCGTACGGGCCGGACGGGGTCACCGGGCTGACGGAGGCGTACGGCGTGTTCGCGCCGATCACCGACGACACCCAGATGACGCTGTTCACCGCCGAGGGCCTGATCCGCGCCTCGGTACGCGGCCGCTCCCGCGGGATCTGCCACCCGCCCACCGTGCTGTGGCAGGCCTACCAGCGGTGGCTGGTGACGCAGCGGATGAACGAGCCTCCGGCCGAGGTGAGCGGCTGGCTCGCGGCCCAGCCGGTGCTCTACGCCCGCCGGGCGCCGGGCAACGCCTGCCTGTCCGGCCTGTCGGCGCCGAAGATGGGCACCCCTGAGAGCCCGGCCAACCCGGACAGCAAGGGCTGCGGCACGGTGATGCGCTCGGCGCCGTTCGGCCTGCTGCGCCGAGAGCCGGAGGACGCCTGGTCGCTGGCGGTCGAGTGCGCGGTGCTCACCCACGGCCACCCGTCCGGCTACCTCGCCGCCGGCGCGTTCGCCTGGATCGTCGCCGAGGTGCTGGAGGGCGCGTCGGTGCTCGCGGCGGCGACGTCGGCGCTGCGCCGGGCGGAGGACGAGCCGGTGGGGCATGAGGTCGCGCGTGCGTTGCGGGCGGCCCTCGGCGCGGCCGGGGAGATCGCGGCCGACGGCCCGGGGGCGGGCGGGCTCGCCTCGCCCGAGCTCATGGCGGGACGGGTGGAGACGCTCGGCGCGGGCTGGGTGGCGGAGGAGGCGCTGGCCATCGCGGTCTTCTGCGCCGTCACCGCGGCGGACGACCCGCGCGTCGCGCTGCTCGCCGCGGTGAACCACTCCGGCGACAGCGACTCGACCGGCGCGATCTGCGGCAACCTCGTCGGCGCCGCCCTCGGCGAGGACGCGCTGCCCGCCGACTGGCTCGACGAGCTGGAAGGCCACAGCCTGGTCCGCGAGGTCGCCGACGACCTGGTCCGCGAGGTAACAGGCAGCGCCGACGTCGCCGACCCCTGGGGTGGCGCCACCACCGAATGGGTCGCCCGGTACCCCGGCGGCTGAACGGCGCCGCCGCCTCGCGGCGACTCTCCGCTGTCGCGCGCCGACTGCCTTCTCCTGCTGGCACCCGGGTATTCCTGACAGTGACCAGCGTGGGTGCCTGCCTCTTCTCCTTTCCCGCCGACACTGGGTCTCCTTGACCGTCGGAGGCGGTCTCGACGTGGCGACGCGCCGCGGTCGGGGAGGGATGCGGGCATGGGCGGGGACGAGGCCCGGGAACGGCTGGCACGTGGTTCGGGCGTGGACGCGGCGTGGTGGGACCAGCAGTGCCGGGACCTTCCCTGGGGCTGGCGCGTCCGGGAGGCCGAGTGGGGGCGGCGCGACGTCCCGGATCCGCTGCTGCCCTGGCGCGACGGCGTCCGCGCGGTACGCACGCCGGACGCGCTCCTGCGAGCGTTGCTGTTCGGCGGCGCGTCGGGCGCCGCGGGCGACCCGGTCCTGTTCGTGCCCGGCTGGTCCTCGACGCCGTACAGCTGGCGCAAGACCCTGCCGGCGCTCGCGGCGCGCCACCGGACCTGGTACGTCGAGACGCGGGAGAAGGCGTCGTCCCGGCTGCGCCCCGGTGACCGGCTGACCGTCGCGGACATGGCCGCGGACGTCGCAGAGCTGGCCAGCCAGACGGTCGCCCCCGCCGGCCGCTACGGCGTCATCGCCGCCTCGACCGGCGCGGTCCTGGCCCTGCACGCCCATCCGCTGCTCGACCCACCGCCGGCCTGGATCATCCTGCTGCTGCCGCACGTCACCGCGCCGGTACCGGCCGCGGCGCGTGTGCTGTGGCCGTGCCCGCCGTCGGTGCTGGAGATCCTGCGCTGGGTGCTGCTGCCGGGCGCGGGGTATGTGCACCGCCGGCGGGCGGCGAGCGGGCTGGGCGGCTTCTACCGGGTCCTGCGGACCGCCGACCCGGGCAAGCTGCGACAGTCGCTGCTCACCTGGCAGGCCTACCCGGGGCTCGACCTGGACGTGCTGGCGGCGATCCGCTGCCCCTGCCTGGTGATCGGGGCGTCCCGCGACCGGCTGCACCCGGCCACCGCCGCGCGGCTCATCGCCGACCGGCTGCCGTCGGGAGTCTTCGTCGACGGGCGGACGACCGCCTGGGGCCATGGCCTCGAGATGGTCGCCACGGCGATGTCGTGGATCGGGTCGGCGGGCCGCGGCGGCGGCCGGTAGCGGATTCGGACCGAACGCCCGAATCGGTCCCAGACCGTGTGATCCCGCCCGGGCTTTGCGGTACGGTCGCTCCGAAATGACCATGCGTCGCGCGGGGGACACCTGGCCCGGCCGGCCCGTACCAGGGGAGAAGAGCTGATGGCCGACACGCCCGCGAGCACGCCCTTCGACCCGGACGAGACGATCGTTCGACCAGCGTCCGCGCCTGGGACGCCCGGCCCGTTCGGCCCGCCCGAGGAGCCGACGATCCACGCGGACGAGACATTGGTCCAGTCCGCGCCGGGGGAGCGGCCGGAGCCCTCGGGGTCGTCCGAGGAGGCGACGATCCGCCCGGGTGGCTCGTTCGCCGGGACTGGGGCGCACGGTCCGTTCGCCGCGCCTGAGGAGTCGACGGCCCGCCTGGCGCCGGACCACCCGTGGAACACGCCCGCCCCCGCCCCGGGCGGCTGGCCGGCGGTCGCGCCACTGCCGACCCCCGCGCCCGCTCCGCACGGTCCGCCCGCGCCGACGCCGGCGCCCTACGGCTGGGCCAGTACCGGGCCCGAGCCGTGGCGGAACCAGTCCAACCCCGCCGGGTACGTACAGCCCGGCCAGCCCGGCCAGCCCGTCCCGCCCGGCTATCCCGGGTCGGCGGGCTACCCCACTTCCCCGGGCTATCCCGCGGCACCGGGCGGGCCCGCGGCGCGGTCGTCCCGGCGGCGGTTCGGCCGCTGGGGGTTCATCGTGGTAGTCCTCGCCGTGTGCGTCGTGCTCGGCGCCGCCGCGACCGGCATCACCATCCTGGCCACCCGCGACGGGAAGGGGCCGACGACCGCGCAGGCGCTCATCACCACCCCGCCGTCCCTGGTCGCGCAGCTTCCCGCCGACCCGGACAGGTCCCGGACGGTGTACTCGTTCGCGTTCTCCGCCGACGGCAAGCGCCTCGCCGTCGCCGATGGCGGCACGACCGCCGACTACACCGGCCAGGCGGCCCTTCGCCAGTGGGAGATGAAGGGCGGCGGCGCCACCCCGGCCGAGATCGGCCGGTCGACGATCGCTCGGCCCGACTGGTGGGGCGTCGCCTTCGCTCCCGACCTCAGGACGGTCGCGGTGGGCATCTCCGACGTCGTGCTCCTGGACATCCACGACCCCGCCCGCACGACCGCCCTCAGCGAGCCGTTCGCTCACCATCCCGGCGTGGGCCACCGCGCCCTCTTCTCGCCCGACGGCGACCTCCTCGCGATCGCCACCCCGGACGGGGCGCTGCGGCTGTGGAACGTCAGCGACCGTGCCAACCCGAAGCCCACCAGCGAGCCGTTCGGCGGCGGCGGCGCGCAGCAGGTGCTCGGCATCGACTTCTCGCCCGACGGCCGCACCCTCGCGGTGGCGAGCTCGGACAGCCTGGTCCGCCTGTGGAACATCTCCGACCGCGCCCACCCGGCGGCGCTGGGCCAGCCGCTGACCGGCCACGTCAGCGGCGTGTGGAACGTCGCCTTCTCGCCCGACGGGAAGACCCTCGCGACCGCCGGCGGGGACCGGACCATCCGCCTCTGGGACGTCAGCGACCCCGCCCGTCCACGGCCGCTCGGCCCGCCGCTCACCGGCCACGCGGGCGGAGTGCTGGCTGTCAGGTTCTCGCCCGACGGCACGGTGCTCGCCAGCCACGGGCCGGACAACGTCGTCCACCTCTGGAACGTCGCCGACCCGGCCCACGCGGCCCCGCTCGGCCAGCCCCTCGCGGACCAGTGGGGCGCGACGTTCTCCCCGGACGGGAACACCCTGGCCACGGTGGGAATCGACAACACCATCCGCCTCTGGCGGTTGCGCTGACTTCTGGTCGGCGTGGGCCGGCTCGCTGATGCGCTGACGCGCACGCGACACCCCGGGTACAGGAGCCGTACTGGTCGCGGGCCGCCCGGTGGCTGGAGTCTTGGGTCCTGACGGCGAGCGGCGAGCGGGGGCGCCGGCGGGGACCCGGACCGAGGCGGAGGACAGACGATGGTGACGAGGGCGACGGCCTGGCCCGACCCGGGCGTCGCGTCCCGGGGACGGGCGGCCCCGGCGCGGCCCGTCGAGATCCGGCTGCTCGGGGAGTTCGCCGTCCTGGTAGGTGCCGCGCCCGCCGCGGGGAGGCCGGGGATGGCCGCCCCGCCGGGGGAGCCGTGGCCGGCCGCGGCCGGCGCGCACGGTCGTGCCCGGCCGGGCGGGTTCGTGCCGGTGCCGGAGACGGCCTGGTGCCGGCGGCACGCGATGTCGCTGGTGAAGCTGCTGGCTCTCGCCCCGACGCGGCGGCTGCACCGGGAGGTGGTCCTCGACGCGCTGTGGCCCGAGCTGGCGCTGGCCGAGGCGGTGCCACGGCTGCACAAGTGCGCGCACTACGCCCGCCGGGCCCTCGGCGGCGCCGACGCCGTCGTGCTGCGCGGCAACGTCGTCGCCCTGTGCCCCGACTGGGACGTGACCGTGGACGCCGAGGAGTTCCGGCGCGCCGGCATGCGCGCGCTGGCCGGGCTCGCCGGCCCCGGTCCCGGCGCGGGCGGGCCCGGCGTCGCGGCGTCCGGCGACGGTGGGGGCGCGGGGTGGGCGGGCAGCCTCTCCGGCCGGGTCGTGAGCCTGGACCGCTGGGTCGACAAGGCGCTCGCCGCGCGTGCCGCCGACACCTACGGTGGGCCGCTGCTGCCCGAGGACGTCTACGAGCCATGGACCGAGCCGGAGCGCGAGCAGCTGCGGCAGCTCTACCTGCGCATGCTGCGGGCGGCCGGGCGCTGGGAGCGGCTGCTGCTCGAGGACCCGGCCGACGAGCGCGCCCACCTGGCGATCATGCGCCGGCACGCGGCCCGCGGCGAGCGGGTCGAAGTGCTGCGCCAGTTCGACCGGCTGGCCGCGGTGCTGCGCCGCGAGCTCGGCGTCGCCCCCTGCGAGGACGCCCTCACCCTGCGTGCCGCCGTCCTCGGCCTGTCCGCCTGACCGGACCGGACGAGAACCCGAACGGCCAGGCCGACAGGCCGGGACCGGAGAGAACGACACCCCGAGGGAACGACGCTCGGGAGAAGACGACGCTCAGAAGAAGGGGAGAACGTGAACAGCGCCTGGCATGGCCCCGAGGCCCGTGCCGAGGCCCGAGCTGGTGCACGCGCGATGCTGCCGTGGCTGGCCGGCATCGGACCGTTCGGATTTGTCATCGGTGTCAGCGCGGCCCGCGCCGGCATCCCGCCGCTGGCGGCCTGGCTGACCGGCCCGCTCATCTTCGCCGGCAGCGCCCAGGTAGCCGCGCTGGCACTGCTCGGCGCCGGCGCTGCCGGCGTGGTCGTCGTCGTGACCGTGCTCGCGATCAACGCGCGGCTGGTCCTCTACTCGGCGGCACTGGCCCCGTACTGGCGCGCCTCGCCCCGCTGGTGGCGAGCGCTGGCCGCCTACCTGATCGTCGAGCCGTCGCTCGCGGTCGGGCTCGACCGCTACCGCCGGTCGTCGCCCGACGACCTGCGGGCGGCCCACGTCTACTACCTGAGCGGCGGGCTGGTCCTGTGGGCCGGCTGGCTCGTGACGATCGCCTTGGGCCAGCTCGTCGGCACGCGGGTACCGGCCGGGCTGCACCTGGAGTTCGTCGTCCCGCTGTTCCTGATCGGCGACCTGGTGCCGCGGCTGTCCGCGCGGGCCGCGGCCTGGGCGGCGCTGGCGGCGGCGACCGTCGCGCTCGCCGCCCGCCCGGCTCCGGCGCAGACCGGCATCGTGCTCGCGATCCTCGTCGGTGTCGCGGTCGGCCTGCGCGCGTCCGGCGACACCGACCGGGCTCCCGCGTCCGTGCCCGACCCGGTTCCCGCGTCTGCTCCCGACTCGCTTCCCGGGTCCGTTCCCGATCCCGGGTCCGTTCCCGATCCCGGGTCCGTTCCCGACTCGCGGCCCGCGCCGGCGCTCGCGCCGGCCGGCGCCTGGACGGAGGAGGGGCGATGACCGTCTGGCTCGTCGTCGTGGCGGCCGGAGTGGGCAGCTACCTGCTGCGGATCAGCATGGTGGTCCTGCTCGGCCGGGTCGGGACCCCGGYGGTGCTGGAGCGTTCCAAACCGTTCGTCGTCCCGGTCGCGTTCGCGGCGCTCGCCGCCACCAGCCTCGCCGGGCAGGTCGAGGCGAACCTCGCGGGGCTGCTCCCGCCGCTCGCGGCCGTCGCCGCCGCGGCGCTGGCGGCCCATCGCACCGGCCGTCCCTACGCCGCGATCCTCGCCGGCATGCCCGTCTTCTGGGCGTTGAACGCCCTCGTCGGCTAGGAGCCATCGTCCCATCCTTCCTGCCCCGTTCCAGAACGGCGGGGGCGTGGAACGGGAGGGTCAGGTCGCCGGCTCGGCGCCGAGGGCGGCCTCGCGGGCCCAGGTGTAGTCGGCCTTGCCGGTCGGGTGCCGGCCGATGTGGTCGCACAGCAGGACGGCGCGCGGGGCCTTGAACCGGGCCACGGAGCGGGCGGCGTACTCGCGGACCTCGCTGGGGGACAGCGCGACGCCGGGGCGGGGCTGGACGAGCGCGACGACCTCCTCGCCGAACCGAACGCTTGGCCGGCCGACGACCAGGGCGTCGAGGATGCCGGGATGGAGGCGCAATGCCTCCTCGACCTCCTCGACGAACACCTTCTCGCCGCCGGTGTTGACGACCATCGCGTCTCGGCCGAGCATGACGATCCGGCCCGAGCCGTCCGGCTCGTAGTGCGCCCGATCGCCGGGGACGGTGACGCGGACGCCGTCGATGACGGGAAAGGTCTCCTCGGTCCTGGCCGGGTCGCCCAGGTAGCCCAGCGGCACCCGGCCGACCCGCGCCGTCCACCCGACCTCCGGCTCGTCGGGCGTGAGGAACCGCGTCCTGTCCGAGGACAGGACCGCGCCGCCGGCCGACAGGGTGAACTTGCGGGTCTCGGTGTCCTTGGTCGAACTGCCGAAGGCCATCCCGCCGGTCTCGGACGCTCCGTAGCCGTCGACCACGGTGAGGTGCGGGACCAGGTCGAGCAAGGTGTGCTTGAGCGCGGCGCTGGTCGTCGCGCCGCCGGTCGCCAGGCGCGCGAACGCCGACAGGTCGTACGGCCGGGCGCGCAGCTCGTCGACCAGCGGGCGGGCGTAGGCGTCACCGACGATCGACATCAGGCTGACCCGTTCGCGCTCGGCTACGGTGAGGATCGCTCGGGCGTCGAACGGCGCGCTGTCGTCGTGCAGGACCAGCGTCGCGCCGAGGACGAGCGCGGCGAACGCGGTCCACTGCGCGGCGCCGTGCATGAGCGGTGGCGCCGCGAACCAGACGCCGCCTCGGCCGGACGCGGCGATGGCCGAGATCCGGGTGGCGGTCGCGCCCTCGAAACCGCCCATCGCGGCGACGTAGACGTCGGCCTGCCGCCACAGCACGCCCTTGGGCCGGCCGGTGGTGCCGCCGGTGCAGACCAGGTAGAGATCGTCGGGTGAGGGTATCGGCAGCTGGTCGAGGTCGGCGTCGGCCGCGGCCGCGATGGCCGCCTCGAAGGGGATGGAACCGGGCAGCGGCGCGACTCCCGAGCCGTCGTCGACGTCGACCAGCAGGCGGCCGGCCGCCGCACCGGCGCCGTCCATGCCCTCGGCACCGGCACCGGCACCGGAGGCGGCGGCGAGCAGCGGCGCGAGCCGGCGGTGGTAGACGACCGCCTCGGCGCCGACCTGGTCGAGCAGCGTGGCGACCTCGCGGGCGTTGTAGTGGTGGTTGACGTTGAACGGCACCGCCCGCGCCCGGTACGCCCCGATCATCGCCTCGAGGTACTCGGGGCAGTTGGACAGCAGGATCGCGACGGGGCTCTGGCCGCACTCCCACCGTCCCAGCTCGAACCGCTCGCGCCGCGCGTCGAGGCCCTGCTTCCGGAAGAACGCGGCCAGCCGGCGGGTGCGGTCGCGCACCTCGGCGTAGGTGCGCCGGACGTCGTTCCAGACCAGCATCTCCCGGCCGGGCGCGGCGTCGGTGACGATGTCGAGCACCGCCGATAAGGACCAATCACTGTCGGTCATACCCGTCGCACCTCCGCCGCTGCCCCGCCGGCTTGCCCCCGCCGCCGCCATCGGAGCAAAAGATATCTAGATGAATCGGCACCCGCTACTGGTCTGACCGGGAATCTCGCGGCCCCGGCGCCTCGGCGGCGAGACGGCGCCTGGGTCCGCGCGACGGATGGGAGTCGGCCGGCCGTCAGACGCTCGGGGCCGGCGTCGGATGCGCCGTATCGTGCGGGCCATGGAGTACGTCCACGGCTACTCGGACCAGGAACACGCGCGGCTGGGCGACCAGGCCGCGACGTTGACCGACCTGCTGCACGCGGACACGCGCTACCCGCCGGGAAGTCGAGTTCTGGAGGCCGGGTGCGGGGTCGGGGCGCAGACGGTCATCCTCGCGGCGAACAGCCCGGACGCCGTCCTCACGTCCGTCGACATCTCGGCGACGTCGGTCGCCGTCGCCCGCGAACGGGTGACCMGGGCGGGCCTGACCAACGTGCGGTTCCTGCGCGCCGACCTGTTCGACGCGCCGTTCCCGCGGGCGTCGTTCGACCACGTCTTCGTCTGCTTCGTGCTGGAGCACCTGGCGGACCCGGTCGGGGCGCTCGCGGCGCTGTGCGGGCTGCTGCGCCCCGGCGGCTCGATCACGGTGATCGAGGGCGACCACGGTTCGGCCTACTTCCACCCCGACAGCGAGGCGGCGCGCCGGGCGATCGACTGCCTGGTCGACCTGCAGGCGCGCGCCGGCGGTGACGGGCTGATCGGGCGGCGCCTCTACCCGCTCCTGGTCCAGGCTGGATTTCTCGACGTCGCGGTCTCACCGCGGGTCGTCTATGCCGACGCCAGCCGCCCGCACCTGGTCGACGGCTTCACGCGGCGCACCTTCACCGCCATGGTCGAGGGCGTCGGCGAGCGGGCCGTCGGCGAGGCACTGCTCGACGCCCCCACCTGGGCGGCCGGCATACGTGCCCTGCACCGCACCACCGAGCCCGACGGCACCTTCAACTACACCTTCTTCAAGGCAACGGCGACCAGCCCGCCGAACTGACAACCGGGAAGGGGACGCGGGCGCCCGAGACGAGGGTGCGGTCGAGGTCCGCCACGGTCGCGGCGCCGAGCAGCGCCATTGCCCGGTCAAGCTCCTCGCGCAGCAGCTCGATCATCCGCACGACGCCGGCCTCGCCGCCCGCGGCGAGGCCGTAGAGGTACGGCCGGCCCACGAACACGCCCGCGGCACCCAGGGCCAGCGCCTTGGCCGCGTCGTTGCCGCGCCGGACACCTCCGTCGAGGAACACCGTGAGCCGGCCGGCCGCCGCGTCGACCACCTCCGGCAGGATGTCGATCGTCGCGGGGACGCCGTCCAGCTGCCGTCCGCCGTGGTTCGAGACCACGACACCGTCCACGCCCAGCTCGACGAACCGGTCACACTCGTCTCCGCGCATCAGGCCCTTGATGATGAGCGGTCCCTTCCACAGCGACCGGACCCGCTCGACGTCCTCCCAGGTGACGCAGTCCGACGCCGCCGTGATCGTCTTCCGGGTCTGGTCGAGGCTCAGCTGGGACGGCCCGTCGGAACGGGCGGCACCGAGCCTGCCGCGCAGGTAGTCGGCTTTGCCTCGCAGGAAGTCGGCCGTCCAGGCGGGCTTGCTGGCCCCCTGAAGCACGATCCCGGGGCGCGGCGGCCGGCTCATGAGCCTGTTGCGTGTGTCCCGCTCGCGGTTGCCCAGGATCGACGTGTCGATGGTGATGGCCAGGGCTCGGTATCCCGCGGCCGCGATCCGCCGGACGAGGTCCCCGAGCTCGGCGCGGTCGGGGGGCAGGTAGAGCTGGTACCAGAGCGAACCGGTCGAGCTCGCGGCGACGTCCTCGAGGGGGAAGGCCGCGACGGTGCTCTGCATGTAGACGACGTCCGCCCGCGCCGCGGCCCGCGCGACGGCGATCTCCGCGGCCGACCGCGCGAGGCGGCTCGCGCCCGTCGGCGCCAGCATGATCGGCATGGACAGTCGCTCGCCGAACACGGTCGTGGACAGGTCCCGCTTGGCGACGTCGGCGAGCGGCCGCGGGCGGAACTCGATGCGGTCGAACGCGGCGCGATTGCGCCGCAGCGACACCTCGTCGCCTGCTCCGCCCTCCAGGGCGTCGAACACCGCCCGGGGAAGCCTGCGGCGCGCCAGCCCGCGGAAGTCCTCGACGTTGATGGCGTCCTGCATCCTCACGAGCACGGGCCTTTCGCGGTCAGCTGGTCACGGATGGCGTGCTCCCCGTCGCCAGGATTGTCGTCACTCGAGCGGCACCCCGCAGGCGGCCGCTCAGGCCCCGGGGGAACCGGCCAGGCTGTCGAGGCTGGCGAGGACCGCGCGGATGTCGGCCGCGATCTCGCTCACGACGGGTTCGCGCAGCACGGTGTCGTGGTCGCCGCCGACGGTGCGGAACGTCGCGTCGCTGGCCAGCAGCGGACGCCAGGCCTCCGTGCGTCGCCGCGGCGAGGCGGCCGCCGTGTAGACGAGAGCCCGCCCGTTCCAGGGGCTGGGCCGGTACAACCTGGTCAGCACCCGCGACTGGTTGTAGAAGACGTCGTACTGGTTCATGCCCTTKAACTGGACGACGCCGGCCAGGGGGAGCTGGGCGGCCTGCCTGGCCCGGTCGAGCAGGACCCGGGCCCTCGTCGCGGCGCGCGACGGGCCGCCCGCGGCCGCACCCTCGACCTGGTCCGATGCCGATGCCAGGGCGGGGTGCGAGCCCGTGCTCGGGCCGCCGGGAAGCCGCGAGGGCTGCACTGCGCCCGCGAAGACGCCGGCCGATGTGTCGGGCAGGAAGCTGTCGATGAGGATGAGCAGGTCGACGTCCTGGCCGGCCTCGGTAAGCAGACGCGCGGTCTCGAAGGCGACGAGCCCGCCGAACGAGTGTCCCGCGAGGGTGAACGGGCCGGTGGGCTGTAGCAGGCGCAGGGTGCGGGCGTGGCGGCGGGCGGCCGCCTGGATCGACCAGTCAGGCAGGCCGCGGTACTCGAGGCCGTGGGCCTGGACTCCGTAGACGGGGCGGTCGCCGTCGAAGTGGCGGGCGAAGCCGAGCATGCCGACGGCGAGGCCACCGGCGCCGCAGAAGCAGAACAGCGGCCGGCCGCTGCCGCTGGTGCGCAGCGGGACGACGCTGGGGTGCCGCAGGGTGTCGGTGTCGACGTTGCGCAGCCGGGCGGTGAATTCGGCGACGGTGGGGGCGTCGGCGACAGTGGAGGTGGGGAGCCGGACCCCGAGCTCGTCGGTGACCCTGGCCAGGAGCTCCTCGGCGATGAGGGAGTCGCCGCCGAGCTCGACGAAGTCGTCGTGGACGCCTACGTCGTCGAGGTGCAGGGCGACGGCCCACACGCCGGCGACGGCCTCCTCCCACTGGTCGCGGGGCGGGTCCTGGCCCGGACGCGGACCGGCGGGGGCCGGGGGCAGGCTGAGTCGGTCGACCTTGCCGCGACCGGTCCTCGGCAGCGCCGCGACCAGCATGACGGTGGCCGGCACCATGTAGGAGGGCAGCTTGGCCCGTAGCAGGCGCCTGATCGACGCCGGTGAGACCCGGGCGCCCGCGGCCGGGACGACGTAGGCGACCAGGCGGGTCCGCTCCTGGGCCGCGTCGGCCACGACGACGGCCTCGAGCACGTCCGTGCTGGCCAGCAGGGCGGACTCGATCTCGATCGGCTCGACGAGGTAACCGCGGATCTTCACAGCCGCGTCGTTGCGACCGACGACGGTGAGCTGACCGCCGGCGTCGACGCGTCCGAGGTCCCCGGTGCGGTAGGTCGGCGTGCCGTCCGGCCCGACACCGAAGCGCGACGCGATCGCTTCAGGCGCACGCCAGTAGCTGCCCGTGATGAAGTGACCTGTCACGACGATCTCGCCCGTCTCGCCCGTCGGCATCTCGGCCCCGTCCGGCGAGACCACCCGCACGCGGACGTCGACCACCGGCCGCCCCGCCGGCATCACGCCGTCCGGGAGGACCTCGTCCGGCCAGATCGGGTCGCAGGTCGTCGTGCCGAGCTCCGAGGCGCCGTAGGAGACCAGGAACGCCGCGGTCGTCGGTACGTGGTGGCGGGCCAGTTCGATGTCGCGGGCGTAGATCGGCTCGCCGACCGACATGACGAACCGCATGCTGTCGAGCACCTCGTCCGGATCGAGGCAGCCGAACACGGTCCGGATCAGTACCGGGGTGGYGACGAGGCCGGCCGGCCGGATCGCGCGCAGCCAGTCGGCCAGGTCGCGGACGCCGCGGACCCGGGGGTCGTACATCTCGATGGTGGCGCCGAAGACGAGCGGGCCGATCGTGCGGTTCATGCCCGAGATGAAGGAGTAGGGCAGGAGGAGCGGCAGACGGTCGCCCGGACCCGGCCGCATCACGCCCTTCACCTGAATGGCGTAGTGCTGACCCAGCAGGGCGCGGTGGTGCCACAGGACACCCTTCGGCACTCCGGTCGACCCGGAGGTGAAGATGAGCACCGCCGGATCGGTGTCGGCCCGGTGCGGCGCCCTCGAGGCCACCCGGTCGGCGAGCGCCGGGGACCAACCGGCGGCGGGACTGTCATCGACCTCGACGGTGGTCATGATCCCCGTCAGCGCGGCGGCAGTGCCCGCCTCGGCGGAGCCAGGCGGCCCGGTGACGCACACCGAGGCCCCAGCCAGTCCCACGATCTGGGCGAGGCGGTCGGCGGGATGCATCCTGTCGAGGGGCACGCAGGGCCGGCCGCTCGCGATGACACCCAGGACGGCGGCGATCCCGCTCGCGTCGTGGGGAAGGAGCACAGCGACCGGCGCGTCGGGGTCGGCCGCGGCGGGCTCCCGCAGGACGCGGTCCGCCACGACGTCCGCCCAGGCGACGAGCTGGGTGTAGGTGACGGCACGGTGTTCGTCGCGAACGGCGACCAGGTCGGGGCACGCCGCGGCGACGGCGCGGACCCGGTCCATGACGTTGCCGAACCGGTCGTCGGGATGCAGTGGCGGCACCGGCGTAGCCGGGGTGGCCTGGCCTTTCCACACGTCAGCCCGGTCCGTGGACCCAGGGACCATCGGTGTTGCCATGACGCCTCCCGGGCGGGCTTCGGTATGAGAGCCGTGACCGCGTGCTCAGGTCCCCCCCGGATTTAACACGAAAGGCTTTGCCTCCGGCCAACCGCGTCGGTGTCGGGCCATTGACCTATGTACGGTTGCCTTAGGCGTTCGGCCCCATAACGCCGGTTGACCCTGACGTAAGTGTAGGGTTACCCGGGCGAATGGAGATGTTGCGGCCGGTGGCGTTTGATCTCGGCTGTGCCCCTGCTTGCGGTGGATCCGGGTAGCGCAATGTAGCAGTGACTGCCTTTGGCTTGACGCAGGGAGGACCTTTTGCCACGATGGCCACTCGCCCCAACGCGTCGATGCCGGCGACGGGCGACCGGTGGTTGTGTCATCACCGGGACAGTCGTGCCATCACCGGAACATGGGCCCCGGGCTGAGCGGGTGATGCCGCCTCCATGAACGCGCCCGTCAATGTTCCGAGTGCGAACTTTCGATGATGGCGCACCGGGGAAGGCTGGCCGGAACACGTCCGCTGAATCCCAGCCCCCGCGCCTTCAGGGCGCTTGACCGCCCATTCGCGGCCGGCGGGAGCCGCCAGCCGCGGGGTAACACCTGCCGGCCCGACGCGGCCCGGGGCCGCGAACCAGCTGGTGTTTGTGGGCGACGGCGAGACCCCGGCCCATTCGCCGGCGGTGGAGGAACACGAAGCGTCCCGCGGACGACCACTGTCTACGCCGTGGCCCGCGTTCGACAGTGGTCGCATTGAGCGATCCGGCCACGTGATGGACCACGACTACCTCACCGGCACGGTCCACCTGGGGGACGGCGGCACCACCGCGGCCTGGCGGCGCCCGCGGCCAGGCGACGTCCTCGGGTGCCGAGGGCCGCCTGCTCGACCTTCGCCTCGGTACGGATCATCCACGCCGGTCTTCGGCCGCCGGCGAAGCGTGCGTCTCGTCCGCGTGGGCGGTGGCGGCGCCGCGGCTCATCGCGAGCACGGCGTCGCGGCGAGGCAGCGCGCCGAACGGTGAGCCGCCGGTCGGCTCGGGGGCGCCGAAGATCCAGGTAGGCCCGTCCGGGAGGTGGTCGAGTGCCTGGCGGGCCACGTCCGCGGGGTCGGCGAGCTCGCCGTATGGCTCGCCCTTGGCGTCGAACACCCGGCGCATCGACGGTGTGTCGGTCTTGCCGAGCACGAGGCTCAGGACGTCGACCCCGCCAGAGCGCCATTCCGCCCACAGCGCCTCGGCCAGGATGAGGTCGAACGCCTTGGTGGCTCCGTAGGTGGCGAGCGTGGCGCCGCCGGCCCAGGCCGCGCCCGAGGTGACGAGCACGACGCCTCCCCGCCCGCGCGCGACCATCGGCCCGCCGAAGCGGTAGGCGGCCTCGAGCACGCTGTCGCAGTTGCGGTGGATCAGCTTCAGGTGGGTGTCGAGGTCCTTGTCGAGGAAGGGCATGCTGAAGTCGTCGCCGCCGGCGTTGTAGACGAACAGCCCCACCTCGACGTCGGACGTCGCGGTCGCGAGCCGCGCCAGGGCGTCCGGGGCGCTGAGATCGAGCGCGACGGTGCGGACCTCGACACCGTGCTTCCCGCGGACCTCGACGGCGAACGCCTCCAGCACGGAGACCCGCCGCGCGACCAGCACGACGTTCAGGCCTCTGGCGGCCATCTCGTGGGCGAACGCGGCCCCGATCCCGTCGGACCCGCCGGCCACGATGCCCCAGGGCCCGTACCTGTCGTTCGTCGCGGCGTCAGCCATCGTGTCTCCTCGTCTCTCGGGGCCAGCGGCCCCAGTGGGTCTGCATTGGTCCGCGGTCGGCGGTTCGGTCGGCGGACGCCAGGGCCAGGAGGCCACGCGCCCCCTCGACACACCGGCGGGCCCGTTCCTCGGTCGACTCGCCCGCCAGGGCTCGGGACAGCATGGGAACCTCGAGGCCGATCACGATGCCCGGCGGGAGCGCGGCGAGGATCTCCCGCAGCGGCAGCTCGCCCTCACCTGGCACCATCCGGTCGATCGAGTCCTCGCGGTACACCGAGCCGCGCTGGCGCACCGTGTGATCGCTAAGCTGCGCATAGGCGATCAACACGGGGTCGACGGCCGCGAGGTCCGCCGCAGTGTGCCCGGAACGCACCAGGTGCATGGTGTCGATCAGCAGGCGGAAGTTCGGGCGCGCGACGTGGCGTACCGCGGCCAACGCGCCAGGAAGATCCTTGATTGTCAGTGACGGGGCGAACTCGACCGTCGTCTGCATCCCTCGCTCGCCCGCCAGCTCGGCGAGCACCCCGAACTCGTCCAGGCTGCGCGGGAGGTCCGGGTCCATCGTCACGGTGTTGACCATCGCGACGCCGAGCTCGGCCATCAGGTCGAGATCGGCGGCGTAACCGCGCATGTCGCTGCCGGGACGGACGACGAACCCCTCGGCGAGGGAGATCGACACGTCGCGGTCGCGCAGCGCGGCCGCCGTCCGCCGTCGCAGCGCCGGGTCGTCACGCAGCGAGAATGACGCATAGCCGTGCGGGTTGACTGGGTTCCCGGAGAGCACGGCGGCTATGTAACGGCAGCCGAGGTCGGCGGTGAGGTTGACGAACTCCACCGGCGGCAGCCCGAAGACGGTCTGGTGCTCTATTCCCAAGCGTTCCGTGTCCATCAGACCTCATAGCCAGGCGATGTCCGGCCGTTGTCGGTGTCCGTTCGCGGTCAGGTGGATTCGCGGTCAGGCGGACCGGATCGCGGCGACGAAGCGTCGCGCCACCTCGACGAGTTCCCTTCCGGGGGCGTCGCCGAGGACGTCCGCCATCAGCGTGACGTCCTTGGTGAGCGTCAGGTTGGCTGGCGAGGCCGCGAGGCCCGCGATGGAGCCGGCGCGCAGCCGCACTCCGGAGGCCACGCACGCCGAGCTGCTCGTCGCCAGGACCGCCGCGAGGCCGGCCGGATCGACGCCGAGCGATTCCCCCGCCCTCATCGCGTCGTCCGCGAGGGCGATCTGCGCCGAGAACAGCGTGTTGTTGATGAGTTTCGCGTGCGATCCGGCCCCGATCCCGCCGAGATGCACGACGTGGTTGGACAGTGTCGACATCAGGCCGGCGACGTCGGCCAGCGCCGTGGCGTCGCCGCCGACCATGATGGTCAGCTCGCCGGTCAGCGCCCGTGGGGCGCCGCCGCTCACCGGCGCGTCGAGGACGCGCAGGCGGTGTTTCGCCGCCTGCTCGGCGATCTTCCGGATCTGCGCGGGTGCCACCGTGCTGTGCACGAGCACCACCGATCCGGGTTCGAGTGTCTCCGCGAGGCCGTCCGGGCCGAACAGCACCTCTTCCACACCCGCCGCGTCGAAGACGCAGATGCCGACGGCCTCGACCGCCGCGCCCATCTCGGCCGGTGTCGCCGCGATGGTGGCGCCGGTGCCCGCGAACGGCTCCAGCGACGCCGACCGCCGGGCATAAAGCGTCAGGTCGTGGCCCTCGGCCTGGATCCGCTGCGCCATCGGCAGGCCCATGCTGCCTAGCCCGATGAAGCCAACCTTCACGGTGCCCTCCTTGTGGTGGCTCTCGACGCCCCGAGGCATCCGACCGCTGCGCGCCTGGGGACGACCTCGATCCTCGCGGCCGTGGTCAGGGAGTGCCGCCGGGTGCGCCTGGCTGCCGGAGCACCTTCTTCTCGACGGCGTCCGACGACAGGACCGTTCCGATGATCCCGAGGTCCGCGCCGGCGCTGCGGGCGACCTCGCGCACCACGGTGATGTCCTTGAGCATCAGGTCCCCGATCCGGCCGGGGACCGCGTCGGCCGAGCCACCGCTGGCGACGACACCGAGGCCGCGGCTGGCTCCGCTGCCGTGCTGCAGGGCCGCCAGGATCGCCTGCTCCTCGATCCCGAGCGAGCCCGCGAGGCGCACCGCGTCGATCGCGAGCCCCACCTGCGCCACGAACAGCGCGTTGTTCACGAGCTTCACCCGCTGGCCGTTGCCGAGCTGCCCGACGAACATGACGGGCGACGCGTACGTGGCGAGCACCGGGCGCATCCGGTCCAGCAGGGCCTCGTCGCCGCCGACCCAGAGCGTGAGCCTGCCCGCGGCGATGTCGTGCGGCCCGCCCGAGAGCGCGGCGTCGAGCACCCCGACCCCGTGGCCGGATCCCGCCTCGGCGAGCAGCCGGGCGGTCGCGGGGTCGGAGGTCGTGTGCTGGACGAGCGTCGCACCTGGCTTCATCGCCGCGAGGGCGCCCTGCGGGCCGAGGCACACCGACCGGACCTGCTCGTCGGTCAGCACGACGACGAACACCGCGTCGGCGTCGCGGACCGTCGCCGGCACCGTCGCGGCCCAGGTCAGCCCGTCGGCCTCGGCCGCCGCCCTGGCCTCCGGGCGGCGGACCAGGACGGTGACGTCGTGGCCCGCCGCCCTCAGCCGGTCGAGTATCGGCCGGCCCATGCGGCCTGGCCCGACGAATCCGATCTTCATTGATCCTCCAGGCATCGTGCTGTCGGCACCGGGCGGCCCCGACTCAGGCCGACGTCCGGCCGCCGGCGGCGGGCGTGGCCGAGGCTGGCGGTTGCGGTGGCCCAGGTGGGCCCGGTGGCGCCGGTGGTGCGGGTGGTGCCAGCATCTCGCGGTGTTCGGGGGTGCCGTCGAGGTTGGCGTTGACCCGCTCGCTGATGCGCCAGCCCTCCGTAGTTCGTACCCAGCGCCAGGTGTTCGCGGAGACGCGGGCGACCCAGAACCGGTCGGCGTCGGCGTCCCAGCGGATGTTGAGGGCGTAGCTGCGGCCGGTCGCCTCGTCGCCGTCGACCACGATGTGCGGCACCGTCAGCACGTGGCCGCAGCCGTTGCGGATCAGGCTCTGGTGGCCGCCGTTGACCATGTCGACGATGTCGCCCCGGCCCCGCATCCGCAGCTGGGGGACGGCGTCGAAGGTGCCGTCCTCGGTCCAGAGTGCCGCCGTGGCCTGCGCCGAACCGCTGTCGACGGCGGGCCCGTACTGGGCGACCAGCTGCATGATCTCGACCTGGTCCTCGAGCGCGTGGACCCTGGCCGCCAGTTTCTCGACCATGGCACGAAGATCATCGATCTCGCTCATGGGACGACGATGATGCGGACCGGCCCGTGGGCGTCGCGCGACGCGGCGAGCGCGTCGGCGACCCCGTCGAGCCCGACGGCCTGGCCGAGCATCGGCGAGACGTCCAGGCTGCCCGAGCACACGGCCTCGAAGGCCTCGTCCCAGTGCTGCATCGACGGGCCGCCGCCGAACTGGATGTTCAGGCCCTTCCGCTTGGCGGTCAGGGTGTGCAGGTGGTCGCCCTCCGGCGGGCCGCCGACGGAGAAGATCCGGGTGCCCCGCTCGCAGCCCTTGATGATCGAGTCGAGGACGCCGGGGACGCCGACGCACTCGAACACGACGCAGCCCGGCAGGCTGGCCAGCGCCAGCATCTCCCTCGTCGCCTCGGCCGACCCGTGGGCCACGTCCCGCCACGCCTGGAACGGCGAGATCTCGGCGGGATCGACGACCACGTCGGCGCCCATCGCCAGCGCCGTCGCCCGCCGCGACGCCACGAAGTCGACCGCGACGATCGGGCCCACGCCCAACCGCCGCAACTGCGCGATCGCCGCCAGGGCGATCGCCCCGCAGCCGATGATGAGCGGCACCTCCTTCGCCGTCACCGCGGCGCGGGACGCGGCCGACCATCCCACCGAGATCGCGTCGGCGACGCAGACGACCTCGCTCGGGAGGTCCGATACCGCGACCCGGGTGATCGCCTCGTCCAGCAGGAAGTACTCGCCGAACCCGCCAGGCGACTCGGGATTCTGCCCGATGATCTTGCGGCCGGTGGTGGTGGCGAGCACCGGCAGTGAGCTCACCCGTGCCCCGACGGGGATCCGCCGCTCGGTATCCGGGCCGTAGTCGATGACCTCGGCGCAGTACTCGTGGCCCATGACGATGTCGACGTCGGGGTCGTAGGTCGACATCCCGCTGTCGTCGTCGACCCCCGACTCCAGATGATCCATGTAGTGGACGTCCGACGCGCAGATCCCGCACGCCAGGGACCGGACCAGGATCTGCCCGCGCGCCGGGACCGGGTCGTCGATGACGCGTGCCTCGACCGTCCCGCCCCGCAGTACCGCAGCTCGCATCGGCCTCTCCTCGCGTTCGCGACCAGGACACATCCCCGTCACGGGACTGTAGCGACGACCCGCTGGTTACAGAAGGGTTCGTCCTAAAACTTTATAGAAGATCTTGTCCTGAAACTTGGCGAGGCGGTGTCGTGGGGAGCCGGCGCCCCATACGATCGCTGACATGGCAGACGCTGATCCGGCAGAGCCTCCCCGCCGCCGCCCGGGGCGTCCCMGTGACGCGAGCATCGACGAGCGAGCGCTCGCGGCCACGCGCGAGCTGCTGGTGCGGCGTGGCTTCGACGCGACGACGATCCACGCGGTCGCCGCGCACTCCGGGGTCCACGCGTCGGCCATCTACCGCCGCTGGGGGTCGCGGATCGAGCTGATCGAGGAGGCGACGTTCCCCGGCCTCAACCCGCTCAGCGTCCAACCGACGGGGGACCTGCGCCGCGACCTGCGCCGCTTCGTCCGTGCCTACGTGGCCGCGTTCGACGCGCCCGCGTCCCGCGCGGCCGCGGCCGGCCTGCTCGCGCACCATCAGACCGCGAGCCGGCAGCGCCCGCCGGAGTTCTACCTGCGGGTCTCGGCGCGCCCGCAGTTCCAGGACATCCTGTGTGCCGCGCCGCCCGGGAGCGTCGACCCGACCGTGGACCCCGACGACGTCTTCGACATGCTCCTCGGCGCGATCCTGACCCGCACGCTGCTGGCCACCGTGACCGCCAGGCGCCGCCCCCTCGAGCGCACCGTCGAGATGATCCTCCGGCTGTTGCAGCCCCAGGCCAGCCACAGCACCCTCGACCCCGGCGGCCAGCCGGCGTGACTCCGCCTACGAGAACATCGGCCGTTGTTGTTCGGCGGCCGGCGCGATGCCGGACGCTCCCGTCAACATCCGGTGCCGGTGCCGGTGCCGGTGCCGGTGCCGGTGCCGCTTGCCGGAGCCGCTGCCAGCGGCGGAAGGCTGTCCGCCGCTGGCAGCGGGTGGGCCTAGCCCGTTAGAACGCGTCGACAGTGGCCAGGGACTGGTAGACGGAGACCTGCGGCGGCCCCTGCACGCCGGCGGCCTCCATCAGCGCCGGGATTGTTGCCTGACTGGCGAAGAACCCCTGGAAGGCCTCGACGCTCTCCCATTCGTCGATCGCCAGAACCTCGCCGTCTCCGACGACGAACCGGTGGTGCAGCCCTCCCGCCGCCTTGCCCTCGGTGGCGACTGCCTCGAAGTCCCCGGCCCGCTCCCGGACGACCGCCTCGAACTTGGCCGGGTCGACAGCAAACTTCACGATCACCGTTACTGACATGCTCTTCCCCTCGACAGATTGTCACTTCGGCGATCGGGTGAGCCCCGTTTTCGCTCGCCCGCACCACCTATTCGTCCGCGGTGGTCCGCTGGATGACCAGGAGGGAGAAACCGGTCACCGCAGAACGGAGCGGTGCCCAGGCAGGGCGGGCAGTGGTTGGTCGCCTGGTCAACCGTCGTCAGACGGCGCCGCTCCGCGCCGCGCGGAAAAGCATTCGCCAGCCCTTCCTTGGCCGGCCACCATGAGAGCCATGTTCCGGCACGACACCTGGTCGCCCGCGCTGGTCGCGGGTGCTGTCGTGCTGCCCCTCTCGGCGCTGGTCGCCGACGTGCTGCCCGGCGGCGCGCGACGCTGACCCTTCCCGGATCGTCCGGAGCCCCGCAGGGAAAGGGTCGGTAGGCCCAGGGGCTCGCGGCTTCGAGCACCGAGGAAGAACGATGGCCAAGCAGGCCTACGTCCGCACCAAACCGCACCTCAACATCGGCACGATGGGTCACGTCGACCACGGGAAGACGACGTTGACCGCCGCGATCACCAAGGTTCTCGCCGACACGGGCTCCGGCTCGTTCGTCCCGTTCGACCGGATCGACCGCGCCCCCGAGGAGATCGCCCGCGGCATCACCATCAACATCGCGCACGTCGAGTACGAGACCGCCAGCCGGCACTACGCCCACGTCGACATGCCGGGCCACGCCGACTACGTGAAGAACATGATCACGGGTGCGGCTCAGCTCGACGGGGCGATCCTGGTGGTCTCGGCCCAGGACGGCGTGATGCCGCAGACGGCCGAGCACGTGCTGCTGGCCCGGCACGTCGGGGTCCGGCACGTCGTCGTCGCGCTGAACAAGGCGGACGCCGCCGACCCGGAGATCACGGACCTGGTGGAGCTGGAGATCCGCGAGCTGTTGACGGGGCACGGCTACCCGGGCGACGAGATACCGGTGGTCCGCGTCTCCGGGCTGCGCGCCCTGGCTGGAGACCCGGAGTGGACGGGCTCGATCCAGGCGCTGCTGGCCGCCGTCGACAGGTACGTGCCGGTTCCCGACCGTTACACCACGGCGCCGTTCCTGCTTCCCGTGGAGAACGTCCTGACCATCACCGGTCGTGGGACGGTGGTGACCGGGGCGATCGAGCGGGGCGCCGTCCGCGTGGGCGACCGGGCGGAGGTGTGCGGTCTGGGCACGCGGCTCGCGACCGTGGTCACCGGGCTGGAGACGTTCGGCAAGCCGATGGAGTCCGCCCTCGCCGGTGACAACGTCGCGCTGCTGCTGCGCGGCGTGCACCGAACGCAGCTTCGGCGGGGCAACGTCCTCGCGGCGCCGGGGAGCGTGACGGTGCACCAGCGGTTCGCCGCCCGGGTCCACCTGCTCGCGCCCGCCGCCGGGGGCCGGCGGACCGCCATCGCGTCCGGCTACCGCCCGCAGTTCTATCTGCGGACGACGGACGTGGTCGGCGAGGTCGACCTGGGTGAGGTCGGCGTCGCGCTGCCGGGAGACACCGCCGAGATGACGGTACGGCTCGGCAAGCCGGTACCGCTGGAGGACGGGCTCGGCTTCGCCATCCGCGAGGGCGGCCGAACGGTCGGCGCCGGCACGGTCGTGGCCGTCCTCGACTGAACGGTCGACCGGCCGTCGCTGGCCGGGTCCACTCCGGCCGGGTCCACCACTGCCGTCCGGATGGGCGCGCACCCCGCGCGCCCATCCGGACGGCCCGCCGGCGGCCCCGGGGCGCCGCGGCCCCGGCGAACCCGGAGCGGACGGAGCGGATGCCGGCTGCTCGACGGGTTCGGCTGGCTCGGCCAGCTCAGTCCCGGGGCGTGAGCAGCTCGGCCACGTGGGCCGCGCGCGGGGTCCGGAGACGGACCTCCACGGTGCCGGACCTGGTCGGGTTGAACTTGCCGGCGTCATAGGCGAAGCGCACCCGGTCCGGGGGCTCGACGCCGATGTCGATCGCGGCCAGGAACACGCCGGCGCGCGGCACGTCGATGTGCTTGCCGCGCCCGGCCCAGACCACGAGACGCCCCGCGCTGATCGCGATCGCGCCGGAGACCGCCTCCCTGCGCCAACTGGAACGCTGGCCGGGTRCCCGGTAGTTGCGATAGGTGATCGAGCCGGTGAGGCCTTCCTCCACCAGGACGAGGTCCTCGGATTCCAGCGAGGCGCGCAGATCCGCGGGTAGCTGACCCGCGCCGAGCAGCATCCGGCGCACGGGGTTCATGGCCAAGATCATAGGCTTACCTCACGGCTGCACGACCACCGTTCCCGTCGCGTCCGGTCGGTCCGTCGTGCTCGGATACGGCGTGCAGACCACGGAATAGGTCCCGGCGGTGGACGGCATTCTCATCGTTTGGCTGGTGCCCGGTTCGATCGGGCTGGTGGAGATCGCGGTCGAGCCACCGCGGGTCATCGTGAACGTGCACGCGACGTCATTGTTGTTCAACACCTTGACCCATTCGTCGATCTGGAAGCTCGAGGTCGCCGGACGGACGGCCGAGCCCTCGATCGTGATCGTCCCGGCGGGGTTCGCCGGAGGCGAGTAGTACCCCGGCGGCGGCGAGTACAGGGGAACACCCGGTGAGACCGTGGTTCCGGCCGGCGGCGACGACCTGGGCGCCGGTGGCGCCGTCGTGTCCCGCGGCGGCGAGCTGGGCGTGGCGCCGCCGGTCGGGGGGCGCGTCGAATCCGGTGCCGTCGGGACCGACGTCGCCGAGGCGGCCGGGCTGGCGGGCGCCGTCGGAACGGGTGTCCCCGTCATGGGCCTCGACACCGCCGGGATCGTGACGACGTCGTCCCGGCCGTCCGGACCATGGATCGCGGTACCGGCCGCGACGGCGGTCACCGTCGCGGCGACGACTCCGACGACGCCGACGACGCCCGCGCCAATCACGGATGTTCGGCGTCGCCGCAGCGCCGCCGAACGCCGGGCGACCCGGGCCACCAGGTCGGGGGCCGGTCCGGCGAGGTCCGCCAGCTCCTTGAGGCGCCGCTCGACCAGGTCCTCGGCGCGGATGTCCTCGTCGCGGTCGGAGGCCAGGCGGTCAGCCATGGGAATCGTTCCTCTGCCTCGTGGAATCCAGATGTGTCGGATCGGTTGGGGGATCGGATTCGGATGGGGATTCGGCCGCCGGCGGTCGTCGATCGGGCCGCTGGTCGTCGATGGCGACGCGCAGCTGCGCCAGCCCCCGGGAGGTCAGGCTTTTGACGGTGCCGATCCGGCAGCCCAGCACGGTCGCCGTCTCGGCCTCGGAAAACTGCAGATAGTGCCGCAGGACCACGGCGCAGCGTTGCCGCGCCGGCAGCCGCGTCAGTATTCGGGACAGCTGGTCCAGGCTTTCGGTGCGGGCGAACTCGTCAGGTCCTGGCCTGTCGGGCAGCCGAGCGGTCGGCCGTTCCCACGTCAGCACCTTCCATCCCGACCGCCGGTGGGTGTTGACCATCACACGGTAGGTATAGGCGTCCGGCTCGCCGTTCGCGGCGACTCGACGCCATACCAGCAGGACCCGCGCGAGAGTCTCCTGGACCAGGTCCTCCGCGGCGGCGCGCTCCCCGGTGAGGACGAAGGCCGTGCGGAACAGGGCGTCGGATCTCGCCCGGACGAATGCCTCGAACGAGTCGTGCGCCGGGGTCCTGGACACGGGTGTCTCCGTCAGGTCGTCCGCCGGCCGGGCCGCTTCGTCGGCGGCTCCTGGGAGTCTGGTCGACTTCACACCCGGTATCAGGCGTGCGACCGCCAGAAGGTTCCGGCATCAATGCCCAACACTCGCCCAACGAGACGATTCACGGCCGGGGTACGGACTGGATCCGAATCCACAGGGACGTCGAGGCGGCCAGCAGGTGGCCGTCGACGGTGTAGAGGGCGGAGGAGGCCCGCAGTTTGCGGCCCTCGGCGGCCTCGGCACGGGCGACGACGACATATGTCCCGCCGGGCGTGACCGTGCCCGTCGCGGAGACGATCTGCCGGGCCAGCAGGGCGGCCAGGTCCTCGGTGGGCATCGTCGCCTGGTGCGCCCAGAACGACGGGCAGTCCAGCGCCGACCAGAGCATGTGTCGGCCGACCGATCCGTCCGCCTCGGCGAGGGAGCGGTCGACGGTCCAGGTCGTGGCGACGAGACCCGCCGGCCCGCCGGCGACCGGGCCGGGGAGGATCCGCAGGCCGTCGCCCGGCGACCGTCCCGTCCCGCAGCCGAAGCATCCCGGGAACGGATGTGTCGACGTCGCGGCGAGCGCGGCGGCCGCGCGCTCGGCATCGCCGGGCTCGACGAACGGCGGCGGATCGCCGAGGTCGGCGGCGTTCGCCGGGTGCGCCTCGACGAGCAGCGTTCCGCCGTGGATGAGCCGCACCCCGCCGTCGTCCGCGGGTTCCACCGTCAGCGGCACCTCCAGCGGGGTCGGCGCGCGCAGCACCGCCTCCGCCGTCCTACCGGCCTCGGCGTCCGCGCTCGCGCCGGCGAGGTAGCCGGCGAGGGTTCCGGAGATCCACCCGCCGTTCGCGCTCCCGGGCGGCCCGTTGAACCGGGCCGGTACGACGACCGTGCCGGCGGCCCGGTTGCCATCGCCGTTGCCGGCATCGGCCGCCGCCGAGATCTGATCCGCATCGGGGCGGGAAGTAATGGCGTCCACCCGTCCGACGCTACGGCCTGGTCGTGGCGGACATGGGCGTCGCGGGTGCTGGCGGCGGGATCCGCGAGCGCGACGTCCTGAGCCTGATGGCACAGGGCCTGTCCAACACCACGCTCGCGGCCCGGCTCGTCGTCAGCCCGCGCACCGTCGAGACACACGTCGCGAGCATCTTCACCAAGCTCGGCCTGCTCCCCACCGCCGACGAGCACCGCCGCGTCCGCGCCGTCATCACCTACCTCAACAACCCCACCCACGACCGGCACCGGGTAGAAGGTGGCCGGAGTCGTGGTCGAGGTCGAGGTCGAGGTCGTCAGGGCAGCAGGGTGCCAGCCCGGATCTTGACAGTGCGGCCGACCCACTCCTGGGCGGTCATCGCGGCGATGACGCCGGGGTCGGCGCTGGTCACGACGGTGCGGGTGGCGCCGTCGCCGGTGGTGGTGTCGGTGGTGGCGCCGAGGGTGACCACGGCGAGCGCCTGGACCGGGTCGCCCTGCTCGCAGGCGACGGTGAAGCCCGCCACCACACCGGTGACGGCGTCCCGTGCCGGGCCGTCGACGAGGGGGAGTGGGGTCCCGGCGGCGCGGACGTCGGCCGAGACGTCCTCGGCGCGGAAACCCGTCGACGGCGGGCTGGCGCTCCACAGCAGGCCGGCCTGCTTGGTGACCATCCCGGAGACGCAGGTCACGAGCCCACGGGCACCCGGCGCGGCGGCGCGCAGCCGCCGGGCCATGGCCACCGTGGACTGGAAGACGTAGTTGTTCAGCGGGCCACCCGCGAACGTCATGCCGCCCGTGACGGTCAGGTCGGAGCGCCCGGCCAGGCCGAGCTCCCGGACCTGGAGGCGGACCGCCGCCGGGAAGCAACTGTAAAGATCCAGGTGGTCGGCGTCCGCCGCGGCGACGCCGGTGATGGCGGCGAGGCGTTTCCCGACTGCGCGGAAACCAGGGGAGCGGGCGAGGTCGGGACGGGCGGCCAGCGGCGTCATGACGTTGGACTCGGCGGCGGCCACCGGGAAGACCCACCGGTCCGGCGGAACGCCGAAGCGCCGGGCGGCGGCCGCGGAGCAGACCAGCAGCGCCGCGCCCTGGTCCACGCCGGCCCGGGAACAGTGCGACCGCGTGTACGGCCAGGACATCATCGGGTTGCGCGGCGACGGCGCCAGGTCGTCCGGGGTGACCGGGGCTCGTGCCCAGGCATCCTCGTTGCCGGCTGCAACCTGGGAGAACCCGGCCCACAGCGCGGCGACCTCGGCGGCATGCGCGGCGGGTTCTAGCCCGTCCGCCGCCCGCAGCGCCGACTCGAGGACCGCGTACTGCCGCACCGGCAGGTAGATTCCGCGACGGATCTCCAACGGCGCGAGGATGTCCGCCTCGGGGGCGAGGATCTCGTCGGGACCGTCCCCGGAACGGCCGCCCGCGCCCGCGTCGCCGCCACCATCGCCATCGCCATCGGCTGCGCCTGCGCCGACGGCGTGGCGGCGTGGGGTGAGGCGGACGCGCCCGCGGTGGGCCGCCTCGGCGCCGAGCACGAGGACGACGTCGGCGCGGCCGGCGGCGACGTCGAGGCAGGCGCGGGTGATGAGGCTCTGCTGCAGCACGCCGAGCTCGGCGATGACCGTGCGGGCCGCCCGGGCGCCGAACCGGTCGGCGACCTCGCGGCCCGGGTCCGAGCGGTCCCAGGTGCCGCGCGCGACGTACACGCGGTCGATGACGGCGAGCAGGCCCGGCGCCGCGGCGTCCGCGGCGGCCGCCTCGGTGGCGGCGGCCATCAGCTCCACCGCGTCAGGCAGCCGCGCCGCGGCGGCCGCGCCGACGAGCACTGGTGTGGCGGGCGGCATGGTCATGCGGATCTCCGTGGTGCTAGGTGTTCTCGAGGTCGCGAGCACTCTCGGTGACCTGGGCGGCCCTCGTCGCCACCTGCCGGGCCCACGCGAGGTCGGCCTTGCCGCTCGGGGTACGCACGACGGTCTGGACGAGGCTCAGCACCCGGGGCACCTTGTAGCCGGCGAGGTGGGCGCGGCAGTGCCGCTGCAGGTCGGCGAGGGTGAGCGTGGCGCCAGGCCGGGGCGCGACGACGGCGGCGACGGTCTGGCCCCAGCGTTCGTGCGGGACGCCGACGACCAGGACGTCATAGATGTCCGGATGGGTCTTCAGCACGCCCTCGACCTCCTCGGGGAAGATCTTCTCCCCGCCCGAGTTGATGGTGGCCGAGCCGCGGCCGAGCAGGGTGATGGTGCCGTCCTCCTCCAGCCGGGCGAAGTCGCCGGGGACGGAGTAGCGCGCGCCGTCCGGGCCGGTGCGGAACACCTGGGCCGTCTTGACCGGGTCGCCGAGATAGCCGATCGGGATGTTGCCCCTGCGGGCGAGCCGGCCGATCTCGCCGACCCCGAGCGGGGTGAGGTCCTCGTCGACGACCAGCGCGTCGTCGATCGGCCGGATGCGCACGCCGGCGTCGCCTCGGACCCGGCTCTTGTCCGCGATGCCGACGCCGTGCGAGCCGGCCTCCGAGGCGCCGACGCCGTCCGTGACGACGACGCCCAGGCGCTGCATGAACGACTCCTTGAGCACGGGGGAGAACAGCGCGGCGCTCGACGACAGCGCGTACAGCGACGACAGCTCCGGCCGGCTGCCCGCGCGCTCCAACGCGTCGAGGGTGTCGAGCAACGGGCGCGCCATCGCGTCACCCGTGATCATGACCATGTTGACCCGTTCGGCCTCGACGAGCCGCCAGACCTCGTCGGGCTCGAACGTGTCGACGAGGATGGTGCGCTGGCCCTTGCTCAGGTTGGTCAGCAGGCACCACTGGGTGGCGCCGTGCATCAGCGGCGCGATCGGCAGCGCGGTGAGGACGCCGGTAGCGCCCTTCTCGGTGAGCTCCTCCGGGCGGCTGGCGCGTTCGCCCGTCATCAGGTCGAGGCCGCCGCCGAGGGCGAAGATGACGTCCTCCTGCCGCCACAGCACGCCCTTCGGCATGCCGGTGGTCCCGCCGGTGTAGAGCAGGTAGTGGTCGTCGCCGGTGCGCGGCTCGAAGTCCCGGTCCGGGCGGGACGCGGCCAACGCGTCCTCGTAGGGCACGGCACCCAGTGCCTCGGCGCCGCCCTGCCCCTGTCCCCGCTCCTGGCCGCGCCCGCTGCCGCTGCCGCGCCCGCTGCCGCTGTCGGCGTCGTCCTCGGCTTCGAGGGCCGTGCCGTCCTCGATCACCACGAGGTGCCGCAGGCTCGCGATCTTCGGGGCCACGTCGGCGACCCGGTCGGCGAACTGTMGCTGGAAGACGAGCGCGACCGGCGCGGCGTTGCCAAGCAGGTACGCCAGCTCCTCGGCGACATACCGGAAGTTGACGTTCACGCACACGGCGCGGATCTTGTACGCCGCGAGCATCGTCTCGACCCATTCGATCACGTTGTAGGCATAGATCGCGACGTGGTCGCCGGGTCCCACCCCGGCGCTGGATAAGTGGTGCGCCATGCGGTTGGCGCGTTCCTCCAGCTCGGTGTAGGTCCGCCGGCCGGGGCCGGCGACGACGGCCTCCCGGTCGGGGTAGCGGTCGACGGCGTGCTCGAACAGGTCGGCAAGATTGAACTGCATCACGTCTCCCGCTGGGCGACTGCGTCTGGGCGGCGGTGTCCGGGTCAGCGCCCGGTGAATCGAGGGGTCTGCTTCGCGGCGAACGAGCGCGGGCCGATCTTCGCGTCGTCGCTGAGGTAGACCCGCATGCCGATCTCGGACTCGACGCGGAACGCCTCGTCCTCGGGCAGCGACTCGGTCTCCCGCAGGACCCGCAGCACGGCCTGCACGGCGACCGGCCCGTTCGCGGCGATCGCGCGCGCGATCTCCATGGCCCGTTCCAGGGCGGTCCCGTCCGGGACGACGTGGGTGACCAGGCCGATCTCCTTCGCCTCCGCCGCCCCCAGGTGCCGGCCGGTGAGCAGCAGCTCGGCGGCCACCGCGTAGGGGACCTGGCGGCGCAGCCGCACCGCGGACCCGCCGAGCGGGAACAGGCCCCAGCGGACCTCGGAGACGCCGAACCTCGCGGACTCGCCCGCGACCCGGATGTCGGTCGCCTGCAGGATCTCGGTGCCGCCGGCGATCGCCGGCCCCTCGACGGCCGCGATGAGCGGCTTGGTGAGGACGAACCGCTTCATGATCCATTTCATGACGGACAGGTCCATCGCGAGGCGGGTGCCGTCCCCATCGCCGCGAAACGCCTCGCCGGGCGGGCGCGCGGACATCTGCTTGAGGTCGGCTCCGGAGCTGAACGCGCCGCCGGCGCCGGTGAGGACGGCGACCCGGATCTCCGGGTCGGCGTTGACCTCGTCCCAGGCCTTCTCAAGGAGGCCGATCATCTCGGGGGTGATCGCGTTGCGGGCATGCGGGCGGTTCATCGTGACGACCAGGACGTGGCMGTCGCGGGCGACGAGCGCGTGCGGCTCGGACTCGGTCACGCGGGCTCTCCTCGGACGCGCAGACCGTGGTGGATGGCCGTGCCTATAGGCACGGCCATCCACCACGGTCCAAAACGGGATCAGTGATGTGTGTTGGATGGCTGTGCTCATGGACACGCTGGTCTGCCACGATTCGGCGCTCGGGCGAGCGCGGCGGGCTGGTGGCACCCCCGGGCCGGAGTGACGCTCCCTGCCAGACACCCCGGGCATGCCTGAGCGGCGTCTCAGGCGCCCGCTCGGCCGTGTCGACACCGCTACCAAAAGTGATCGACGTTGAGGCCGCCGCCGGCGGAGGTGGCCTCACCGCGGCGGGCGGGGCATGCCGAGGCCAAGCATCGCGATCATGTCGCGCTGGATCTCGTTGGTGCCGCCGCCGAAGGTGAGCATGAGGATCTGCCGGTAGGCGCGCTCGAGCCGGCCGGCGAGCACGGCGCCCGGCGAGCCCGACACGAGGATCGCCTCGTCCTCCAGGCACTCCATCAGCAGGCGGTATGCCTCGACGGCGAACTCGGTGCCGAAGATCTTCGTCGCGCTGGCCTGGGCCGGCCCCAGCCGGGCACCGTGGTCGACTCCCCAGGCGATCTTCCAGTTGATCAGTTTGAGGAACTCGACCTTGGCGTGCACCGTGCCGAGGTTGCGCCGGACCAGCGGGCGGTCGATGACCCGGCCGCCCTCGGGCGCCGCGGTCGCCTCGGCCCACCGCCGGGTCCACAGCAGCAGCTGCTGGATGCCGGCGGCCGAGCACAGCGCGACGCGCTCGTGGTTGAGCTGGCCGGTGATCAGTTTCCAGCCGCCGTCCACCTCGCCGACCAGGGCCTCGGCCGGCACGTGGACATCGGTGTAGAAGGTCTGGCTGGTGATGCCGCCGGAGATGGTGGGCACCGGCGTCCAGGAGAAGCCCGGTGTGTCGACGGGGACGCAGAACACCGACAGGCCGCGGTGGCGGGGCAGGTCGGGGTTGGTGCGGGCGGCCAGCCACACGTAGTCGGCGACCTGGATGACCGACGTCCACATCTTCTGGCCGTTGATCACCCAGCCGTCGCCGTCGCGGTCGGCGCGGGTGCGCAGGCTCGCGAGGTCGGTGCCGGCACCCGGCTCCGAGTAGCCGATGGAGAAGTGCAGCTCACCGGCGAGGATCTTCGGCAGGAAGAAGTCCCGCTGCTCCTGGGTGCCGTACTCCATGATCGCCGGCCCGACGCTGTTCAGGGTCAGCAGCGGGATCGGCACCCCGGCCAGCGTCGCCTCGTCGCCGAAGATCAGCTGCTCCAGCATCGACCGGTTCTGGCCGCCGTACTGGGTCGGCCAGCCGATGCCGAGCCAGCCGTCCTTGCCCAGCTGGCGGATGGCCCGGCAGTAGGCGCCGTCCTTGCCTTTCAGGGTCGACTCGCCGCCGGCGAGCTCGGCGCCGAGCTCGGGCGTGACCATCGCGGCGAAGTACTCGCGCAGCTCGCGGCGCAGGTCCTCCTGCGTCGCGGTGTAGGCGATTCGCATCGGCGCTCTCCTGTCGCGGCCGGCCGCCACGGCGTGTCCCGTGGGCCCGGCGCACCCGACACGACCTGACGGGTCATCAGGTCGCGGTTGACCCGATGCTAGCGCGGTACTAGAACAAGTTCTCGTTATTGGGTGCTCGCCCGCCCGCGGCCCACCGGTCCGCGCCGGGCGTCCGCCGACGACCAAGCCTTCTCGCGAGGAGCCGCGGCATGGACTTCGCCCAGACCGAGGAACAGCGCGACCTGGCCGCGCTGGCCAGGCAGATCCTCACGGAGCGAGTCACCCCCGAACGCCTGGCCACGCTGGAGGCGGATGTCCTCGCCGGCACCGGTGAGCCGAGGTTCGACCGCGAGCTGTGGGCGCAGCTCGCGAAGGCGAACCTGCTCGGCATCGGCGTGCCGGCCGAGTACGGCGGCCTGGGCTACGGGGTGCTCGAGGAGTGCGTCGTACTGGAGGAGGCCGGGCGGGTGCTCGCGCCGGTGCCGCTCTGGGCCTGCGCGACCGTCGGCGCCGGCGCGATCGCCGCCCACGGCACCGAGGCGCAGCGGCGCGGCTGGCTACCCGGCCTCGTCAGCGGCGAGAAGATCGTCACGGTCGCGCTGGCCGAGCCGCGAGGCTCCGACGCCGCGGCCCCGGCCACGACCGCGACCAGACTGGCCGGCTCCGGCTCCAGCTCCAGCTCTGCCGGCGGCGTGGGTCCCGACGGCGGCGTCGGCGTCGGCGTCGGCGCCGGCTGGCGGCTGGACGGAGTCAGGACGGCCGTGCCGTTCGCGACGGTCGCGGACGCGGTGCTCGTCCCGGCGCGCACCGGGACGGGCGTTGGCGTGTTCCTCGTCGACCCGGCCGCCGCCGGGGTCACCGTTGAGCGGCAGCTCACCACCGCCCGCGAGGTCACCGGCCTGTTACGGCTGGAGGGGGTCGTGGTCGGCGACGACGCGCTCGTCGGTGGCCCGGCGGCGGCCGAGGGAGACGCCGTGGCGGTGGCGCTGCGGGACCGGGCAACGCTGGGCCTGTGCGCGCTGCAGCTCGGCGTCACCGAGCGGGCGATGCGCGCCGCCGCCGAGTACACCAGCAACCGGCAGCAGTTCGGCCGCCCGATCGGCTCGTTCCAGGCGGTCGGGCACCGGCTGGCCGACTGCTACATCGACGTCGAGGCGATCCGCCTGACGATGTGGCAGGCCGCCTGGCAGCTCGCCGAGGGATGGGACGCCTCGAGCGCGGTCGCCACCGCCAAGTTCTGGGCGGCCGACGGCGGCCACCGGGTCGCGAGCGCCGTCGTCCACGTCCACGGCGGCATGGGCATCGCCGAGGAGTACTTCGTCCACCGCTACTTCCTGCACGCCAAGCAGCTCGAGTTCACCCTCGGCGGCGCCGGCGAGCAGGCCCGCCGCCTCGGCGACCTGATGGCCGCCGCCCCCGCCCCCGACCACGTCGTCTAGCGATCGTCCAGCGCGATCTGGCGCGCGCCCGCGCGCCCGCGCGCCGGCCCGCCCGCCGCGGGGCCCGGCGCTACCAGGGGACCGGGCCGGCGGGGGAGAAGTAGCCGCCGGTGGGGCCGGCGGGGCCGAGCCGGGCGAGGCGGCCGATGATCTCGGCGCCCTCCTCACCGTCCTGGGCACGCAGACCCCGGTCGGCTGATGCCGTAGCCGCGGAGGTTGGCCCGCGGCCGCGGAAGTCGGCGCCGTCGACGATCGCTCGTGATCGTCGCGAGCGTGTCGTGGTGGTCGTGGTTTCGCCGAATCCGTGACCGCGACAACACGTGGGCAGCGATCAATCTGCCGTGTTGATGCCGCGTCACCGGGCAAACCCAGACAGAGGCGGCGCCAACGTCCGGGCGCCGGCCGGCCAGCGGGCCGTCGTGGGCGTGATACACCGATGCTGGGCCTGTGCCCGCCGGGCGGCCTGCCCGGTTCGGCGTGTCGCCGGGAAGGGGTGACAGTGGCCTTTCGGCCGCCGTGGCGACGCGCGCCGTCGCGTGGACAGGCGCCACCGGCTCCCACCGGCGACCGGCCGGTGCCGGACCAGCGGCCCGGGGCGGGAACGTTCGCACCGACTCCGCCGGCACAGCGGACTCGGCCTGCGTCGCCGGCTCCGCGGACCAGACCGGCATCCCCGACTCCGCGGGCAGCCTCGAGGCCGGCGGCGGGGCGGGTGCCCGAGCTCCCCGCGTCGCAGCTCCCAACACCGGACATGGCGCGGACGCGGGCCGGCACCTCCGAGGCCCGTCACCTGCTCGACGAGGCCGAGGCCCTGCGCGCGCTCGTCGAGCGGGTGCTCGCCGGAGAGCGGGAGACCCGGACAGCGGTCTGGCGACATTTCCGGGACCTGCGCGCGCGGGTGGTTCGTCGCGACCTCGGGCGGATGGACCTCGCGCGACTCAAGGACACGGCACCGGAGCGGCTGCAGCTGCGACCGCTGGAGACGGCCGGGTACCGCACCGTCGGGGACATCGTCGACCGCACGCCGGCGGATCTGTCCAGGCTGCCGGGCGTCGGCCTGCGCACCGCGACGGCGGCGATCGCCGCGGCAGGGGCGCTCGCCGAGGCCGCGGAGGACAGCCGCGGCATCCGGATCGAGCTGGATCCGGCGGACGCCCGGTCGACCGACCTGCTCACCTGGCTTCGGCGCGCCGTGCTGCTCGCGGACGCTGTCGGCCCCGTCCGGGCGCGGACGGTCGCCGTCGCGCGGAGCCTGCCCGGGGCGCTGTCCGACGCGAGGCCGGCCAGGAGCCGGACCCGGATGTTCTTCGCCGGCGCACAGAGCCGGGCGGCGGCGCAGCGGGGGCTCGACGAGGTGAGCCAGATCCTCGTGGACGCCGCGGACCAGGGCGGCCAGGGCCTGGCGCGCGAGCTCGCGAGCGCGGTCGCGCTTCTCGACCGCCCTCCCGGCGCGGCCGGCGTCTGGACCGACTTCGAACGGCAGGCGGTCCAGTACTACGGGCTGCTGGGGGAGATCGTCGGCAACCGCGGCGATCTCAGCTCCGCCACCGGGCATCTGCCGACCGAGATCGTCGACCGCGTCCGCAACCAGCCCCTCGACGGCACCCTCCGGACGGTGTCGCTGCGCGGCTACCAGGCGTTCGGCGCGAAGTTCGCACTCGTGCAGCGCCGGGTGATCCTCGGCGACGAGATGGGCCTGGGCAAGACGATCCAGGCGATCGCCGCGATCGCGCACCTGCGGGCGCAGGGCGAGTCCCACTTCCTGGTCGTCTGCCCCGCCTCGGTGCTGGTCAACTGGATGCGCGAGATCACCGACCGCGGCAAGCTGACGGTGCACCGGCTGCACGGCGCGGACCGCGCCACGGCCCTGCCCCGCTGGACGGCGCAGGGCGGTGTCGGCGTCACCACCTTCGACACCCTGGCCTCGCTGGATCTCCCCGCTGCCCTGGCCGGCAGGTCCCGCGGACCGCGGATCGCGATGCTGGTCGCCGACGAGGCCCACTATGTGAAGAACTCGGACACGAGGCGGGCGGACGCGCTGCGGGCGCTCATCGAACGGCCGGAGCTCGTCGACCGGGTGCTGTTCCTGACGGGCACGCCGATGGAGAACCGCCTCGACGAGTTCCAGACGCTGGTCGGGTACCTGCAGCCCGGCCTGCTCGACCCGCCACGGCCGCGGTCCGGCGATCCCGCGCCCGTGGCCGTGCCCGGGAGCTGGCCGGGCGTCGCGGCGGCCCTGTCCCCGCGCCAGTTTCGGGAACGGGTCGCCCCCGCCTACCTGCGGCGCAACACGGCCGACGTGCTGTCCGAGCTGCCGGAGCGGGTCTGGACCGACGAGTGGGAGGAGCTGCACTCGCCCGCCGAGCGGGCCGCGTACCGCGACGCGGTGCTGTCCCGACAGTTCATGGCGATGCGCCGGGTCGCGTTCACCGCCGACCCGGAACGCTCACGCAAGCTCGGCCGGCTGGTCGAGATCGCGCGGGAGGCGGCGGGCAACGGGCAGCGGGTGGTCGTTTTTTCTTTCTTCCACGACGTCCTCGACCTCGCCGAGCGGCGGCTGCGCGCCGAGGACGACTGCGGTCAGGTGTTCGGCACGATCAAGGGCGCGATGGCACCCGACGACCGCCAACGCCTGGTGGACGCGTTCGGCCGCTGCCCCGCCCCGGCGGTGCTGCTCAGCCAGATAGTCGCCGGCGGCACCGGGCTGAACATGCAGGCGGCTTCGGTGGTCGTCCTGTGCGAACCGCAGGTCAAGCCGACGTTGGAGGAGCAGGCGGTCGCCCGGCTGCACCGCATGGGCCAGGTCCGCACCGTGCGGGTGCACCGGCTGCTGACCGTCGACAGCGTCGACCAGCGTCTCGTGCAGATCCTGGCCGCGAAGAGATCCGACTTCGACGCCTACGCCCGCCGCAGCGACCTCGTCGCGGCCGGCCCGGAGGCCGTCGACGTCTCCGACGAGGCCCTCACCCGCCAGGTCGTCGAGCAGGAGTACGCCCGTATGGCCCGCGCCGCCGTGAGCAAGGCTCGCGTGAACGAGGCCCCGTGAGGGGTTCCCTCACTACTTCAGCCACGGATCGACGGGTGCGGGCCCGCCGGTTGCCGGCGGGCCCGTGAACCGTGCGTCGGGGAACCAGGGCTCAGTGGGCGTCGCCCGCGAGAGCCCGGCGGTAGCGGCCGAGGGCCATGACCGGCCAGACCAGCCGGTACAGGTTGTAGTTGATGTAGAAGTAGCCGGCGAATCCGGTGCCGGTGTAGTGGTCCTCGTCCCAGCTGCCCTCGTCGGTCTGGGTGGCGGCGAGCCACGCGACGCCGCGGGCGGCGGCCTCGCCCTTCGCGCCGTCGCCGACCCGGTCGGCGGCGATCAGGGCGAGCAGCGCCCACGCCGTCTGCGACGCCGTGGAGACGCCCATGCCGGCCGTCGACATGTCGTTGTACGAGTAGCAGTCCTCGCCCCAGCCGCCGTCGGGGTTCTGCCGGGAGACCAGCCAGTCGGCGGCGCGCTGGATCGCCGGGTGCGAGGCGGGCAGGCCCACGGCGCGCAGCGCCGGGACGACGCCGCCGGTGCCGTAGATGTGGTTGACGCCCCAGCGGCCGTACCAGGAGCCGTCGGGCTCCTGGGAGTGCAGGAGCCACTCGACCCCGCGCTTCGTGCGGGGGTCGTCGCCCAGGCCCAGCTCGCCGAGCAGCTCGACGACGTGGGCGGTCACGTCCGCCGACGGCGGGTCGGTGAGCATGCCGAAGTCAGCGAACGGGATCTTGTAGACGAGGTGGCCGGCGTTGTCGACGTCGAACGCGCCCCAGCCGCCGTCGGCGCACTGCATGCCGAACACCCACTGCAGACCCCGGTAGGTCGCGGCCATGACCTTCTCCGGCCGCGGGTGGGCGACCCGCATCAGCGCCAGCATCACCTCGGCGGAGTCGTCGACGTCCGGGTAGGTGTCGTTCTCGAACTCGAAGGCCCAGCCGCCGACCGGCACGTCGGGGATGGGAACAGACCAGTCGCCGCGCCGGGCGGTGACCTCCTGGCCAACCAGCCAGTCGGCGGCGCGGACCAGCGCCGGGTCGTTCGTGGCGAGGCCGGCGTCCGCCAGAGCGATCGTCGCCAGGCAGGTGTCCCAGACCGGCGACTGGCAGGACTCCTGCATCCGCGAGCCGTCCGAGCGGATGACGCTGTAGTCGTCGAGCGAGCGCAGCGCGGCGGTGAGGACCGGATGGTCCATGGGGTAGCCGAGCACGCGCAGTGCGATGATCGAGTAGGCGGTCGGCGGCTGGATCCCGCCGAAGCAGCCGTCGGCCTCCTGACGGATCACGATCCACCGCTCGGCGATGCCGAGGGCGAGCGCGCGCAGCGGCCTGACCGGGTGCCGGTGGTAGACGTGCAGCGCCTTGTCGATCCGGTGGAACATCCAGGTCCAGGGAAGGTGCTCGAACGCGGCGGACTTGATCCCACGGGCGGCGCGGGCGCCGACCCTGCGCAGGCGGCCGTCGGGCAGCGGAATGCCGGGGCCGCCCCCGTCCTTGGCCCGGCCGGCCACGTCCGGCGGCTCCGGCGCGGCGTCCTGGCCGCGGCGGCGCTTCGGCGCGTCGACCGGCACCGACGGGGCGCCGACCGCCGACGGCTGGGCCGCCGGGGAGCCGTCGCCGTCCAGGTCGGCGTCACCGACGTGGAAGAGGCCGTCGATGGTCGTGTCCACCCAGGCACCCGCGGCGCGGGCGCGCCGACGGGACTTCGCGGCCGGTGCCGGAGCCGGGAAGAGCTCGTCGATCGGGAACGGCGGGATCCCCGTCGGCCGGTGGGCCATGAGCACGGTGATCGCGACGATCGTCTGCCGGCCCCACGAGGCGAACTTGTAGATCGACAGCGGCACCTTCGCCGGCAGCAGCATCAGCTCCGGCGGCAGTACCGGCAGGTCCTCCCAGCGCCACCAGCCGAACAGCGCCAGCCAGATGCGGGTGAAGATCCGGGACGCCGGCACGCCGCCGTGGGCGCGCGTCCACGCGGCGGCGGCGCGCATGTGCGGCGCGTCCGGGCTGTCGCCGACGAGGCGCAGCGCGACGTAGGACTCCACCGTCGGCGCGAGGTCGCCCGGCCCGCCGTGGTAGATGGGCCAGGAGCCGTCGGCGATCTGCCGCGACCGGATGAACCTGGCGGTGAGCTCGGCCTGCTCCTGGTTCCAGACGCCGAGCCACTTGCGCAGCATCAGGTCCTCGGCGTCGATCGAGGTGTTGCTCTCCAGGTCGCCCTTCCACCAGCCGGCGTCGTCCTGCAGCGAGCGCAGGTGCGTCACGGCGCGGTCCAGCATGTCGTCGAGGACGTCACCGTGGCCCTCGGCGTCGGGCGGGGCGATGGTCGGCACGACCAGGGCGGCCGAGGCCGGCGCGGCGACGGTCACGACCTTGGACGTCGCCACGACGGGGGCCGGGACGGCCGCGAGGGCGGCCTCGATCTCGGCGGGCGGGGCGGGCGGGGCGCTGGCCGCGCCGTTGGCAGGCCGGCGGGCGCGGGCGGGCGCGGTCCGGGCGCGGGGCACGGCGGTGGCGGCCGAGATGGCCCTCGGGTCCGTCGAGACGTCGGTCGCGGTCAGGCCGGGGCCGAGATCGTCGTCGGCGGCGCCACGCGGTGCCGGKGCGAACGCGGTGGTCGGCGCGGGGGCGAACGTGGTGGTCGGCGACCCGGCGGCGAGCGTCGTCTCGTCAGTGGTGGTCACGAGAATGCCCTTTCTCCGCGTGTGCGTGGCATGGCCCACGCGACTGGCGGTTACGTGACATAACGGGAATAAGGGACGGCGGCGGGCAGAGTTCGGCCGCGCTGGCCGCTACCCGATCGCCGGTCGGGCGGTCGGGCATGCTGTGAGGCCCCGGGAGCGCAGGGGCAGGGCGATGGTGCGGGACCGCGGCGGCTGGGCTGCGCCTAGCCTTCGGCGGGATTGCCGCGCGGCGGTCGGCCGGCGCGCGCGCCGGCCGGTGGGCCGGTCGGCTGGGCGGCGGTCGGCACCGGCGTCGGGCAGCGGGCGGCGCCGGCCGGGGCCGGGCGCACCGGTTCCGGCCGTTCGGAGGTGGGATGGGCCTGGTCGGCGGGGACGAGCTGGTCGATGCAGTACTCGACCATCGCGAGCATCTCGTCGAGGTCCTGGCCGCCCTGGGTGAACCAGGAGCGCACGCCGACCTGCACGGCGGCGAGGAACGCCGCGGCGGTCAGCGTGGGGCGCAGGTCGGCGCCACGGCCCGGCGCGGGGCCGGTCGGTGGCGGGAAGCGGGGGGTGATCGCGGCGGCGAGGCGGTCGCCGAGGCGCATCATCCGCTGCAGCATCGCGGCGCTCACCGCGGGCGCGCTGTCGGCGATCAGCAGGTGCTCGACGTAGCCACGGAACGCCGCCGGCCGCGGGCCCATCGCGGCCCAGGCGTCCAGCGAGGCGGCGCGCAGCGCCGCCAGCGGCCGCTCGTGGGCCGGGCGGCGCTCGAGCGCCGCGAGCGCCAGCTCGCCGACCTCGTCGAGCGGGGCGAGCGCGACCTCCTCCTTGTTGGCGAAGTACCGGAAGAAGGTGCGCACCGAGACCTCGGCGCTGACCGCGATCGCGTCGATCGTGGTCGCGTCGTAGCCGTACTGGGCGAACAGCGCGTGCGCGGTGTCGACGATCGTGCGCCGGGTGCGCTGCTTCTTGAGCTCCCGCAGCCCGCCCGGTACCGCCTCGTCCAGGTCCCCGGCCTCGCCGGCACCCCCCGGCTCGCCGGGGAGTGCCGCGCCGCCAGCGGGCTGCCCCCGCTCGGCGGGTGCCGCGGCGCCGTGTCGCCCGACCGGGCGGATCACCGGGGTGCCCGCGGTCGGCGCGGTCAGGCCGGCGAGCAGGCGACGCGCAGCGGTGCCTTTCGACGTACCCGTCGCCATGCGTCCTCCCCTGGACAGTGGCCGCCGATGGACGGCTGCCACCTTGTCTGAGGAGATCGTATGACAGGAAATGGCAGATGGCACCAACTGCCACTTTTTTGACAGTCCCTGAGCCCGAGGCGGATCGGTCCGCGCCGACGTTCGCTACCTTGTGCTTACATGGCGAAGCATTCGGTAATTTTCTGTGGCGAGAAGGATGGATTCGTGGCTTTTCGCGCATGCGACAGTCGCATCTGCCGTGTCCCGACGGCCGGCTTCTGGGAAGGCCCCCTCCCGATGCGGGAGGGGGTCGGCGGCGCCGGCGGGAGCCGGCCGGGGAGGAGCCGCGCCGGCCGGCCGCCGGCGCGGCCGGGTCACTTCGGCATGAGCTGGGTGACCGAGTTGGCGACCTTGCCCTTGACCTCGCCGCCAGCGAGGTAGGCCTTGTTGTCCGTGGCCGCGGCCGCCGCGTTCTGGACGCCGTCCGGCAGGTCGCCGGCGTCGGTGACCGAGTTGTCGCTCGGGTCGAACTTGTAGATCTTCGGAGAGGCCTGACCGTTCGCCTGGCCGCCCGCCAGGTAGGTGGTGCCGTTGACGGTGAAGGCCGAGGCGCCCTTGAGATCCTGGGGCAGCTTGCCGACGGTCGTGGTCTTGCCGGTCGCCGGGTCGAACTGCTGGATCGCGTCCGTCGTGCCGTTGTCCGACTCGCCGCCGAAGACGGTGACCTTCTGGCTGGAGCCTGAGCCGGTGGTCGCGACGGCCGCGTTGCGCACCGGGGTCTCCAGTTTGCCGACGTTCTGGAACGTCTTGCCGTCGCTGGTGGCCAGCACGTCGCTCTGGATCTTGCTGCCGTCGTCGCCGCCGACCAGGTAGGTCTTGCCGTTGGCCGTCGCGACGCCGTGGTTCTCCCGTGGCGCCGGCAGCTTGCCGACCTCCTGGCTGGTGCCGTTCGAGAACGTCTGGACGACGTCGGTGACGCCGCCGGCCCCCGAACCGCTGGTGTTGCCGCCGAAGACGGTCGGCGTTCCGTTCACGACCGCGGCGCCCGCGTTCGTCACCGGCTTGGACAGCGTGCCGGCGGAGGTCGCCGTGCCCGCGCTCGGGTCGATGGCGGTCACCTGGTTGGCGGCCTTGCCGTTGGTGTCCTTGCCGCCCATCACCAGCACCTTGCCGTTGTCCGCGACGGCGCTGGCCTCGGTGACCGCGGTGGGCAGGGTGAACGGCGCGTTGGAGGCGGTCAGCGCGCCGGCACCCGGGCTCGCCGTGCCGGAGGGGCTCGCTGTGCCGGAGGGGCTTGCCGTGCCGGAGGGAGAGCCCGTGCCGGTGGGTGAGGCGGTGTCGCTGGGCGAGGCCGTCCCCGTCTCACCGGGGAGCAGGCTCGTCGAGACGCCGGGACCGCCCGTCTCGAATGTCTGGGCGGAGGCGCCCGGCTGGCTGTCGCCACATCCGGACACCAGCGCGGCCGCGAGCACGCAGGTCGCGACGCCCGCGGCGGCGGTCGTCGCACGGGTCGCCGGCCCGCGTCGGGGTCGGCGGGACGATGATCCGTTGTGTCTGTCCACGTCGGCATCCTCACCCAGGGTGACGACGCCGACGAGTCGACCATGGCCAGGGCCGCCTGGCAGGTGAAGCCGCGAAACCGTGGCGTCCTTCAGCCGACACCGGTCGGCGACGAGGATCGGTCGGGTCCATGATGGGTGGCGTTCAATGCCCGATTCGTTCCCCGGCCCGGTGCCCGCGCGGCCTCAGCTTTCCGGCCGCGGCCGTCCTGTCCGTCGGAGCGCTGCAGGAAGGACGGCGATGCGGCCGTTGGGGCTGGTGGCGCGGACCGCCACCGGGGTGCTCGTCGGCATGCTGGCGCTGGCGGTCGCCGGCTGCTCGCCGAGCCTGAAGGACGACATCCCCGCGGGGCTGACCGCGAGYCCGGCGCCGCCGGCGACACCGACCGGCGCGGGGGGCACGGCGACGCCGCGGCCCTCGGCGAGCGCCGCGCTGCCGCCTGGTGACAAGGCCTACCTGGCGCAGCTCACCCAGACGCTGCCCGACCTGAACGCCGACGAGCAGTGGAAGATCGACCAGGCGACCTGGACCTGCACCCTGTTCGACGCCGGGATGACGCTGCGCGGAGCGGCCACCACGTCGGCGCAGGTCTCCGACGACAAGCTGACCGTCGGTGACGCGGTGACCCTCGCCAGGGCCGCGGTACCGAACTACTGCCCCAACCACACCGCCGAGCTGGCGGCCGACGGCGACGCGCCGCTTGACCGGAGCCTCGACGCCTACGCCCAGGCCGCCTGCTTCTGGCTCGACTACGCCCGCGAGCTCAACAACGGCGGCAAGCAGGTCGGCGACATCAACCTCGCCTACGCGGTGTTCGCCGCCAGCGTGGAGGCCAAGAAGGCGATGCCGGTGGACTTCCGCAACGCCTGGCTCGCCATGACCAGCGACATCAGCACCCCACAGGGCCTGACGGACCGGCGCACCCTGTGCGAGCAGCACGGCTGGGGCGGTGCCGGCCAGCCCGCCTAGAACCAGGCTGGCCAGCGCGCTCAGCCAGCGCGCGCTCAGCTGGTCCCGGGGGAGGCGGAGAAGTCGCTTTCGGTGGCGTGGAAGATCGGCGTGGCCGACGGCGCACGCACGGTGCGGCCGGTCGGGCTGGTCGCGATGCTGGGCAGGCCGGGGTCGTACGTGGCGAGCCCCCTGGGCCAGCCGTCGGCGGTGACCGTCATCAGCAGCCTCCGGGTGGCGGGCCGGTTCCACAGCTCCGCCAGGCCGTCGCCGAGGTCCTCGTAGCCCTCGCGCCGCCAGGTCTCCTCCAGCAGGACGGCGAACGACGAGTACAGCATCACCTGGCGGATCTCCGCCGCCGCGATCTCGGGCGCCACGCCGTCGTGGCCGCGGATGGCGGCGCTCGCCGCTACCTTCTCCGCGTTCGCCGGGTCGGTCAGCGCGAGCCTGCGGGCCTCGTCGACGTAGGTCGGCACCGCGCCGAGCGAGGTGCTCACCCAGCGGTGGCGCCCGACGACCGACCACTCCAGCCCGCTCACGAGGTCGTACTCGGGGGAGGCGGTGAGCCAGCCGCGGATCAGCTCGGCGCGCCGGCCGAGCGAGCGGTTGAGGTTGTCGTGCGGGCTGAACTCGCGCAGCTGGCGGGTGAGCCCGGCGAGCTCGTGGAACAGCTCGGCGTCGGTCGGCGCCGTCTCGGTCAGATAGCGCAGCCGGCCCATCATCGTCAGCAGCGTCTCGGCGTCAGCCGTGTCCGACGAGCCGCGCCGGGCCTCCCGCCAGGCCTCCGTCACCCGCCGGTGCATGGCGGTGACCATGCCGGGGCTCGCCAGCGGCGGCATCGAGGAGCGCAGGTCGCGGTCGCGCCGGCGCCACTCGTCGAGGTCGATCTGGCCGTCGTAGGCAGCGCGTGACAGGTTGCCGATCTCGTCGATGAGCGGGACGGGCCATCCGAACAAATAGGCCGGCGGGGCCTTGATCAGTTCGCGAATGTCGTCGTCCACGCGTCTCAGGATGAACCGTCCTCCTGTCGCACCCGACGCCGGGGCGATCGACATGCCCGTCGGCAGCCGGCCCGCGCTCGGCCGGTCACCCACGGGTGGTCAACAGGCACAGCACAACCGTTCCCGACCGGCCGCGCCCCAGCCACGGCGGCGGGTCGGGCGGGTCGGGCGGGTCGGGGGAGGCAACCGGCCGCCGTGGCGGCATGTGGCCAGAACGGGCACATACGATTCGTCCCGCCGGCCGTTCACCAGCGGTTCCGTCATCGCCAGGGGTGGACGGCGCCTCCGTGAGCTGAGGAGCCCGACGTGCCCGCCGTCGCCAGACCTGACCGCCCAGCAGCAGTCGCCGCCGCTGTCACAGCCGTCGTGACCGCCGCGGCGGTCACCGCGCCGACCATCGCCGCCGCGGTGACCTCCCGCGCCGCCGCCCGGCCTCGGCGGGCGGCGTGATCGCGGCGGCGGGCGCCCGCCCGCTGGYGGGGCTGCACGTCATCGAGTGCGCGAGTTTCGTCGCCGGGCCGACCGGCGGGATGACGCTCGCCCAGCTCGGCGCCGACGTCATCCGCCTCGACCCCGTCGGCGGCGGCAGCGACTACCGGCGCTGGCCGGTGGCGCCGACGGGGGAGAGCTACTACTGGCACTCGCTCAACAAGGGCAAACGCTCTGTCGCGCTGGACATGCGCTCGGCCGAGGGCCGCGAGCTCGTGACCGCGCTGATCACCGCGCCGGGGCCGGACCGGGGCATCCTCATCGACAACGTCGTCGGCCGCCGCTGGATGGCGAGCGACATCCTCACCGCCCGCCGGCCGGACCTGATCCACCTGCGTGTCCAGGGCTACCCGGACGGCAAGCCGGCCGTCGACTACACCGTCAACGCCGAGGTAGGCCTGCCCGGCATCACCGGCACCGAGGAGGGCGGCGCGCCGGTGAACCACGTGCTGCCCGCCTGGGACCTCGTCACCGGCCTGTCCGTGTCGACCGGGGTGCTCGCGGCGCTGCACGCCCGCTCGCGCACCGGCGAGGGCGCCTACGTCGAGCTGGCCCTCTCGGACGTCGCGCTCGCCGGCGTCGCCAACATGGGCTGGCTGTCGGAGGCCGCGGCCAGCGGCCACGAGCGGCCCCGGCACGGCAACCACGTCTACGGCAGCTTCGGCGTCGACTTCGCCTGCCGCGACGGCCAGCGGGTCATGGTCGTGGCGCTCACCGAGGGGCAGTGGGCGGCGCTGTGCTCCGTCACCGGCACCGGCGCGGTGTTCTCCGCGCTGGAGACGGCCCTGGACGCCGACCTGACGCTGGAGGACGAGCGTTACCGGCTGCGCGAGACGATCGCCGCCGTGCTGCGGCCCTGGTTCGCCGCCCGGGACTCCAAGCAGGTCGCCGACGAGCTCGACGCGGCCCGGGTGCTGTGGGGTCGCTACCGGGGGATGACGGACGTCGTCGCCGCGCACGCCCGCGGGGTGCACCCGGTGCTCGCCCACGTGCTGGTGCCGGCGGACGACGCGCCGCGGCGCGAGGTGCCCTCGCAGGGCGTGCCGTCGATCACCGCGCGCTCGCCGATGCGCTGGGACGGGGCCTACGGCGCCCCCGGCGAGGCGCCTCGGCTGGGCGCGGACACGGCGGCCGTGCTCGCCGAGGTGCTGGGGCTCAGCGACGCGGAGATCGGCGGGCTCGCCCAGAGGGGCGTCATCGCGGCGACCGACGGGGCGGCGAAGAACGGTGGGGAGGGCTGATGACGACCGGCGCGGCGCTGGACTCCCTCGTCGCCGAGGGGCCGTACTTCGACGAGCTCGCGGTCGGTCAGGTGTTCCGCTCGGCCCCGGGCGTGACGCTGACCAGCGGGCTGGTCGACGCGCACCGGGCGATCGTCGGCGGCCGGCTCGCGCTCACGCTGGACGCGGCGCTGTGCGCGGACGTCACCGCCACCGTCGCGGCGGTGCCCCCGCTCGCCCCGCCGAACGTCGTCTGGGACGTCGCCATCGGCCAGTCGACGGTGGTCACCCATCACGTCAAGGCCAACCTGTTCTACCGGGGGCTGGTGTTCCGGCGCACGCCGCGGATCGGCGACACCCTGCGCACCACTACCGAGGTCGTGGCGCTGCGGCAGAACAAGCCACGTCAAGGCAGGCGCCCGACGGGCCTCGCGGTCCTGCGGATCACGACCGTCGACCAGCACGGCCGCGGTGTGCTCGACTTCTGGCGCTGCGCGATGCTGCCGCTGCGTGACCCCGACCGGGCCACCGGCCACGGCGACGACACCGAGACCGTCGGCACCCGGCCGGCCCCGGCGGAGCTCGCCGCGGTCGTCGACGGCTGGGACCTGGAACGCTTCGCCGGGCTCGTCGCCGGCCCGCGGTTCGCGGATCTCGCCGTCGGGCAGGCCTGGCGCGTCGGCGGCGGCGACGTCGTCTCCAGCGCCCCGGAGCTGGCCCGGCTCACCCTGAACGTCGCCCAGGTGCACCACGACAGCGCCGCCGCCGGCGGGCGTCGCCTCGTCTACGGCGGTCACACCATCGGCCTCGCGTTCGCCCAGGTCACCCGCGCACTGCCGTCCCTGGTCACGGTCGCCGGCTGGGAGGGCTGTGACCACACCGGGCCGGTCCACGAGGGCGACACCCTGCGCGGCGAGGTCACCGTCGACGCGCTCACCGCGCTCCCGGCCGGCGGTGGGCTGGCCCGGCTGCGCTGCCTGGTCCGCGCCGATGCCGAGACCCCGGGGGCTCCCGCGCGCGACGTCCTCGACTGGCGTTTCTTCGCCGTATTCCCCTGAAACCGTCGGGTGGGCTGCGGTGGTGGTCATCGCGGCTGCGGTGGTGGTCGCCGCGGGAGGCGGATAGCCTGCCGAGGAAGATAACCGCGCGCGCTTCAGGTCGGTCTGGAGGAACGGTGGGAAAATCCGTTCGACGGGCGATCCGAGGAACCTGTGAATACCTTGCCGCCGTCGTGACGTCCGTGCTTTACCACGGGCGTCCCCGCTCATACCCCGCGCATCGTGCCGAATACGGGTGGGGTGGGCGGGGCTCACCGTCGACGAGAACGTCCCAGGACGGCCCGGTGGCGCCGCGTCGGGCAGTGGACGAGCTGACCCGTACCTGAACGGGTAGCCACGCCAGGGAAACCGGGAATGCGATGAACCGGGCGAGCCGGGCGAGCTAGAGGCCTGTCTCGACGATCGTCCGGCGGATTCCCTCCGCCAGCGGGGTGGGAAGCCAGCCGAGCTCCTTCTGCGCCTTGGACGAGTCGGGCGTGGCATTCCACAGCAGATACTGAAGCTGGCAGCGGGCGATCGGCGGCGGCCTGCGGGTGATCCGTGCGGCCGCCTCACCCGCCGCGGCCATCACGGTCATCACCGGCGCCGGGATGGTGACCTTTGGCGCCCGGCCCCGGCCGCTGACCTCGGCGACGGTCCGGGTGAGGCGCGCCACGGTCGCGTGTTCATCGCAGAAGATGTACCGCTCGCCCGGCCTGCCGTGTTCGGCGGCGAGCAGGTGGCCCTGCGCCAGGCCCTCGGTGAAGACGACGCCAAACCCGCCGGGTGGGATGGCCGGGAGCAGCCCTCGGAGCACCGGTCGGAACATCTGGGTTTCCATCGACGCGTATCCGGTCGGGCCGAGGCCGTACACCGTCGCCGAGTTGGCGAAGACGACCTCCACGGCGCCGGACGCCGCGAGCACGGCCTGCTCCGCCCGCTGCTTCGACACCTGGTAGGGCGTGCCCTTGTCCGTGACGGCGAGGTTCGTCTCGTCGAAGAGGCCACCCCGTGGCGCGTCGAACACGTTGATCGTGCTGGTGTGCACCAGGCGGGACACCCCGGCCGCCGCGGCGGCTCKGGCGACATTCACCGATCCCTGGACATTGACCCGTTCGAACAGCGACGGGTCGGCCAGCCATTGTTCAGGTACGCCCATGGCGTTGTACACGATCTCACGGCCGGCGCAGGCGTCCGTCAGCGAGGGCGGGTTCGAAACGTCCCCGGGAGCCAGCTCCACTTCGGGGGGAAGAGCCCCGCCTGCCCGGATGACATCCCGGACGAGTGCGCGCACCTCGTGACCAGCCGCAAGTGCCGCCCTGGCCACGGCGCCGCCGACCTTGCCCGTGGCTCCGGTTATCAATACTCGCACCCCGGCGATTCTATAGTGAGATCAGTGGAACGCGCCTACCGCAACGCCGGCCTAATAGGTTCTGACGGAGCGGTGGTGTCTGTTTCGTCCGGCCGGAGCCTATCCTCGATGGTTTGTCGGCCGGCCTGGCGAGTGTCTCGGGCAACGGCTAGGTTGGCTGCCGGGTAGCTTTAGCGAGATCGGTTCGCGCGAAGAGCGCCAGGTGTCCTCGGATGGCGGCATTGTCGCCTCACCACCGGCCCCATGTCCCGGTTCGGGTTCGAGAATGGCTGGGGCCTGCCTTCGGTCTTCGTTTCGGCCGCTCGCCTCGGGCGTGCCCGGCGTCGACGGACACCCCACGCACGGGGATCGCTATCGATTAGAGCGGGAGAAACCGTGGATATTTCTATTCTCGGCGAGATCGAGGAGATCAAGCAGCTCAAGGCTCGTTACCTGAGGCTGGTGGACGAGAAGAAGTGGGAGGAGTGGGCCGACGTCTTCACCGATGACTTCTGTGGATGGCTCGGTGACGTCCCCGAGGAGGAGTTCAACGGCCGCGACGAGTTCATCGCGTTCATCCGGCGGGCGATCGGGGCCGCGGTCACCGTTCACCACGGCCATATGCCGGAGATCGAGGTCGTAGGTCCCGGGAAGGCGCGTGGGATCTGGGCGATGTACGACTACGTGAAGTTCGCCGGCCCGGAGGGGGATCTGGAGCTGGACGGCTACGGGCATTACCACGAGGAGTACCGGAAATGCGATGACGGCCAGTGGCGGATCTGCTCGCTGCGCCTCACCCGCATCCTGGGGATGGTCGAGCAGCTGGAGTGGAAGCTGCCCAAGCCGTCCATCCCGGCCACTCGGGCGGGCTCCGGCAAAGCGGGGTTCGTGCGCTCCTGAGGAGACGGCGCGCACGGCGCGACCCGAGCATCCCGGTGCCGTCGTGCCGTCGTGCCGTCGTGCCGTCGTGCCGTCGTGCCGTCGTGCCGTCGTGCCGTCGTGCGGTTGGTCGAGGGGCCGCGGGCCCGGGCGAGCCAGGCTCGGCCGGCAAGGCCGCTCAGGTGAGATAGGCGGCTCGGGATGGTCCGGTCGGCGGGGAACGGCGATCGCCGTGAGCGACACTTCGAACGCTATCCGGCGTTGACAACCTAAACAAGCAAGCGCATGCTTGGTTTCCGCGATCGGGAGTCAAGATCCTTCCACTCTCCGCATGGCGGTTCCGCTCGCCCCCCACGTCCTGTGCGCAGCTGTCATCTCTGCCTGCTCACCCGCGCGAAGCCGTGCCCACCCGAGATACCGGCGCAGACTTCGCCGACGCCGAAGGGACCAGTCGATGGATGCCGTTTCGGATCCCGACTTACCGTCGCCCCAGAACGCTCCCCGCCCCGCCCAGCACGCCGGACTCAGCCGCCGCACGGCGCTGCGCGGCGCGGCCCTGGCCGGCGGCCTGCTGAGCACCGGCCTGTTCAGTGGCCTCGCGACTCCCGCGTTCGCCGCCACCGAGTACGACGTCGTGGTCGTCGGCTGCGGCGCCGCCGGGATGACGGCGGCGCTGCGGGCCGCGAAGCGCGGCCTCAGTGCAGTCGTCATCGAGAAGGCGCCGACCTTCGGTGGTTCGGCGGCCCGGTCAGGAGCAGGGATCTGGATCCCGAACAACCAGGTGATCCTGGCGGCCGGAGTGCCCGACACTCCGGCGAAGGCGGCGGCCTATCTGGCGGCGGTGGTCGGCGGCGATGTGCCCGCCGCCCGGCAGAGCGCCTTCCTCAGTAACGGGCCGGCGATGATCACGTTCGTCCTCAACAACAGCCCGCTGCGTTTCCGCTGGATGGAAGGGTATTCCGACTATTATCCGGAGCTGCCCGGCGGGATGCCGAACGGCCGGTCCCTCGAACCGGCCATGTTCGACGGCAACCTGCTGGGCGCGGAGCTCGCCCGGCTCAATCCGTCGTACATTCCGGTGCCGGCCGGCCTGGTGATCTACAGCGCCGACTACAAGTGGCTCAACATCGCCGCCGTGAACGCGCGTGGGGTCGCGGTCGCGGCCGAGGYCGCCGCCAGGGGAGTCGCCGCGTCACTGGCCGGCCAGGTGCCGCTCACCATGGGCCAGGCGCTGGCCGGCGGCCTGCGGGCGGGTCTGGCGGCGGCGAGCGTCCCGGTGCTGCTGAACACCCCGCTCGTGGACCTGGCCGTGGAAGGCGGCCGGGTGGTCGGCGCGGTCGCCACGCTGAACGGGACCAACACCACGATCCGGGCACGGCGTGGCGTGGTCGTCGCGGCCGGCGGCTTCGAGCACAACGCCGGCATGCGCGCCGAGTTCCAGGCACAGCCGATCGGCACGAGCTGGACGGTAGGCGCCCGGGAGAACACCGGTGACGGCATCGAGGCGGGGGAGGAGATCGGCGCCGCGCTGGCGCTGATGGACGACTCCTGGTGGGGGCCGGCGATCCCCCTGCCCGACCAGTCCTACTTCTGCCTGGCCGAGCGCACGCTGCCAGGTTCGATCATCGTCAACCAGGCCGGGCAGCGGTTCGTCAACGAGGCGGCGCCGTACAGCGACGTCGTCCACGTGATGTACCAACGCAACACGACCTCGCCGTGTATCCCGGCTTGGATGATCGTCGACCAGAACTACCGGAACCGCTACCTGTTCAGGGACGTGGCGCCGCTGCTGCCGTTCCCGGACTCCTGGTACAACAGCGGCGCGGTGTTCAAGGACTCGACGATCCAGGGCCTCGCCGCGAAGATCGGCGTCCCTGGCTCCGCGCTGGCGAGCACGGTCAGCCGGTTCAACGGCTTCGCGCTGCGGGGAAAGGACACCGACTTCGGCCGCGGCAACAGCGCCTACGATCATTACTACACCGATCCCGGCGTGGTCCCGAACTCCTGCCTGGCCGCGCTGTGGCTGCCGCCGTTCTACGCATTCAAGATCGTTCCAGGTGACCTCGGCACCAAGGGCGGCATGGTGACCGACGCGTCGGCGCGGGTGCTCCGGACGAACGGGTCGGTCATACCGGGCCTCTATGCCGCGGGCAACTCCAGCGCCGCTGTGATGGGCCACAGCTATACCGGCTCGGGGGCCACGATCGGCCCGGCGATGACCTTCGGCTACGTCGCCGCCAACCACATCGCCGACAATCCGCCCGCCTGACCGGGCGGATATCTGGTCGTCGGTGTCCGGACCAGCGCGGACCGGGGGGCTGTTGGCGCACCCCGGTCCGCGGCGGATGCACCTCAGCTTTTCGTTTGTTCGTCATCTCTCGGATGCCGGTTGTGGAGGAGGGCGCGCCAGTCTGGGGCCCCCAAACCTCGACAAGGAGCATCCGTGGTCGACATCGATCGCCGCAGGTTCCTGAGCCTGGCCGGCGGGACGGCCGCTCTGGTCGCACTCGACCAGAGCATCGCGCGCGCCGCCGCGATCCCCGCCAACCGCCGGACCGGAACCATCAAGGACGTCGAGCACATCGTCGTCCTGATGCAGGAGAACCGGTCCTTCGATCACTACTTCGGCACGCTGCGCGGCGTCCGGGGCTTCGGCGAGCCGCACCCGGTGGTCCTGCCCGGAGGCAAGCCGGTCTGGAACCAGCCCAACGGCACAGGCGAGCTGCTCCCGTTCCACCCGGACGCCGCCGACCTCGGCGCGGCCTTCCTCACCGGCCTCCCGCACAGCTGGACCGACGGCCACCAGGCCCTCAACAACGGCGTCTACAACCAGTGGGTGCCGGCCAAGGGCACGGCCACCATGGCTTACCTGCAGCGCCAGGACGCGGCCTTCCACTACGCGCTCGCGGACGCCTTCACCGTCTGTGACGCGTACTACTGCTCGTTCGTCGGCAACACCGACCCGAACCGCTACTACATGTGGACGGGCTGGACCGGCAACGACGGCAAGGACGGCGGCCCGGTCCTCTACAACGACGAGCTCGGCTACGACTGGAAGACCTACCCGGAGCGCCTTGAGGCCGCCAAGATCAGCTGGAAGGTCTACCAGGACGAGGGCACCGGACTCGACGCCGCCGGCTCCTGGGGCTGGACCAGCGACCCCTACATCGGCAACTACGGCGACACGTCGCTGCTCTACTTCAACACCTACCGCAACGCCCAGCCTGGCAGCCCGCTCTACGAGAAGGCGCGCGTCGGCACCAAGGCCGCGGCAGGCCAGGACTACTTCGAGCTGCTGCGCGCCGACGTCAAGGCGAACAAGCTCCCCAGCATCAGCTACGTCACCGCGCCCGAGGCGTTCAGCGAGCACTCGAACTGGCCGTCGAACTACGGCGCCTGGTACATCGCCAAGGTCCTCGACGCGCTGACCAGCAACCCCGACGTGTGGAGCAAGACCGTCCTGCTCGTCACCTACGACGAGAACGACGGCTTCTTCGACCACCTCGTCCCGCCGCACCCGAACAGCGAGCTGATTCCCGGCGCGAGCACCGTCAAGACGGACAACGAGGTCTACCGCGGCCCGCTCGGCAACGGCCACTACGGCCTCGGCCCGCGGGTCCCGATGTACGTCGTCTCGCCGTGGAGCGTCGGCGGCTGGGTGGCCTCGGAGACGTTCGACCACACGTCGATCATCCAGTTCATGGAGAAGCGCTTCGGCGTCAAGGAGCCAAACATCACCCCGTGGCGGCGGGCGATCTGTGGCGACCTGACCTCCGCCTTCGACTTCTCGAAGGACAGGACTGACAAGCCGAAGCTCCCCGACACCAGCTCGTGGGCGCCGAAGGACCGCGACCGGCACCCCACCTACAACCCGGCCGTGCCGGCGACCGGCACCATGCCGAAGCAGGAGCGGGGGCAGAAGCCGGCCCGGCCGACGCCGTACGACCTCTCCGTCCACGAGACCTCGAAGGTGGGCGCTGCCATCCTCGCGGTCGAGTTCGAGAACGACGGCCGCCTCGGTGCGCACTTCCAGGCCCGGCTGCTCGCGCCCGTCGGCGTGCCGCACAGCTACACCGTCGGCTCGGGCGCCAAGCTCAAGGCGTCGTGGCCGGTCGCCGGTGACTATGACGTCCATATCCACGGCCCCAACGGCTTCTTCCGCCGCTTCGCGGGCACCGTGGGCAAGGACAAGGTCTACGTCGAAGTGCGCCAGTTGGCCAACACCCCTGTCCTGCAGGTGTCCATCGACGCGCCGAAGGACGTCACCGTCGACGTGCGCAGCGCCTACGACAAGCAGGGCGGGAGCGGCACCGGGGACCGCAAGGTCAAGATTGACACCAAGGACTTCGGTAACTGGTACGACGTCACTGTGTCCGTGTCGGGCACGAAGTGGGTGCGTACCTTCGCGGGGCATCTGGAGGACGGCAAGCCGTCGGTGAGCGACCCGCAGCTGGGCGCCTGAACCGGGATGGCCGAAACCCAGTAGCCGAACCGGGTAGCTCTGAGGCCAGGGGTGGTTGGACCCGGCAACCGGGAACTCGGTAGCCAGGACAGCGGTCGTGGGGTCCGCGTGCGTACGCGCGGGCCCCACGACACGTGGCACGGGATATCTCCACAGCGGACACGACTCGGCTGGCCATGACTGACCTGGCGGAGGGTGGAGGATTCGAACCTCCGCGGGCAGAACCCGACCTGCGCTTAGCGGGCGCGTCCCTTACCGACTCGGGCAACCCTCCATCGTTCGGCGTCTGGTACCCACGGAGGGAATCGAACCCCCAACATTCCGGCTCTGAACCGGATGCCTCTTCCAGTTGGGCTACGTGGGCGTGCACCCGGCGCGCGCCGCCGGCGGCGACATCGGTCCGAGTCTTCGGTGCTGGCGGAGAGATTTGAACTCCCACAGCGCAAGCGGCGGCTTTACGGGCCGTTGGGCTCACCAGTGCCCAGCGCCAGCGAGATCCCGCGGAGACATATGTGTCCCACGTGACCGCGGGGTGGAAACCCCCCGGCCTCGTCCGCGCAGTAGGACTCGAACCTACAACCTCAGCCGTCGGAGGGCTGCGTTCTCTCCGTTGAACTATGCGMGGTCGGTCGCGCCTGGCCGTCGTGGCCGGCGCGCGTGCCCAGGGAGGGGTTCGAACCCCCGACCTTCTGCTTGTAAGGCAGCCGCTCTCCCTGCTGAGCTACCCGGGCGTCGCGCTGGTGAGGGGACTCGAACCCCCGCTGTCCTCCCTGACAAGGAGGTGCCCTGGCCGCTAGGCGACACCAGCATCGTGGAACTGGGGAGACTCGAACTCCCGACCTACGGTCTGCCGAACCGCCGCTCTACCGCTGAGCTACAGCCCCAAAAATGGGGTGACCGAAGGGACTCGAACCCTCTCGTACCAGGTTCACAACCTGGTGCCTCGACCACTTCGGCATCGGTCACCATGCGCCGAGTGGAGCCTCGGGGATTCGAACCCCGTGCCTTCTCCGTGCGAGGGAGACGCTCTTCCTAATGAGCTAAGACCCCATGTGCTCCGGACCTGGACCGGCCGGCATGTGGAAACTCGAGCTTCCAGCGCTCTTCCAGCGCTGCCGGTCGGACCTCTCGGTCCGTGGTAGCGGGGGTGGGATTCGAACCCACGATTCCGGGATTATGAGCCCCGTGAGGACGGCCGAACTCCTCTACCCCGCCGTAGCCGTGGAAGGCCTCGAACCTTCGCCATGCCGCTTAAGAGGCGGCTGCTCTGCCGACTGAGCTACACGGGCAGGTACTACGTAGGCAGGTACTACAAGGTGGCGGTGCCAAATGCCGGTCCGTGCCCGCCATGTCGCGGGCCATGCGGGCCGGGTCGCGGAAGACGGAGGACTCGAACCCCAACGGCCTGCGCCGCCCATCCGTTTTCGGGACGGTGGCCACCCCGACGGTGACTTCATCTTCCAGAAGGCCGCGGCGCGGCCCAGTGCTCCGTGCGGGACTTGAACCCGCAGTCTCCGGATTGAGAGTCCGGCGAGTTGACCTTCTTACTCCAACGGAGCATAGTGCCGCTCGGAGGAGTCGAACCTCCACTGGCCGCGATCTCGGCGCGGTGCCTCTGCCCGTTGGGCTAGAGCGGCATGGTGGCCCGTGGGCTGGTACCTAGCCCTTAACCCTGCCTGCCGGTAGCGAGCGGGTGCAGGGGCGCCGCGGGCCGCGGCGCGTGGGAAAGCAGTCACAGTGGTCGCCCGAGGACTTGAACCTCGCGCCCCCCGCGTATCAGACGGGTGCTCTGACCTGATGAGCTAGACGACCGGGCGAGCTGAGGTGAAAGGACTCGAACCTCTATTTCCGGGTCCAGGGCCCGGCGGCCTGCCATTGGCCGACACCCCATCACGGGTACCGCGTGGGTCCGGAAGGTACCGAGCCTTCCTCTCCCGCTTTTCAGGCGGGCGCTGATCCCTCTCAGCTACAGACCCCTGGAGTGGGCGGCCGGGCTTGAACCGGCGACCTTCACCATGGCAAGGTGATGTGCTGCCAACTGCACCACGCCCACACGAGAAACCGAGCCCAAGGGCGGATTCGAACCGCCGATCTTCCCCGTACCGGGGGGACGCACTGCCACTGTGCTACAAGGGCACGCCATGCCACCGGGAGTACCCGGAGGAGCCGCGAAAAGCGTACCTTCGCGTCTCCTCCAGGCCCGGAGCCGCCGGGCGGGCTCGAACCGCCGACCTGTCGCTTACGAGGCGACTGCTCTACCAACTGAGCTACGGAGGCATACCGCGGGGGTTCCCGAGAGCGGTCACGGAGAATCGAACTCCGGTCTGATGCTTGGAAGGCACTCGCTCTGCCACTGAGCTACGACCGCGTGCGGCGGGACCGGTCGCCCCGCTGGTACCCCTCACAGGAGTCGAACCTGTGGCCTCCCGGGTCGCGGCCGGGTGCTCTGTCCTCTGAGCTAGAGGGGTGTGCCGCCGGGCGCCGGAGTCACCGTGATGGTGGCCTCGGGCGCGCCGGCGTCGTCGGGACGGCCGGATTCGAACCGACGTGGGCCTGATCCCAAATCAGGTGGGCGACCTCTACCCCACGTCCCGTCTCGGCGGCTGTGGGGCAGGATGCCCCGCAGCCACCGGTGTGCCAGGGATGGCGCCCTGGCGTGTCATGTCCGCTGTGGAGTTGTCAATCATGCGAGCGCTTCCCGAAAAGGGCGCGCGAGCAGGGACGGAGGGACTTGAACCCCCAACGAACGGTTTTGGAGACCGCCGCTCTACCTTTGAGCTACATCCCTAGGGGATAATCCGCCGGTGGCGATTCCCATGGAAAAGAGAAGACCGCCTCGCGGGTGGATTCCCGGGGCGGTCTGAGTCCAGTGACCTGTCAGGTCAGGACGTCAGCCCCGGGCTTGCGGCGGTGAGCCACATCGGCGCGGCCAGATATGAGAGCCGACCTCGGAAGATATCGGCCTGAGGGTGCAGGGGCTCGCAGGTCGGTCGCATGCCACTGGCCTCCTCTGGTCGTCTCCGCCACTCGGCGTCGCGCTGCTGGGTGCTGTGCTGTGTCGTGCCGTTCGGTACCGTGCCGCCGTGCGTCGCTGCTCTGTTCTGTGCCGTGCTGTTCGGTGTTCTGGGCTCCGTTCGAGCGCCTGGAACAAGAATGCCCCGGCGCCCGCGTCATCTCAAGGGATTTTCCGCGAGAGCCCGCCCGGACGGCGAGCGGCGTCCTCGGCCGGGCGGCGGCGACCGAAGGCCGGGACCCGAGCCGGGGACTTGTGGGTCAGCGCGCGGACGCGGGCGGCGTCGGACCGTCAAGACCGGCGACGAGGCGCCCCAGTGCTGGGAGAGCGGCGCGGAGGCGGCCCTGGTCGACGTCGGTGAGCCGCGCGAGCACCTCGACGACGGCGGAGTGCAGATCTCGCTCGACGCCCGCCACCTCGGCCTGGGCCGTCTGGGACAGGTAAAGGCGGGCGACGCGGCGGTCGTGTGGGTCACCGCGCCGCTCGATCAGGCCGGCGCCGACCAGGTCCGTGATCAGGGTGCTCAGATTGTGCGGGCGCATCGACAGTGCCTCGGCGGCATGCCGCACCGACATGCCCGGCTGGCCGGCGAGCAGGCGCAGCACCTGGATGTGGCGCGGGCGCAGCTTCTCGAACGCCGCCGGGGTCGCGGTCGGCTTCTCGGCACCGACGACCCGCCACAGCAGCCTCGCGGCCTCGACGATCTCGACGGCGAGCTCTTCGGTGCGCCCGTCACGGGCCGCCGTGACCGACAGGACGGTCTCGCGCGCGACCCGGTACCGAGCGTTCGATGCGCCTGGGCGTGCGGTCGAGGCGGTCATACCCGTCGCCCGCGGTCGAGCCGGCTCGGGCTCGGGGCCGCGGGGCGCCGGGACCCGGACGGGCTGGGCGCGCCGGACGGGTTGGGCGTGCCGAACGGGGGAAATCTCCGCGTGCGGAGGCGTCGGTTGGTCGTCGACCGGCCGGTGCTCGGGYGGATGGCCGGTAGGGCCGGTGGCGTCGGAGCCGGGACGAGAAGCAGCCGCGGGCGGATGGGCGGGCTGGGGGTGGCGACGGGTGGGAAGGTGGACCGCTCGCCCCGGAGAGGTTCCTTGTGGAGTCCGCACATCACGCAGCCTGTTCTACCGGAGTTTCCTCTCCGTTCAGTCCAAGTTTCCTGAACGTACCGAGAGTCATAGGTCCTATCGGTCAGACATCCACCACCGGCCGCGACCCCACCATCGACGGACCATCGACGGCGAGAGTCGGTGCCGCGTCTGAAGGCCCGCCTCAGACGGTAGCCGCCGACGGCGCCAGGCGCGATGCCGGGCGGCCGGATCCCGATGACGGCCGCGGCCGGCCCGCGGGCGGAGGCTCGTCCGGCGGTCCTGTCCGAGGACAGACTAGCTCTGCCGGGCCAACAGGTCCGGAAAAAGACTCATCGCCGGCAAAGCGGACCGGCCGGTGTGCCCGCTGTGGGCGGGCATGGGCTGACTGCCGGCAGCGCGATGACGTCGGCTACTGTCAGGCCTCGTGACCAGGTACGGAACTCCTCCGGGCGGTCAGCCCGAGAGCCGTGGCGCCCTTGCCGTAGACGCCACCCACGTCGGCACCCCCGGAGACGCCTCCGCCCTGCCCGCCCGCGGGGTGACCACCCGCGAGGCCGGCCGCCTGGGCGCCGTCCGGCACTCCCGTGTGGCGGCCGCGTGAACTGGTTCCAGGGTGGTGTCCTCGGCCTGGTCCAGGGACTCACCGAGTTCCTGCCGGTCTCGTCCAGCGCGCACCTGCGCATCCTGCCGGCACTGGTGGGTTGGCCGGACCCGGGCGCCGCGTTCACGGCCGTCAGCCAGATCGGCACCGAGACCGCCGTCATCCTCTATTTCCGCAAGGACATCGCCAAGATCGTCTCCAGCTGGGCTCGGTCCCTGGTGAACCCCAAGTACCGCGGATCCCAGGAAGCCCGGATGGGCTGGCTGATCATCATCGGGTCGATCCCGATCTCCATCCTTGGCGTGACGCTCAAGGACTCCATCGAGGGCCCGTTCCGGGACCTGCGGCTGATCGCGACGACGCTCATCGTGCTCGGCCTCGTCCTCGGCGCCGCGGACTGGTACGCCGCGCAGGCGGGCAGGCAGGGCCGGCATGCGTTCCCACGCCGGCGCAAGACCGTCGAGGACCTGACCACCCGGGACGGTGTGCTCTACGGGCTTGCCCAGTCGCTCGCGCTGATACCCGGTGTGTCCCGCTCGGGCGCGACGGTCAGCGGTGGCCTTTTCCTCGGCTACACCCGGGAAGCGGCGGCCCGCTACTCGTTCCTGCTCGCGATCCCGGCCGTGCTCGCCTCCGGGTTGTTCGAGCTRAAGTCGGTCGCGGACGGCTCCGACGGCGACGTGGCCTGGGGGCCGACGATCCTCGCCACCGTGATCGCCTTCGTCGTCGGCTACTCGGCGATCGCCTGGTTCCTGCGGTACATCTCGACGAAGAGCTTCGCCCCGTTCGTGATCTACCGCGTCGCCCTCGGCGTGTTCCTGCTGGCCCTGATCGCCTCCGGCCACCTCGACGCCCATGCCGGCGCGGACGCGGCGACCTCCGGCTGACCCACCCGGCCCCCGGCCTCGCGCGGACACGAGAGACCCGAGGTCCTGCCGCGTCGGCCTCGCCTGATCTGGCCGTACCCGGGCAGGGGCCCGGCGACCAGACCTCCGAGGTTCGCCTGTCGAACCATCGTTCGTAGTCGACCCGAGTTTCGGTTGTCTTCTCATGCGTGTCAGCATCAGGAGACCTATGGCCGCCACGACGCCGACGTACCCGACCGGGAACCGTCCGCCCGCCGCATCCGCGGGCGATCGTGACGCCCCCGCCGGCGGCACTGACCCCGCCACCGACCGTGGCGACGTCGTCGGGCCGCTCGAGCGGGGCCTGGCCGTGCTGCGCTGGCTCGCGGCCCGCGCCGACTCCGGCCCGGCCGTCGGGCCCCGCCCGGCCCCGCTGGCCGAGGTCGCCCGCGCCACCGGCCTCGCCCGCGCCACCGTCGACCGGGTGGCCGCCACCCTGGCCGCCGACGGCCTGGTCCGCCAGGACGGCCGTACGGTCACCCTCGCGCCGCGGCTCGCGGCCCTCGGCAACGCCTACCTCGCCTCGTGCCGGATCCCGGACGTGCTCGCCGCGACCGCGGCGCGCCTGGCGGACACGTTCGACGAGTCGGTCTCGGTCGCGGTGCCGGACGGCGATGGCGTCCGGTTCGTCCTGCAGGTGACCCGACGGCGCGCCATGTCGCCGGTGTTCCGGGTCGGCGACCTGCTGCCGGCCGAGCGGTGCGCGCCCGGCGCGCTGTTCGCCGCCGACTGGGCGCCGGCGCGCTGGGCGGCCTGGCGCGCCCGGGTCGACACCGACCCCGGCTACACCGGCTTCCCCGCGCTGTGGTCACCGGCGTCCCACCCGGCCGGTACTCCGATCGCGGGCCCCGGCGACGTAGAGGACTCGGCCCCCGGACCCGAGGCGGGCGCCGTCACCGGCTTCGCCGCCCGAAGCGCCGCGGCCGCCCGGGCCGGCCACGCGGTCGACGACCAGCTCGTCGAGGCCGGGCTGATCGCCGTCGCCACCCCGATCCACGACCGCCGGCCCGGCTCGCCCACCGCCGGCCACGTCATCGCCGCACTCAGTGTCGTCAGCCATACCAGCCGGCACACCGCGAGCTCGCTCGCCGCCGACGTCCTGCCCCGGCTGCGCGCGGCCGCCCTCGACGCGGAGGCGGCGCTCGCCGCCGACGCGGCCGCCCCGAACGCCGGGTCGGACGCCTGGCCAAACGCGGACCTGCTGCGCGAGACCAAGGCAGAGCTCGGTTCCGGCTACCTGCAGTCGATGGCCCGGGGCCTCGCGGTGCTCGGCGCGTTCGGCGCCGGCTCGCGGGCCCCGACGCTCGCCGACCTGGCGCGGGCCACCGGACTGCCCCGGGCGACCGTGCGCCGCTCGCTGCTGACCTTCGGCCACCTGGGCTACGTCGCCAGCGACGGGCGCCGTTTCCGGCTGCTACCCCGGGTGCTGGAGCTGGGCTACGCGGCGGTCACCGGCCTCTCGCTCGCCGACCTGGCCGAGCCGCACCTGACCGAGCTCGTCGCCGCGGTACGCGAGTCGGCGTCGGTGGCGGTGCTGGCCGGGGACGAGATCCGTTATGTCGCCCGCGTCCCGGCGAGCCGGATCATGAGCGTCGCGATCACCATCGGAACGCGGTTCCCGGCGTACCCGACGGCGATGGGCCGCGTGCTGCTCGCCGACCAGCCGCCTGCCGCCCTCGCTGAGCGGCTCTCCCGCCTGCCGGCGGCCGGCCCGACGGCGCGCGCCGTCACCGATCCGGAGCGGCTGCGCGCCCTGGTCGCCGACGCCGCCCGCGACGGCTACGCGTTGGTGACGGGCGAGCTCGAGGAGGGGCTGCAGTCGTTGGCCGTGCCGCTGCGCGACCGCGCCGGCCGGGTGGTCGCCGCGGCGAACGTGTCCATGCCCGCCGGCCGGGTCCCGCCCGAGCACGCCCGCGGTGTGCTGCTGCCTCGGCTGCGCGTGGCCGCCGCCGCCATCGAGGCCGACCTGCGCACCGTCACCGCCTACCGCGCCTCGCCGGGGGTCTGAGCACGACCCGCCCGCGCGGCGGAGGTCAGTGCAGGTTCCAGAGACGGAGCTTGTCGCCGCTTTCGGCGGCGATGAGGACGCGGCCGTCGGGTGAGAACCGCACCCAGTTCCCCGAGGTGGGCAGTGTCTGGCCGACGGGGTGGGGCTTGGCGGGATCGGTGACGTCCCAGAAGCGGACGGTCTGGTCCGCGCTGCCGGCGAAGGCGAGGGTCGTGCCATCGGGGGACAGGGCGATGTCATTCGTGCCAACCGTCTCACCGACGGAGATGGGCGGTCCGACAGGGGTGGGGGCGGTGGGCTTGGCGAGGTCCCAGATACGGATGTCGCCGCCGAGGACGACCAGGAGATGGCCGCCGCGGGCGAACAGGAGCCGCGCGGTATGCCCGGCGCCGACCGGTTCGGTGAGCGGTATGGGACTCGCGGGGTTGGTGACGTTCCAGAGCTGGAAGGCGCCGGCTCCGGTGGTGGCGAGCGTTCGGCCGTCGGGGGAGAACGCCACCGGCCCGTAGGCGTCCTTGGTGACGACCGGCCCGCCGATGCGCGAGGGCCTGGTGGGTTCGGTGATGTCCCAGAGCTGGACCGTGTCCGCGGCCGTGGCGAGGATGTGGCCGTCCGGCGACAGCGCCAGGTGGACGGTGTTCTGGATCTGGGCGACGGTGAAGGCCTCGCCCAGCTGTACGGGGTGGGCGAGATCCGTGACGTTCCAGAGGCGGACCTGGTTGTCTGCGACGTCGATGTCGGCGGCGGCGCCGATCTCCTCGGCGGCGAGGATATGGCCGTCGGACGACGACGCGAAACCCCAGCTGTCCGTGGTGGTCCCGCCGATGGTGACCGGATCTCCGGGGTCCGTGACGTTGTAGAAGTGAATGGTCCCGGCGGCGGCGACGTCTCGAACGGCGACGGTCCGGCTGCCCAGGAACTCCGCGGCGTCGCCGAGCAGAGGACGACTGTAGGGGCTGGGCGCGGTGGCGGCGAGTCTCCCCGCGGTCGTCGTCGTGGCGGTCCGCACCGGCGTCGTCGGCGATGTCCCCGGGCTGCCACCAGTCCCGTCCCCGCCGCCTGTCGTGAGGATGATCGCGGGAATGGCGACCGCGGCCACTATCGCGGTGGCGAGCGCGGCGATCAGGACGTTGCCCGGTCGACGTCGGGCAGACCGCCGCCGGGTCGGCGGGGCGGTGATGGCCGGGTCCTGGCGTGGCGATGTGTGGTCTGCCTGCTGGGCGGTCGGTGCCGCCTCACCGGCCGGCCAGGTCGGCGGGGGCGTGGCCGGTGCCGGCACCGGGAGCGGGCCGGTGGACGCCGCGTCCGTCTCGGCGGTGTCGAGGCTGGCGAGATGTGGTGCGGCGCCGCGGGAGCTGTCTGGATCCAGGACGCCGCGGAGATGGTGGAGGGCGAGGAGGAGCTGCTCGGCGCTGGGGCGTTCGGCGGGTTTCTTGGCCATGGCCTGGGCGACGAGCGGCCTCAGCGCGCCGGGGATGCCGGTGAGGTCCGGGGTGTCATGGACGACGCGGTGCAGGATCACCGGGGTTGGCCCGTTACCGAACGGGGTGCGGCCGGTGGCGGCGAAAAGGGTGACAGCGCCCCAGGCGTAGATGTCGGCCGGGGTCGCGGCGGGACGGCCGAGGGCCTGTTCTGGAGCCATGAATCCGGGAGTGCCGATCGAGCCCTGGGTCAGGGTGGCGTTGTCCAGCGCGCGGGCGACGCCGAAGTCGATGACGCGGGCGCCGGACGACGACAGCAGGATGTTGCCGGGCTTGAGATCCCGGTGGACGACGCCGGCGGCGTGAATGGCGGTCAGTGCCGAGGCGATGTTGATGAGGAGACGGTCGAGCTCGCCGGTGGCCAGAGGCCCGCGTTCCCGGACCGCGACCCCCAGGGTCGGGCCGTCGATGTACTCGGTCACCAGGTAGGGGCGTGCGCCGTCGGTGGCGACGTCGAGGACGGCGGCGGTGCAGAACGGCGCGACCCGGCGGGCTGCCTGGGCCTCCCGCAGGAACCGTTCCCGGAACTGCGGGATCCGGGCCAGGTCGGGCCGGATCACCTTGACCGCGACGAGTGGCCGGGCGTCGGGCCCGTCGGCGCGACGGGCAAGGTAGACGCTGCCCATGCCGCCGTCACCGAGCCGGCCGAGCAGCTGGTAGGGCCCGAGGCTGGTCGGGTCCATCTCGTCCAGTGGCGCCACACCCGGCGGCATCACCGCCACGTCCATCCCCCCGCCGCACGACGCGACCCGGCCCCACCCCAGTGACGTCGACCGAAGTGAGGAACTCCACGGAGGTTATATCGCGCTAACGCCACCATCCGGGCACGACCCGTGTCCGCTGGACGACCTGCCGGCGCCGCGACCGGCGGCGGTCAGCGCAGGCGCCACAGGCGGACGGTGTGGTCGTGGCTGGCGGAGGCCAGAGTCGCGCCGTCGCGCGAGAAGGCGACCGAGTAGACCCAGGGATCGGCGCCGGTGTGGCCGATGAGCTGGCCGCGGGAGTGCGGCCGGCCCCGGTCCGTGACATCCCAGAGGGTGACCGTGCCCGTGCGGTCGCCGCTGGCGAGAGTGCCGCCGTCGGGGGAGAAGGACAGGGCGAGGACGGAGTCGTGGTCGGCCGCGCCCGTCCTGCCAGTGCCGCCGGCTGCGCGCACCGGCCCGCCCAGGGCGGTCGGGCTGGTGGGCCGGCGCACGTCCCAGAGCCGGATGTCGCCGTCGGAGCCCGCGCTCGCCACCGTCGCGCCGTCCGGCGAGAACACGACCGACCGCACGTCGCCGGTGTGCCTCACGGGCGTCTCGGCGAGCAGCCTGGACACCCGGGGGTGGCTGACGTCCCAGAGGCGGACCGCGCCGTCGCCGCCACCGGTCGCGAGGGTGGCGCCGTCGGGAGAGAACGCCAGCGTCCACACCGCGCCGGTCTTCGGGCCGCGCAGCGTGCGCACGGGCACGGGGTACATCCGGTCGCTCAGGTCCCAGAGGCGGATGGTGCCGTCGGCGCCGGCCGTGGCCAGGACGTTCTGGCCGGGGTCGAAGGCGACCGCCTTGATGGCGTCCCGCTGGCCGCCCGACAGGTCGTCGGTGAGGAGAACGGGACGCGTCCGGTCCGTGACGTCCCACAGGCCGCACCAGCCATGGTCGCCCGCGACCGCGAGGGTCGTCCCGTCGGGGGAGAACACCGCGGCGAGYGCGGCGCCGTCCCCGGGACGCAGCGAGCCGTCCTCGTGGCGGGTGATCGGCTGGCCCAGCGGCGTGGGGCGCTTCGGATCGGCGAGATCCCAGAGCCGGACGGTGCCTTCGGCGCTCGCGGTGGCGAGCGTCCCGCTGTCCGGGGAGAACGCGGCCTCGTAGACGCCGGCGGTGAACGCCGTCAGCGGCCGGCCGAGGAACTGGGGCCGCGCCGGGGCGGTGGCGGTGGGGGTCGCGGTGGTCGATGGCCGAGTCCCGGCGTCCTCCCGCCCGCCCGACCCGAGACCCGTGGTGAGCGCCGCGGTGAGCGGGACGGCGACCGCCGCCGTGACGACCGCCGCCGCCAGCGCGGTGAGCGGGACCGTCAGCCACCCCCGCCGCGCCGCGTCGTCGGCAGGGCCTCCCAGGTGCCGCGGCGGACGTGCCCGGTCGAGCGCACGTCGCCACCACGGCCCGGGCAGTACCGCCGTGGAGTCGAGGCTCCTGCCCGCCCACCCGTACCCGCCGCCCGTGGCCCCTTGGTCGGCGACGTCGACGGGCGCGGGGTCGACGGGCGCGGGGTCGGCGCCGGCGCCGCCGGCGAGCAGCAGGCTCAACAGCTCCGCCGCGGTGGGCCTGTTCTCGGGGTGCTTGTCCATGGCCCACTCGACGAGCGGGCGCAGCGCGCGAGGCAGGCGGTCGAGGTGGTCGGGCGGGTCACGCTCGATCCGCAGCAGCGTCTGGGGAGTCGACGCCGCCAGGAAGGGGGGCTCGCCGGACGCGGCGTAGACGAGGACCGCGCCCCAGGCATGGACGTCCCCGGCCTCGCCGACCCGCTCGTTGCGCGCCTGCTCGGGGGCCATGTACGCGGGCGTGCCGATGATCCGCTGGCTGAGCAGCGTCGTGGCGTCCGGCGGGCGGGCGATGCCGAAGTCGATGACCCGCGTGCCCTTCGCCGACAGCATGACGTTGCGCGGGCTCAGGTCCCGGTGGACGACACCGGCGGCGTGGATCGCGACCAGCGCCGCCGCGATCTCGATGGCCAGGCGTTCCAGCTCCGCCGCCCGCAGGGGCCGCGGCTCGGCCCGGCCGTATGGCTCAGCGTGGCCGTACGGCTCGACCCGCTCGGACAGCGTCGGGCCGTCGATGTACTCCATGACCAGGTACGGGCTGGGGCCGTCCATGTTCACGTCGAGGACCTCGGCGGAACAGAACCGGGGAACCCGCCGCGCGGCCGCCGTCTCGCGCGCGAAACGCCGCCGGAAGTCGGGCAGCTCGGCCAGGTGGGCGTGGATGATCTTCACGGCGACATGCCGGCTCGGGTCACCTTCCGCGGCCCCGGGGCGGTCGGCCAGGTAGACGGTGCCCATTCCGCCGGTCCCGAGCCGTCGGAGCAGCCGGTACGGCCCGATCGCGACGGGTCCGCCGTCAGGGCGCTCGTCCACGGCTCGCGGCGTGATCATCGCAGTGTCCAGAGCTCGATGCCGTTCACGTCGCCCGCCGCGCCGGTGGCGAGGACGGAGCCGTCGGGGGAGAACACCGCGGTGACCACATCCCCGGTGTACTCGCCGGGGCGGGTGATGCGCGCCTGCTCGATCTCCCTGGCCTGGGCCGGGTCGGTGACGTTCCAGAACCGGACGTCGGCGTCCTCGCCGCCTGTCGTGGCGAGCGTGCTGCCGTCGGGCGCGAAAGCCATGGCGAAGTACGCGGGGCCGAGGATGAACAGGGGTTGGCCGAGCGGAACCGGCTCCACGGGGTTGGCGATGTTCCAGAACCGGATGACCCCCGGCATGCTGTCCGCGGTGGCGAGTGTCCGCCCGCCGGGGGAGAGGACCACGCCGTCGTAGGCGGGGATCTCGCCAGGCGGGTCGAGGCGGGTGGGACGGGCGGGGTCGGTGATGTTCCATCGATGGCTCCCGGTGACGAGCATGTGCCCGTCGGGGGAGAACGCGACCCCTTCGCGCGCCAGGTAGACCGATTCGTTGGGCAGGGGCTGGCCGACGGCCGCGGGGCGCGCCGGGTTCGCGACGTCCCAGAGGCGGACGGTCTCGTCGTTGGCGGCCGTGGCGAGCAGGCGGCCGTCGGGAGAGAAGGCCACGCCGAACACGATGGCCGTGTGGCCGGTGAGGGACGAGCCCCGCGGGATGGGTGAGGCCGGATGGGTGACGTCCCAGAGGCGGACCGTCTGGTCCTCGCCCACGGTCGCCAGCAGGCGGCCGTCGGGTGCGAAGGCCACGTTCTCCACCCCGCCGGAGTGGCCGGTCAGCGGCTTGCCCAGCGCGGTGGGAGCGGCGGGGTTCGTGACGTTCCAGAGGCGGACCGTGCCGTCCTGGCTCGCGGTAGCCAGCGTGTGTCCGTCGGGGGAGAACACGGTGGCGTTCACCGCGCCGGTGTGACCGGTGAGCGGTGAGCCGGCGAGGCGCGGCGGGGTACGGGCGAGCCGGTCGGCGGTCGTCGTTCGGGGCGTCGCCGCCCGCGTCCCGGTCGCCGACGAGGCAGCGGGGCCCCTCGCCCCTTCGCGGTCGGACGTGCGGAGAACGATCGCGGTGATGGCCACGACCGCCGCGACGGCCAGGGCGAGCGCGAGGGCCAGCGGGCGGCGCGACGACCAGCGACCCCGCTGCCGCCCGGGCGCCGCCGCCGCCCCGGCCGATCCCGCCGCCATGGCGGGACGGATGGCGGCCACATCGTCCTCCCGCCCGGCCGCCACGGGCGACATGCCGGCGGTTCGGGTCCTCGTCTGAGCTCCCGCCAGGCCCGGCGGCGGGGTGGACGGCGTGCCCGTGGGTCGCTCGCCGGAGGTCGGCGCCGGCCTCGGAGCGGCTCGGAGGTGGTGCAGGGCGAGGAGGAGCTCGTCCGCGTCGGGCCGCCGCGCGGGATCCTTCGCCATCGCGCGCGCGACGAGGGGACGCAGATCGGCGGGGACACCGGAAAGATCGGCGGTCTGCCTCACCACACGGCGAAGGATCTCCGGTGTCGGCCCCTCCCCGAAGGGGGGCCGTCCGGTGGCGGCGAAGAGCACGACCGCGCCCCAGGCGTAGATGTCGGCGGCGGGGGCGGCGGGTTGGCCGAGGGCCTGTTCGGGGGCCATGAAGCCGGGGGTGCCGATGGTGCCGTGGGTGAGCATGGTGGTCGCGTCGAGGGCGCGGGCGATGCCGAAGTCGATGACGCGGGCGCCGGATGACGAGAGCAGGATGTTGCCGGGTTTGAGGTCGCGGTGCACGACGCCGGCGGCGTGGATCGCGGTGAGCGCGGAGGCGACCGCGACCGCCAGGCGCGCCAGCGCGGTCGCGGCCAGTGGGCCGCGCTCGTGGACGGCCTCGCCCAGGGTGGGCCCGTCGATGTACTCGGTGACCAGGTAGGGCAGCCGGCCGTCGGTGCTGACGTCGAGAACCTCGGCCGTGCAGAACCGCGCGACCCGGCGGGCGGCCTGCGCCTCCCGCAGGAACCTCTCCCGGAACTGCGGGATCCGGGCCAGATCCGGCCGGATCATCTTCACCGCGACCAGCGGCTGGCCATCCCGAGTGGGCATGGGCTCGGCGGCGTTCTGGCGGCGGGCGAGGTAGACGCTGCCCATGCCGCCGTCGCCCAGCCGTCCGAGCAGTTGGTAGGGCCCGAGGCTGGTCGGGTCCGTCTCGTCCAGTGGCTCCACACCCGGCGGCATCACGGCCACGCCCATCCCCCCGCCGCACGACGCGACCCGGACCCCATCCCGACGACCCGCGCCGGAGCGAGGAACTCCGCAGGAGGTTATATCGCCCTAAGGCCACCATCCGAGCACGACCCGTGTCCGCTGCACGACCTGCCGGCACCGCGATCGGCGGCGGTCAGTGCAGGTTCCAGAGGCGGACGGCGAAGCTGTCCCCGGCCTGGACGAGGACGGCGAGGGCGTGCCCGTCGGGGGAGAACGCCACGCCGGCGTTGCCGGACGCGGCGCCGGTCAGCGGCCAGCCGATCGCCGCGGCCTTCCCGGGGTCGGTGACGTCCCAGAAGCGGACGTTGCCCTCGAGACCGTCGGCGCTGACGAGGGTGCTGCCGTCGGGGGAGAAGGCGATGTCGAACCCGCCGTTGCTCGGTACGTCGAAGATCGGCTGGCCGAGGGGAGTGGGTCCGGCCGGGGCGGTGAGGTCCCAGAAACGGATCGCGACGCCGACGGCCACCAGCGTCCGGCCGTTCGGGGAGAAGGCGACCAGCCAGGCGCCGCTGGCGTCGACGGCGTCACCGACGGGAGTCGGGCTCGTCAGGCTGGTGATGTCCCAGAGCTGGACCGTGCCGTCGCCCCCGCCGACGGCGAGGCGGTGGCCGTCGCGGGAGAAGGCGAGATCGACGATGCCGTCGGCGCGGCCGATCGGCTTGCCGAGAGCCTTGGCGGCGGCCGGCGACGTGACGTCCCAGAGCTGGACGGTGCCGTCCTCCTTGCTGACGGCCAGGGTGTGGCCGTCAGCCGAGAAGGCGACAGTGGCGTTCTCGGCGGGCACCGGCTTGCCGACGGGCGTCGGGCTATCGATCTTGGTGATGTTCCAGAACCGGACCGTCTGTCCCTCGACGGCCAGGGTGCGGTCGTCGAGGAAGTGGAGCGATGCCCAGTCCTCGTGGATGTCGAGAGGCTGGCCGAGGAGAGTGGGGGTGTCGGGCTTGCTGGCGTCCCAGAAGCGGACGACGCCGTCGCCGCTCGTGGCCAGTATCTGGCCGTTCGGGGAGTACGCCACGCTGAACGCCGAGCCGGTGAACGTCCCGGCGAAAGGACTGGGCGGGACCTTGGACAGGGTCTGCGCGGTGGTGACGCGCGCCGGGGCCGCCGCCGACGCCGACGCGCCGAGCGTGGCCGATCCGGAGGGCGTCGTCGCCGCGTCCGTCCCCTTGTCCCGGTCGGCGGTGGCGAAGATGATCACGGGCACGGCCGCGGCGGCAACGACGGCCGCGGCGATGGCGACGGCGAGCCGGCGGCGGCCCGCCCGGCGTTTCCCGGGCGCCCCGCCAGGCGCGTCGGCGAAGGACCCCGGCCGTGCCGGCCGGCCGGTGGTGGCGGCGGTGGCCGGGGCCGCCCAGCCGGCCGTGGTCGATCCGCGTCGGGGCGGCGGGAGTGGGGTGGTGGCCAGGCTGACCAGGTCGGTGGCGTCGTCGGACCCCCGCGGCGATGGCGCGCCGCGGGGCGCCCTGGGGGCGGTGTGGACGCGGTGCAGGAGGAGGAGCAGCTCGTCGGCGGTGGGACGTTCGGCGGGGTTCTTCGCCATCGCGCGCGTGACGGTGGAACGCAGGGCGCTGGGGAGACCGGCGAAGTCGGGCGTCTCGGTCACGACGCGGTGCAGCACGGCCGGGGTCGGGCCCTCGCCGAAGGGGGGCCGTCCGGTGGCGGCGAAGAGCACGACCGCGCCCCAGGCGTAGATGTCGGCGGCCTCGGTGACAGGCCGGCCGAGGGCTTGTTCGGGGGCCATGAAGCCGGGGGTGCCGATGCTGCCGTGGGTGAGCATGGTGGTCGCGTCGAGGGCGCGGGCGATGCCGAAGTCGATGACGCGGGCGCCGGATGACGAGAGCAGGATGTTGCCGGGTTTGAGGTCGCGGTGCACGACGCCGGCGGCGTGGATCGCCGTCAGCGCGGAGGCGACCGCGACGGCGAGCCGCTCGAGCGCGGTGGCCGGCAGCGGGCCGCGTTCGCGGACCGCCTCCCAGAGGGTGGGCCCGTCGATGTACTCGGTGACCAGGTACGGGCGCGAGCCCTCAGTGCTGACGTCGAGGACCTCGGCCGTGCAGAACTGGGCGACCCGGCGTGCCGCCTGCGCCTCCCGCAGGAACCGGTCGCGGAACTGGGGAATCCGGGCCAGGTCCGGTCGGATCACCTTCAGCGCGACCAGCGGCGCCTCCTGGCCATGCCCTGGGCCCTGGCCATGCCCGGCGTCGCCAGCGGGCCTGGTGGCACCGGCAGGTCCGGTGACGGCGCCAGGTCCCGTGGCGCTCCGGCGGCGGGCGAGGTAGACGCTGCCCATGCCACCGTCACCGAGCCGTCCCAACAGACGGTAGGGCCCGACCGTTCTCGGGTCGGTCTCGTCGAGCGGCGCCACCCCCGGCACCACGGCCACGGCATCCTCCGGCCCGAACGACTGGCCGTGTCCGTCTTCCCGACAGGCCTGGGAGATCTTCTTCGCGGACCTTATATGCCGCTTCGCTGGCACACGCGGCCGAGTAACCGTTACGACAGGCGCACGCCCCTCGCGGTGGATCGCCGGCGCGGGAAGCGGGCCGGCGTGGGCGCGGACAGGCTCAGGTCCTGGGCGACCGGAGGCCGCGCAGCAGCCGGGTCCAGGGCCGAGGGCCGGGCTCGGGCGGCCGGGGCGGGGGTAGGGGTGCGCGCGGCGGGGCACCCGCCCAGCCGGGGGGCGGCGGCCCGGGGTAGGCGCTTGCCGGGGGAGGGGTCGGGACCGGGGTCGGGGGAAGCGGGAGGAGCGCGGTGCCGGCCGGCAGGCGCAGCGTGGCCTCGCCCGTCGGGTCGGGGGCGGTGACGTCGGTCAGCCGAAGAAGGAGCTCGCGGGCGGTGGGACGGTCGGCCGGGTTCTTCGCCATCGCCCGGGCGACGACCGGGCGCAGCGCGGCGGGCAAACCGGCCAGGTGGGGCGCCTCGCACACGACCCGGCGCAGCAGCTCGGTGATGCCCGGCTCGCCGAACGGGAGCTGGCMGGTGGCGGCGTAGATGACGTTGCCACCCCAGGCGTGCACGTCGGTGGCGGTGGTGGCCGGCTGGTCGAGGGCCTGCTCGGGCGCCATGAACACCGGCGTGCCGAGCTTGCCGATGGTGATGGCGGTGACGTCCTCCAGCGGCCGGCAGACGCCGAAGTCGATGACCCGAGCCCCGGACGAGGAGAGCATGATGTTGCCCGGCTTGAGGTCGCGGTGGATGACCCCGGCCGCGTGGATCGCCGTCAGCGCCGAGGCGACCGCCACGGCGAACCGCTCCAGGTCCGCGGGCGGAAGCGGCCCCCACCCGACGATGGCGGTGGAGAGCGTCGGGCCGTCGATGAACTCCGTCACCAGATAGGGGCGCGGGCCGGAGACGTCGACGTCGAGCACCTCCGCGGTGCAGAACCGGGCGACCTTGCGCGCAGCGTGCGCCTCGCGGCGGAACCGTTCCCGGAACGCCGGCACGCTGGCCAGGTCCTCGTCGATGACCTTCACCGCGACCAGTGGCGCCGCCTCACGACCGGCGCCGCCGTGGCCGTGGCCATGACTGGGGCCGTGGCCGTGGGCCGCGCCGTTCAGGACCGGCGTGGCGCCGCCGACGCGACGGGCCAGGTAGACGGTGCCCATGCCGCCCTTGCCGAGCACGCCGAGCACCCGGTACGGCCCGACCTGGCCCGGGTCGTCCGGGCCGAGCGGCGCCACGTCCGGCAGGCCCACCACGCACACTCCTACCCGAGAGCTCGGCGCCTTCCCGGCTCGCCGCGGTCCGCGTTACGAATCTCCCCGTAGGGCAGGCTATCCCGCGGACCACCCCGGAGCCGGACCACCCCGGAGCCGGACCACCCCGGAGCCGGGCCAGCCCGCCGGTCGCCGGGTCCGGCGGGGTCAGCGCAGCCTCCAGAGGCTGATCGTCTGGTCGTTGCCGCCGACGGCGAGGACGTTGCCGTCGGGAGAGATCGCCACGGCCCTGACGAACAGGCGGAACGTGAGCCCCTGGCCGATGGGCCTCGGCCTCGACTTGTCGGTGATGTCGTAGAGGCGGACGAGGTTGTGGCCGGCGCTCGCGGTGGCCAGAACGGTGCCGTCGGGGGAGAGCGTCACGCAGTAGATGTTGTCGCCGCTCTCGATCGGCTGCCCGATGGGAGTCATCTGGCGCCCGACGGCGCGCCGGTCGGGTCGACCAGAGGCACCCCTGCCGGATCGGTCGGGGCTGGCGGGTAGGAGCCCGGGGCGGCGCCGGTCCACGGCGCGGTGTCCCCGGTCGTCGTGGGGGTGGCGGCGCCACGCGGGTCGGGTGGCCGGGTGAGCGCGGGTGAGATGGCGCCATCCGCGCCATGCAGGTGATGCAGGAAAAGGAGCAGCTCCTCGGCCGTGGGACGTTCGGCGGGGTTCTTCGACAGTGCTCGGGAAACGACGGGCAGCAGCGCCTCGGGAATGCGGCCGAGGTCGGGTTCGTCGTCGACGACGCGGCGCAGCACGACGGGCGTCGCACCCTGCCCGAATGGGGAACGGCCGGTTGCGGCGAACAGCAGGACGGCGCCCCAGGCGTGAATGTCCGCGGCCTGGGTGGCGTCCAGGCCAGTGCCTGTTCGGGGGCCATGTAGGCGGGGGTGCCGAGGCTGCCCTGGGTGAGCCCGGTCGTGGCGTCGAAGGCACGGGCGATGCCGAAGTCGATGACACGGGCGCCCGACGGCGACAGCAGGATGTTGGCCGGCTTCAGGTCGCGGTGGACCAGGCCGGCGGCGTGGATCGCGGTCAGCGCCGAGGCGATCGCGACCCCGAGCCGTTCCAGCTCGGCGGCCGGCATGGGTCCCCGGTCCCGCACCGCGGCCGCGAGCGTCGGCCCCTCGATGTACTCGGTGACGAGGTAGGGCCGGCCCGCGGTGTTGACGTCGAGGACCTCGGCGGTGCAGAACCGGGCGACGCGCCGCGCGGCCTGGGCCTCCCGCAGGAACCGGTCCCGGAACTCGGGGATCCGGGCGAGGTCGGCCCGGACCATCTTCACCGCGACGAACGCCGCTCACCGCCCGCAGCGGGGCCGTCGGTTCGCCAGGCCAGGTAGACGCTGCCCATGCCACCGTCACCGAGCCGTCCCAGCAGCGTGTACGGCCCCAGAGACCGCGGATCGTCGTCGTCCAGCGGCGCGACACCGGGCACACCGACCATGCAATCCCCCCGAAAGGAAGACCGGTGCGGACCCTCCCCAGGCAGGCCCGCAGGTCGAGCCCTCCGCGCTTCTGACATTACGGAAACCTCGCTCGAAGCGCCCGTCCCACGCAGGTCGTCGAGACGACAGGGAACCGTTCGGGGCGAAGCGGGGAGAGAACTCCGGATCCCGCGGTCACGAGTCGTTCCGTGTTCCGCGCCCGAATGCCCGAATGCCCGAATGCCCGATGGCTTGTGTCTGGTGAATGCGGACACGCGAATTCATCGAATTCTCCCGGCGTTCCCGGATCCGGGATCTGGGTCCCGGGGACGCGATCGCCCCGGCAGACCGGCCGGCGGGCGATGCGGCCAGCCGCGCGGCGTCGCGTCGGTCAGCCGGGCGGCGCCGCGGTGGTGAAGAGGCGGCCGACGGCGCGGATGTGCTCGGCGAGTTCCGGCGGGCCGAGCACCTCGAACGGCGCGCCGACCCGGGCGAGCAGCAGCATCGCCCAGGCGGGGTCGTCGGCGCCCATCCGCAACCGGCACGGGCCCCTGTCACCCGGCTCCCCGCCGGCGCCTCCTCCGCCGCTCCCGGTACCGGCCCGCCCGGCGGTACCCGTCTTCCCGGATGTACCCGCCGGCCTCGTGGCGTCGCCCCGCTTCGCGGGGTCCCAGGGCTCGACGGCGGCCCAGCGGCCGACCACCCGAGCGACCTGGTCGGCGGGCGCCCAGATCAGCACCTCGGCCTGGCGGCGCGCCGGAGCGGACCGGACCGCGGCACGGACGAACGCCGCCGCGTCCCCGCCGGGAAGCTCGCGCGGGCGGAACCGGCCGCCGGTGGTCAGCGGCTCGGTGATCCGGTCGAGCCGGAACGTCCGCCAGCCGGACCGGTCGACGTCGAAGCCGACCAGGTACCAGCGCCCGCTGAGCGACACCAGCCGGTGCGGCTCGACGTGGCGGTGGGTCGCGGCGCCCTCGCGGTCGGTGTAGCCGAAGCGCAACCGCTCCTCCGCCCGTGCCGCCAGCGCGATCGCGGTCAGCATCCCGGCGTCGACGGCCGGCCCGCCGACCGGCACCGGCACGGTGTAGGCGCCGAGCGCGTCCGCCCGGTGCCGCAGCCTGCGAGGGATCACCTGCGCCACCTTGGCCAGCGCACGCACGGCGGCCTCCTCGACCCCCGCCACCGAACCGGCCACGGCGGCCCGCAGCCCGACGACGATCGCGACCGCCTCCTCGTCGTCGAGCAGCAGCGGCGGCACCGCGGCCCCGGCCTTCAGCTGGTAGCCGCCGGCGACGCCCCGGCTGGCGAGTACCGGATAGCCCAGCTCGCGCAGCCGGTCGACGTCGCGGCGCAGCGTCCGGGCGCTCACCTCGAGCCGGTCGGCCAGCTCCACCCCCGTCCAGTACCGGTGGGTCTGCAGCAGCCCGAGCAGCCGCAGCATCCGCGAGCTCGGCGAGGTCCGGTCACCGGCGTTCCCGCCGCGCCCGCCCGCCGTGGCTTCGGCTTCGGCTTCGGCCTCGTCGAAGGCGTCGCCGAGGACGTCGTCGGGTGGGTCGCTCGCCATGCCTACCAGCATGCCCGGGATTGCGGCCAGATCCTGGCCGCAATGTGCCGCAGGCCGGGTGGCGGGCCGGCCTTGGGCGGTGGGTGTGGAAGGTCAGCGGCCGTGCGGGCGGTCGCACTGCATGACCCGCGTGATCTCGCCCGGGGCGAGCGCGGGGTGCGGCAGCGGGCTCGGGGCCGCGCGGTCGGTGCGCAGGCCGTCGAGCACGAGGGCGAGGAAACGGCGCCACGACTCGGGTGCCACGTCGCGGGTGAAGTCGGCGACGGCGGTCAGCATGAGCTGGACCAGGGCGAGGTCGGTGCCGGCGACGTCGGGGCGCAGCGCGCCGGCCCGCTGCGCCCGTTCCACCAGCGCCATGAACAGGGGGCCGATGCGGTCGCGGTCCGCCGCGATGCGGGCCCGGCCATGCGCGGTGCTGAAGACCAGCTCCTTCAGACCCCGGTCGGCGACCTGGCGCGCGGTCGCCTGGTCGAGGAAGGACACGAGGCCCAGCCACGGGTCCTCGGCGCGCAGGCACTCCTCGGCGAGCTCGGCCAGCTTGCCGATCCGGTCCTCGAACAGGGCTTCGATGAGCAGTTCCTTGGTCGGGAACCGACGGTAGAACGTGCCGATGCCGACGCCCGCACGCCGGGCGATCTCGTCGGTGGTGACGTCGAGACCCTGCTCGGCGAACGCCGCCGCCGCGCCCTCGAGGATCCGTCGCCGGTTGCGCTCGGCGTCGCGCCGCAGCGGCCGGTCGGCGGCCGTCGCTCGCGTCGCCTGCTCCGTCACGTACTGATCATAGGCGCGGGCCCCGCCGCGGGGTCCGCCTCGTCGTCGCCGCCGTCTGCGGCCTGGTCCTGCCCGGCGGCCGGACACTGCCGCACGTCGCCCCCCCGGCGAGGGCGCCGACGGCGCCGAGGGTGAGCCCGCGCCAGCAGCGGTCCACTTCTGACCCCGCCGAATCCCGCCCCCGCCCCCGCTCCCGTCCCCGGGGCGCTGGCGCCGGCAGCGGCCCCACCGCGTCCTTCCGTGGTCGATGGTCGACCGCGGGGACACCACAGTCGACCACGGATCCACCATCCGCCGATGGATCGTGGTCGATGGTCGACCGTAGGAAGTCGACCATCGACCACGCTTCCGCCATGGAGGGTCAGCCGCGGACGGTGGCGTGCATCTCCCAGACGAGGATCTCGCTGGGCTCGGTGGCGGTGATCTCCTGGCCACCGGAGGCGGTGAAGCGGACCGCGTCGCCGGTGTCCAGCGCCCCCGCGCCCTCCAGGGTCACCGCTCCGCGCGGCACGAACAGGTGCAGGTACGGCGCGTCGGGCAGGGTGACCGACCGGCCGGGCTCCAGGCGGGCCGCGTGCAGCGCGGCGTACCGGTTGCTGATCCGGATGGCGGCGGCGTCCTTGTCCCGTTCCATACCGGAGGCCACCGGCACCAGCCCGCCGGCGAGCAGCTCGCCGTCGATCTCCAGCTGCTCGTAACCCGGCTCGATCCCGGTGGTGTCCGGGACGACCCACATCTGGACGAAGTGCACCGGGTCGGTGTGCTCGCCCTCGCCGGTCAGGCGCCAGGAGTCGTTCTTCTCCGAGTGCAGGATCCCGGCGCCGGCGCTCATCCGCTGGGCCAGGCCCGGGTAGATGACGCCCGAGTGCCCGGTCGAGTCCTGGTGGACGAGGGCGCCGTCCAGCACCCAGGTGACGATCTCCATGTCCCGGTGTGGGTGAGTCTCGAAGCCGGTGCCCGGGTCGACGACGTCGTCGTTGTTCACCAGCAGCAGGCCGTGGTGGGTGTTGTCCGGCCTGTAGTGGTGGCCGAAGGAGAAGGAGTGCTTCGAGTTCAGCCACGACATCCGGGTCGCGTACCGGTCCTGTGCGCGCCGGATGTCGACACTCGCCTCGCGGGTCGCGGTCGCAGCGGCCATGGTGACTTCCTTTCCTGCCCGGTCTCCCGGTCCGTCCTCCGGTTCAGCCGGTCCAGATAGTTGCTTGTGCAACTATGAAGCGTCCCTGTCGGTCGGTCATTCCCACGGTTCCTGACCGGCGGTGGCGATCTAAGCTTCCGGCATCCGTATCTCATCGTGCGAGCCCGGACAACGGCCACCGACCAGGCGGGCTGGCAGCCGGTCGGCGGACCGGAGGGACGGACGGGGCCGACGGGGCGACGGGGGTGGGGCGCATGAAGGAGCGGCTGCGGAAGATCGCGGAGGAGACGGTCAGGATCGTCGACGCCGGCGGATACACAGCGCCCGACGGTCGACGGGTCGACATCTCCGAGCGGGTGCGCCGGGCCGTCGAGGGCACCGTCCTGTACGGGCCCGAGCCGGTCGACGCCGTCCCTCCCGCGACCGTCCCTCCCGGGGCCTCCGCCCCCGCGGCGCCGGGCCAGGCACCGCGGCCGGCCCGCCTCGAGGTGACCGGGGAGACCACCTTCGCGGCCGCCCGCCGGATGCTCGCGGCCAGCCCCGGGCCGGTGGCGGCGTTGAACTTCGCCTCGGCGCGCTGGCCTGGCGGCGGCTTCCTCAGCGGCGCCAGGGCGCAGGAGGAGTACCTGTGCCGCCTGTCGGCGCTGTACGCCTGCCTGGTCGGCGTCGACGACTACTACCGGCCGCACAACGCCGCGGGCACGTCGCTCTACAGCGATCGGGTGCTGCACTCGCCGGCGGTCCCGGTCTTCCGGGACGAGGACTTCAGCCTGCTGCCGGAGCCGGTGGACGTCGGCATCCTCACCGCGGCGGCGCCGTACGCGACGGGCCTCGCCCGCGACGAGCCRCACCTGCTGTGGCTGCTTCCGCGGACCTTCCAATCTCGCTGCCGGCAGGTCCTCGCGGTCGCCGCGCGCCACGGCTACCGCCGCCTCGTCCTCGGCGCCTGGGGCTGTGGCGCGTTCGGCAACGACCCGGCCGTCGTCGCCGCCGCGTTCGCCGAGCTGCTGCTGCCCGGCGGCGCGTTCGCCGGCCACTTCGACGAGGTCGGCTTCGCCATTCTCCGTCAGCACGAGTCCGAATCCGGCACCGGCAACGTCTTCGCCGCCGCCCTTGGCCTTACCTGACGACGCCGGGAGTGGCCCGTGGGTGGTCGGTGAGGACGACGGGGGCCGCCAGGACCGTGTCGTCGTGGCAGTGGTCGTCACCGCTGACCAGGACCGGCCAGGCGCGCTCGTTGTGGCAGCACGCGGTGAAGGTGACGGCCCACCAGGGCGGGTCGGTCAAGGAGAGGAACCGCCAGCCGGGCGCGTACAGCACCAGGTGCGCGGCGAGCAGCGACCGGCGCAGTGCCTCGTCGCGGGCGGCGGCGCGCTCGGTCGCTCCCGGCGCGGCGAGGCCGTCCGTCGTCGGGCCGGGCGACCAAGGTGAGGTGTTCCGCAGCTCGGCGTACAGGCGCGCCACCCGGAACGGGCCCGGGAGCCAGCGGGCGGACAGGCACAGCTCGGCGTCCAGCCGATGCCAGGCGCGGACCACCCGGCCGCTCGCGACCAGCGCCTCACCGGCCGAGGACGACTGGGACGCGGCGCCGGGGTGCCACGCGCCACCGGGTGGCGGCGCCGCGAACGGGGTGGCGGTGAGCAGGACCTCGCGGCCGGCCGGGGCCACCAGCGGGATCGTGCGCGGCGCCGGATCGGGGTCCGGATCACCGGGCGTGCCGAGCAGGTCGGTCAGCGGGACGAGCACGTCCTGCTCGCACGGCGCGGACTCCCGCCAGGCGCGCAGCTCGCCGTGCGGGTCGCGGACGGCGTCCACCGGGGCGAGCCCGCCGCGGCGGCCCGCCCACACCGACCGGTCGACGAGCCGCCGGAACCGGACCCGCACCCGCAGCACACCGAGGTCGGCCTGGTGGTCCACGTCCGTGACCAGGCCGGCACCGCGGCCAGGTTCGTGTTCGAACAGGCACTCAGCGTGGCAGGAGGAGTGCTCGCCGACGCCGGCGGCGAACGCGGGCGGCGCCAGCACCCCGACCTGGCCGCACGCCTCGCGCGCCTCCTGGGTCGGCCCGCCCGAGAGGTAGGGGAAGGGCTGGTAACCCTCGTAGAGCACGGCATCGGCCACCGCCCGGGCCGTCTCGACGCCGGTCCGCCCGCTCATGACCGCACCGTCCCACGGTCCGTCGCCGACGGTCCGCCGGCGTTGCGGGCGGCCTCGCGAGCAGCCGGCCGGGCGCTCCTGAGGCCGGCACCACCGGGCGCCCGGTCCGTCCAGTCCGTCCGGTTGGCGATCACCTGTTCGGCGGATCCCGGCGCCGTGACCTCGGCGGTGGCGAGCAGGGCGAGGATCGCTTCGTCCCACGAGGCGATGGCCTTCGTCACCTTGTAGCGGGCGACGGCGTCGACGGTGTCGCGGCGCAGCCGCATCCAGGCCTCGCCGGGGAAGTAGGCGTCCATCAGCTGACCCCAGACCTCCACCGGCAGCCGGTAGCTCGCCTGGAGGTGCCAGGGAACCGGTTCGACGCACGGCCCCGACAGCGTCGAGCGGAACACGGTGCCGCTGAACAGCAACGACAGCGGGACGACCCCGTCCCGCAGCGAGTGGAAGTACTTCCCGGCGGCGACCTCCAGGTCATAGCTCACCGGCACGTGCAGCTCGGCCCCGGTACTGCCGACGAACGGGCCGACCATGGCCGACACCGTCGCGACCGGGAACGACCGCATCGAGCGCGACCATCGGGCCGGGCCGCCGAACACGGCGCAGAGCTGCTCCCGCTCGTCGTCGCGGTAGCCACGCTCTGATGGCTCGACCCGGATCTGGCAGCGCAGCGCGATCGCCTGGATCGAGGCCCCGGTCGTCTCGGCGATCCGCAGCCGGGCTACCAGCGTCGGGCTCGCCCCATGGGGCATCGGAGCGATGTCCAGACACGCGATGTCCAGATGGTTGAACGCGAACTCGGCCACTCCCGTCACCCCTAACGGGTGATGCCCGCCCTGGCCGCCGATAACGTCCCGACCGTAGGCCGGCCTCCGGCTGGCCGCCCCGCGGGCTCAGCCGGCGGCGGGCTCGCCGGCGGCGGACCGTGGCTGGGAGGCGACGAGCGGCTTGGACAGGACGGTGAAGGCGAGGTCGTCGCGCCGGGGGAGGCCGAAGCGCTCGTCGCCGTACGGGAACGGCCTGATGTCGCCGGTCGGCCGGTAGCCGCGGCGGACGTACCAGGCGATCAGCTCGGCGCGCTGGGAGATCACGTACATCTCCATCCGGTCGGCGCCCCATGCCTCGCGGGCCCGCCGCTCCGCCTCGGCGAGCACCGCCGAGCCGAGCCCGCCACCCTGCCTGGTCGGTCGAACCGCGAACATGCCGAAGTAGCCCGTCGAGCCGTGTCGCTCCAGCTGGCAGCACGCGATGATCCGCCGCCCAGGCGTCGCCGCGGCGCGGGCACCGTCCTCGCGGCCTTCGACGTCATCCGCCCCGGCACCGCCCGCGGCCTCCTGCGCCACCAGGATCATGCCGTCGGCGCTGGTCACGATCTCGACGATCGCCTGGGCATCGGTGCGCTGGCCGCCGAGCAGGTCCGCCTCGGTCGTCCACCCCGCCCGGCTCGCCTCGCCCCGGTAGGCCGAGGTGATGAGCGTCAGCAGCTCGGGCACGTCGTCGAGCGTCGCCGCCCGGAACCGCGCGTCCACCCGCCCCGCCGTTCCATTCGTCCGCACGCCCCCATCCTCGCAGCGCCCGCCAGTTCGCGGCCGGGGCCCGGCTCGCGGCCGGGGCCTGGCGTGGTGGCCGGAGTCTGGCCCGGTGGCGGGGCTCGGACCGGCGGTGGTGATCGTGGCGGCCCGTGGTCGACGGGCCGCCGCCGACGGCCCGTGGGGCGACGGCCTCAGGAGGTGACGGTGAGCTCGTGGGCGAGGGCCGGGAGGATGTCACCGAGGGGAGCGTCGACGAGGAGGGCGGCACGGGCGTCGGCGCGGGTGGGGCCCTGGTTGACGATGGCGACCGGGATGCCGAGCTTGCCGGCCCGCAGCACGAACCGGTAGCCAGACATCACGGTAAGCGACGAACCAAGGACCAGCAGGAGGCGGGAGCGCTCCACGACATCCATCGCGGCCGCCACCCGGTCGCGTGGGACCGTCGCGCCGAAGAAGACGACGTCGGGCTCGAGCCGGCCGTCGCCGCAGCGCCCGCAGCCGACCATGGCGAACCGGGTGATCTCGGCCTCGGCCAGCGTGGCGTCACCGTCCGGGTTGACCCGGCCGGCCGGCGGCGGCGCCGCGCCGGCCGCGCCGCCGCCCTCCCCGGCCGCCGCGGGCGGGCCGCCCCCGCCGTCCCATTCCTCTGGCGGGCCGGGCTCCTCGGCGCCGGACACGCCGGCGTCGACCGCCTCGGGGCGGAAGTCGGGGTTGGCGGCGGCGAGGCGCGCCTCGAGCTCGGCGCGTGGGCTGACGTCACCGCAGTCGGAGCAGAGCACCCGGGCGAGGCTGCCATGCAGCTCGACGACCGAGCGCGCGCCGCCGGCCTGGTGCAGACCGTCGACGTTCTGCGTCACGATGCCGGTGAGCAGGTCGGCACCTTCCAGCGCGGCGACCGCGGTGTGCCCGGAGTTGGGCCGCGCGTCGACGATGTGCCGCCAGCCAGCGTGGCTGCGGGCCCAGTACCGCCGGCGGGCCGCCGGGTCGCCGGTGAACTGCTGGTAGGTCATCGGCGCGTGGTTGCGCCGCAGCGCGCCGCTCGGTCCGCGGTAGTCCGGTATCCCGGACTCGGTCGACATGCCGGCGCCCGTCAGCACGGCGACGCCGCCGCCGGCCGTGACGCCGACGGCGGCCGCGATGGCCTCCCGCAGGGCCATCACTCCGGCCGCCGCGTCCCTGATCACCGGCACGTCCGCCGGGCGTGGGCCGAGGGCCGCGGCACGGGTGAACGGCCTGACGCGGTAGGCCAATGGTGTCGCGCCCGCGGCCAGCCCTTCGGTTGCCATGGTCCTATGGTGCCGCCTCGGCGGGCAGCGGCACCCGGCAAACGGCTCGTGGCGCCGTGTTCGGGCCGGGATCGCGGCAACCACGACGGCAAGGGCGCCCGTTCCAGCGGTGGGCGGCGCGTGAGTCCGCGTCCGTGGAATCGCCCACGTGAGACCTACCTCATAGCCGGACGCCGGTGCGCCTCGCGTCCCGCCCGGCGCGTCTGCCCGTCCGCCGCCTTCCATTGCGCGCCTGGCGGGCAGGCCGTGGGCCCCCACCGGACGCCGACCCCGGCGGGCCAGGGTTCCGTCACCGGCTGGTCGAACTCCTCGCATAGGTTGGCGATGTACGCGCAGAGTGCCGGTCGCTCCGCCGCGCCGCGGCCACGCGTCCGACTGAGCGAGGGGAACCGAAGCATGGAGCAGCGGGTCGACGCCGGCCCGGCCACGCCCGGCCTGGCCGGCGACGGCGCACCCGCGAGCACCCCGGCCGGTCCCGCCGCCCCGGCCGCCCCGGCCGACGGCGCGTCCGCCAGGGCCGCCAGTGGTGGCGGCGTGGCCGTCCCACGGGAGGCGTCCGCTCCTGACGACGCGGACGGCATCTCGGCCGCGCCCGCCCTGCCGGCCCTGGTGGGCGGGCTGGACGGTGCCGGGAGCGACGGCGGGTCCGCGAGCGACGTCCTGGTGTTCTCCCCGGGCGGGCTGACCGCCGCCGAGGTCGCGAGCCGGGTCGCCGCCGGCCAGGTCAACGACGTGCCGACCAGGTCCAGCCGGACCGTCCGCGAGATCCTCACCGCGAACGTGTTCACCCGGATCAACCTGATCATTGGCGTCCTCTTCGCGCTGATCTGCGTCGTGGGGCCGATCCAGGACGGCCTGTTCGGCGCGGTGATCGTGGCGAACTCGGTGATCGGTATCATCCAGGAGCTGCGCGCCAAGCGGACCCTCGACCGCCTCGCCGTCATCGGCGAGGCCCGCCCGACGGTCCGCCGCGACGGTCAGGCCGTGGAGCTCGCGCCGGGCGAGATCGTCCTCGACGACCTGATCGAGGTCGGGCTCGGTGACAAGATCGTCGTCGACGGCACGGTCGGCGAGGCCGACGGCCTGGAAGTCGACGAGTCGCTGCTCACCGGCGAGGCCGACCCGGTCCACAAGCGTCCCGGCGACCCGATGATGTCCGGGAGCTTCGTCGTCGCCGGCACCGGCGCGTTCGTCGCGACGAAGGTCGGCACCGAGGCCTACGCCGCCCGCCTCGCCGCCGAGGCCAGCCGGTTCACGCTGGTGAACTCCGAGCTGCGCAACGGCGTCAACAAGATCCTGCGGATCGTCACCTACCTGATCATCCCGGCCGGGATCGCGCTGGTCATCAGCCAGCTCACGATCGACGACAACGACCTGGCCGAAGCGATCCGGCGGATGGTCGCCGGCCTCGTCAGCATGGTGCCCGAGGGGCTGGTGCTGCTCACGTCACTGGCGTTCGCGGCCGGCGTCGTGCGCCTCGGGTCGCGTAACTGCCTGGTCCAGGAGCTGCCCGCGATCGAGGGGCTCGCCAGGGTCAGCGTCGTCTGCCTGGACAAGACCGGCACCCTGACCGAGCCGGCCATGGACGTCCTCGAGGTCCGCCCCCTGGGGCGATACGCCGACGACGCGTCCGGCGACGGTGATGCGCCCGCGGACGGTGGCGGGGCCGGTACGGACGGGCGGGTGGCCGCGGTGCTCGGCGCGCTCGGCGCGGCCGACCGGCGGCCGAACGCGAGCCTGCAGGCCATCATCGACGCATACCCGGCGCCGGACGGCTGGCGGCCGGTGGACGCCGCGCCGTTCTCGTCGGCCCGCAAGTGGTCCGGGGCTCGACTCGCCGAGCCGGACGGCGCGGAGTCGACCTGGCTGCTCGGCGCCCCCGACGTGCTGCTCGACCGCGGCCACCCGGCGCTCGCGGACGCCGACGCGTTCGGCGAGCGCGGCCTGCGGGTGCTGCTGCTCGCCCGCTCCGACCGGTCGCTGGCGGACGCGCTCGCGGGCGGCGTGGACGGCGCGGTGGAGCCGGCGGCGCTGGTCGTCATCGCTCAGCGGCTGCGCGCCGACGCCCCGGACACGCTGCGCTACTTCGCCGAGCAGAGCGTCGCTACCAAGGTCATCTCCGGCGACAACGCCCTGTCGGTCGGCGCGGTCGCCCGCGAGCTCGGCCTCGCCGGCGCCGACAACCCCGTCGACGCCCGCTCGCTGCCCGAGGACCGGGCCGAGCTCGGCGTCGAGCTCGAGACGCACACGATCTTCGGCCGGGTCACCCCGCACCAGAAACGGGAGATGGTCGGCGCGTTGCAGGCCCGTGGCCACGCCGTCGCGATGACCGGCGACGGCGTCAACGACGTGCTCGCCCTCAAGGACGCCGACATCGGGGTCGCGATGGGATCCGGCAGCCCGGCGACCCGGGCCGTCGCGCAGATCGTGCTGCTGGACAACAGCTTCGCGGCGCTTCCGTTCGTCGTCGCCGAGGGCCGCCGCGTCATCGGCAACATCGAGCGGGTCGCGAACATCTTCCTGACCAAGACGGTCTACTCGGTGCTGCTGGCGATCGTCGTGGTCGCCGCGCAGGTCCCGTACCCGTTCCTGCCCCGGCACCTGACGCTGATCAGCTCGCTGACGATCGGCATCCCGTCGTTCTTCCTCGCGCTCGCGCCGAACCACGAGCGGGCCCGGCCGGGCTTCGTCTCCCGGGTGCTGCGCTTCGCCATCCCCGCCGGCGTCCTGGCGGGCCTGGCGACCGTGGCCACGTACTTCCTGGCGCGCGAGGTCTTCTACGACCACGACCTGAAGGCCGAGACGTCCCTGTCGACGTTCACGCTGTTCCTGGCCTCGATGTGGGCGCTCGCCATGATCGCCCGGCCGTACACCTGGTGGCGGGTCCTGCTGGTCGCCGCGATGGGCGCGCTGTTCGCCGTGGTGCTGGTCGTCCCCTACCTGCAGGACTTCTTCCAGCTCTCCCTGGTCGGGACCACCGGCCCGCTCGTCGCTCTCGGCATCGCCGCGGCCACGGCCGTCCTCATGGAGATCGTCTGGTTCTTCGTCCGCCCGCCGAACGGAACCTCGCGGTCGGCCGGCTAGGATCGGGTTCTACGGCATGTAGTAGAGGTGGGCGCGAGAGATGGTCAGGGTCATTGCCGTCGCGGTGGCGGTCGCGGCGCTGCTGCTCGCGGCCTGGGTGTTCTTCCTCGCCTGGCGCAACCGGCCGATCGGGCAGTCGGTGCTCGCCGGGGCCGGGGTCGTCGAGGCGCTGATCCTCGCCCAAGTGGTCGGCGCGATCGTGCTGGTCGCCCGGGGCGAGCACGCCGACGAGCCGCTGACGTTCGTGCTCTACCTGGTCGCGTCCGTCGTGGCGCTGCCCATCGGGGCATGGTGGGCGGTAGGGGAGCGGTCCCGGTCGGGGACGGCGGTGCTCGGGGTCGCGGCCCTCGTGGTGGCGGTCATGGTGCAGCGCCTGCAGCAGACCTGGTCGTGACGGGGGTCGACGCCCGGACCTGCCCCGAGGCTCCGGGACTCCGGGGCGTGCGCGGCTTGGCCACCACCGGGGCCTTCGGCCGGAGCCGGGGTGAGCCAGACAGGGACGGCGGGAGGACGGGATGACGACCGAGACGGCGGGGGAGCCGGCCACGGTGGGCGGTACGCCTCCGGAGGACACGGCGGCGCCGGTACCGGGCGCGCGGCGGACGTCGAGCGGGCCGGGACGGCTGCTGGTCGCCGTCTACGCGGTGTTCGCGGTCGCGGCGACGTCGCGCGCGCTCGTACAGATCATCACGAAGTTCGACGAGGCGCCGGTCGCCTACCTGCTGTCCGCGTTCGCGGGCGTCGTGTACATCCTGGCGACGATCGGGCTCACCCGGTCCTCGGCCGGCGGCCGGCGGCTGGCGACCGCCGCCTGCGCCGCCGAGCTCGCCGGGGTGCTCACCGTCGGCACGCTCAGCGTCGTCGACCGGGACCTGTTCCCCGACGAGGCGGTCTGGTCGGTCTATGGCCAGGGCTACTTCTTCCTGCCGGTCGTGCTGCCGGCGCTCGGCCTGTGGTGGCTGCGCCGCACGGCCCCGCCTGTCCGCCTGCCTGACTGACCGACGGCCGTGAGCCGTGAACCGTGGCCGACCAGCGATCGTGGGGACACGACCATYGGCCACGTTTCGCCTTCCGGTCGTGGATCGTGGTCGATGATCGACCGCGGGGACACGCTCACCGACCACGGTTTGGGCGGTCGCCGTCGCGTCGGTCGGGTTGTCGTGGGGCTTGGGAAGGGGGCGCGATGCGGTTCGTGGGGTTCCGGGAACGCGGCAGGTCGGTGGTCGGCGTCCTGACCCGGGCCGGTGGTGGCGCGCCGGGGGCGGCGACGGCGGCCGGGTCGATGCCGGCCGGGCCCGGGGTGATCGGGCTCGCGCCGGTCGAGGAGTTCTATGCCGACGTGCCCCGCTGGCGTGACCGCGCCGCCGAGGCGCTGGCGCTGCCGGGGACCGCGGCGCGGCCCGTCAGCGAGCTGACGATCGTCGCGCCGGTCCCGCCGGCGGCGCGGGTGCTGTGTGTCGGGCTGAACTACCGGGCGCACGCGGCCGAGACCGGTCTCCCGCTGCCGAAATACCCGGCGATCTTCGGGCGGTGGACGGTGTCGCTGACCGTCGACGGGACGCCGGCGCCCGTCCCGGCGGGGGAACGCGGGCTGGACTGGGAGGGCGAGCTGGGTGTCGTCCTCGGCGCGACGCTCGCCGACGCCGACGAGGCGACGGCCCTGGCCGGGGTGCTCGGCTATGCCGCGTTCAACGACCTGTCGGCCAGGCGGGCCCAGGGGCGTTCGCCGCAGTGGACCCTCGGCAAGAACTCCGACCGAAGCGGGCCGCTCGGCCCGGTGGTCACCGCCGACGAGGTCGGCGACCCCGCCGACGGGCTGCGCGTCGTCACCCGCGTGCGCACCCGGGCGGACGACGGCTCTCAGGTCGAGGAGGTCGTCCAGGACGGCGACACCAGCGACATGATCTTCAGCGTCGGTCAGGTGCTGTCCTTCATCAGCCAGACGATGACCCTGTACCCCGGCGACCTGCTGGTGACCGGCACCCCCGCGGGCGTCGGCTACATCCGCAGGCCGCCCCGCTACCTGGTGCCCGGGGACTGGGTGGAGGTCGAGATCGAGCGGGTCGGCCGGGTCGCCACCCCGATCGTCGACGCCACCGGTCGCGGCTGACTGCCGCTGCGCGCATCCCGGCCGAACGGCCCGGTCTTGTCCCGTGCCGACTCAGCCAGGCCGGGCCGCGGGCCGGACTCGTGACCATGCCCGCGGCCGGGTACCGACGCCCCGGAGCCCGGGCGGGGATGACCTGACCGATGGTGCCCGCCGGCATGGCGGACGGCCGTGGGAGGTCGGGCACTTGTTCCCGGGAATACTGTCAAGCACCGGCACCGGTCGGTTCCGTGATGGCTCCACCGGTCTTCTAGGCCGTTTTCTTCCGGCCCATTTCCGTCGCCGGAATCGATGGAATACGCGGATATCGTCGGCGCCCTGCCTGGCTTTGGAGCTGGTATGACCGGAACCGGCGCGAAGGCCGGGACGGGAACGTATAAGCCGAAATGGCAAGACGCTCCCTGATCCTTTTTTCGGCTGGGCGAAATCCGGTTACGCTGCGTCGCGAAGTCATTCCGACGTCGCATTCAGCGGCGGCCGGCCGACGTCCGCGCGAGAGAGATCCCGCCGGGCCGCAGGCCATCAGGTGATATGGGGGACCGGTTAGATGAAGAAGTCGATTGGTCGACGCGCGGCCACCATTGCCGTGACCGGCGCCGTCGCCGTGGTTCTTGGATTCGGCCCGGGCGTCGCTGCCGCGCAGGCCTGCGACTGGGGCTGGGGCGACAAGAAGGACGGTGGCTGGGACAAGGGCAAGGACGAGTGGGGCAAGGATGGCAAGGACGGTTGGGGTAAGGACGGCAAGGACGGCTGGGGCAAGGACCGTAAGGACGGTTGGGGTAAGGACGGCTGGGGCAAGGACCGTAAGGATGGCTGGGGCAAGGACCGTAAGGACGACTGGGATTGGGGCTGGTAGTCGTCGCTGCTGGACCGGCCGGTCGGCTCCTGTCGTGACCATCCGGAACGGCTGATGCTCCGGAGGTCCTGATGGGCTGGGGCGGTGCCTCCTGTCGAGGCACCGCCCCTCTTTCGTGCGTCGCCGGCTTCCGGGTCCGGCGGCGATGCCCGTTATCTCGCGTATGCCCATCGCCCATGGAGCTGTCCTCGCGGATCCGGTGATACCGGAAATGGCCGGCGGTCGGGCTGGCAACGGCTACCTGTCGACACGCGATGAGTTCGGAGGGCGTGCCGGGGTGCCATCGGGCGGGCCGCTCGTGTGCTCGCGGCGGCTGGTGGCCGAGGACGCGCAGGGGCGGTGCGACCAGGTCGCCGACCTCGGCTTCACCGAGCGCGTCGCCGCGGGCGACCGCATGCCTCCCACCGGTGGTGACCTCCCGGTAATAACGTAACGCATCCAGGTGGACTCCTACGGTAGTTGTCGGGCGTACAACTACATCGGTATTCGATTACCGAAAGTGGTCGAAATATGGTGAGTCTGTATTTGTGGTGGTCACGGCCAGCTCAGAGGGGGAGTGCGCTACGTGAGTTCGGGTGAATCGTCCGACGACTACGGCGTGCGGCTGCTGAATCCGGACGGGTCGGCGGTCGAGCATGTGGACTTTCGCCCGCTGCTGGGTGTCGAGGAGCTGAAGGGCTGCTATGGGGCGATGCTGCGGGCGCGTCATCTCGACGAGGCGGCGACGGCGTTGCAGCGTCAGGGTGAGCTCGCGCTGTGGATCCCGCTGCGTGGCCAGGAGGCGGCCCAGATCGGCTCCGTGCGCGCGGCCGCACCGGCGGACTTCATCTTCCCGAGCTACCGGGAGCACGCCGTCGCCTGGGACCGGGGCCTGCCCGCGGTCGAGGTGATGCGGCTGCTGCGCGGGATCACCCATGGTGGCTGGGACCCGGCCGCGCACAACCTGGCCAACTACGCGCTCGTGCTCGCCTCGCAGACGCTGCACGCCGTCGGCTACGCCCTCGGTCTCCAGCTCGACGCCCAGCTCGGCCCTCGGCTGGAAGCCCAGGCCGGCGTGGCGGGCGGGCAGGAGCCGGCGGCGGTCCTCGCCTACCTGGGTGACGGCGCGATGAGCCAGGGCGACGCCAACGAGGCGTTCGTGTGGGCGGCGAGCTTCAAGGCCCCGGTGGTGTTCTTCTGCCAGAACAACCAGTGGGCGATCTCGACGCCGGCGGCGCGCCAGTCGCGGGTGCCGCTGGCCGCGCGGGCCGCGGGTTTCGGGTTCCCCGGGGTGCGGGTCGACGGCAACGACGTCGTCGCCGTGCATTCGGTCACGTCGGCGGCGCTCGCCCGGGCACGCGCGGGCGAAGGCCCGACACTGATCGAGGCCTATACCTACCGGATGGGACCGCACACCACCTCGGACGACCCGACGCGCTACCAGCCGGCCGGCGAGGTCGACCTCTGGCGGGCGCTCGACCCGATCGACCGGGTCGTGCGGGCGCTGGCGCCGGTCTGTGACGCCGCCTGGTTCGACGGGCAGCGGGCCGAGGCCGAGGCGGCCGCCGCCGAGCTGCGGGCGGAGACGCTCGCGCTGGCGGATCCTGCGCCGGACGCGTTCTTCGACGAGGTGCTGGTGACCGAGACGGAGGAGGCCCGCGTCCAGCGAGCCCGCTTCCGCGAGTACCGGGAGTCGTTCCAGGTATGAGCACACGCACACCGCCACCAGGCACACTCCTGGTCCCCGAGGCCAGGGCCGCCACCGAGCCCGCGCCGGCCGCCGTCCCGATGGCCAGGGCGCTGGGCGCCGGGCTGCGCGACGCGATGGCCGCCGATCCGAAGGTGGTGCTGTTGGGGGAGGACGTCGGCCGCCTCGGCGGGGTCTTCCGGGTCACCGAYGGGCTGCAGGAGCAGTTCGGGGAGGCACGGGTGATCGACAGCCCGCTGTCGGAGAGCGGCATCGTCGGCGCCGCGATCGGGCTCGCGATGCGCGGTTACCGGCCCGTCTGTGAGATCCAGTTCGACGGCTTCGTCTACCCCGCGTTCGACCAGATCGTCACCCAGCTCTCCCGGCTGCACCAGCGCTCCGCCGGTCACCTGCGGATGGCTGTGACGATCAGGATCCCCTACGGCGGCGGGATCCACGCGGTCGAGCACCACAGCGAGTCCCCGGAGGCGTATTTCGCGCACACCCCGGGGCTGCGGCTGCTGACGCCGTCGACGTCCGCCGACGCCTACCTGTTGCTGCGCCAGGCGATCGCCTGCGACGACCCGGTGATCTTCTTCGAGCCGAAGCGGCGCTACTGGGAACGTGGCCCGCTCGCCGTCCCCGAGGACCCGGCGCCGCCGATGGAACGCGCCCGGGTGGCCCGGCCCGGCACCGACGTCACGCTCATCGCCTACGGGCCGACGGTGCGCACCTGCCTGGACGCGGCGAGCGCCGCCGCGGCCGACGGCCGCTCGGTCGAGGTCGTCGACCTGCGCTCGCTCGCCCCGCTGGACTGGCCGACGCTGGCCGACTCGGTGCGCCGCACCGGCCGAGCCGTCGTCGTGCACGAGGCGGTGGTGACGGCCGGGCTCGGCGCCGAGATTGCGGCGCGGCTGACCGAGGACTGCTTCCACCACCTGGAGGCGCCGGTCGGCCGGGTCGGCGGGTACCACACTCCCTACCCGGCGGCGCGCCTCGAGCAGGAGTACCTGCCCGACCTCGACCGGGTGCTCGACGCCGTGGACCGCACCTTCACGTACTGACCGCACGTACTGACACGTACTGACCGCACGTACTGACCGCGCCGAGGGCGCCGAGAGCGCCGAGGCCACGGCCGGGACGGCCGACCGCCAGACCGGTGGAAAGAGGCCAGATGTACGACCAGTTCCACCTGCCAGACCTCGGCGAGGGCCTCGCCGAGGCGGAGATCGTGCACTGGCTGGTACAGCCAGGGCAGACCGTGGAGCTCAACCAGCCGCTCGTCGAGGTGGAGACGGCCAAGGCCGCGGTCGAGATCCCGTCGCCGTTCGCGGGTGTCGTCCATGCCCTGCACTGCGCCGAGGGTGACCTCGTGCCGGTCGGCTCGGCGCTGCTCACCGTGGCCAGGGCCCAGGCCGAGGAGGCGCCGCCCGCCCTGGTCGTCGGCCACGCGCCGGTCGAGACCGCCGGTGGGGAGCCGCCGCGCCGCCGCCCGCGCCGCCCGCTGGGCCAGACGGCGCCCCGGCCCGTCGCCGCGTCGCTGGCGCTCGCGCCGCTGGTGAGGGCCGTGCCCGCGGCCGCGCTGGCGGCCGGGTCGGCGGCGAACCGTTCAGGGGCGACCCGTTCGGGGTCGAACGGGTCGGCGGGCCCGGCGCGGGCTCGGGTGCTGGCCACCCCACCCGTCCGCAAGCTCGCCCGTGACCTCGGCGTCGACCTCGCCGCCGTCGAGCCGACCGGCCCCGGCGGGACGATCGCCCGCGCCGACGTCACCGCGGCGGCCCAGCTCGGCACGCCGCCTGGCCGCCTGGCCGCCGGCGCGCCGCCGTCCCGGCCGGTCGGTGGCGGGGCCGGCGGGCCCGTGGCCGGGGACGGGCCGTCTGGTGTCGAGCCGTCTGGTGTCGAGCCGTCCGCGGCCGGCGCCGAGCGGCCCGCGGCCCGGCCGGGTGAGCGGATCCCCGTGCGCGGCGTCGCCCGGCAGATGGCGCTCGCCATGGAACGCAGCGCCTTCACGGTCCCGCAGGCGACGGTGCACCGCGCCGTCGACGTCACCGCGATGCTGGCGCTGGTCGCCCGCTGGCGCGCCCAGAACGAGGCGGCGGCGCGTCCCGGCGCCGCGGCGCCGCCGCGGGTGACGTCGTTGGCGTTCATCGCGCGTGCCGTCGTCGCGGCGCTCGCGGCGCACCCGCTGGCGAACGCGCGCTGGCTGACGTCCGTTGACGGGTCCAGCGAGATCGAGGTGTTCGCGGGCGTCAACCTGGGGGTGGCCGTCGCCGCCGACCGCGGGCTGATCGTGCCGGTCGTCCCGGACGCCGACCGGCTGTCGCTGCCCGCGCTGGCGGGCGAGCTCACCGAGCTCGTCACCCAGGCCCGCGCCGGCCGGACCCCGCCAGCCCGGATGCTCGGCGCCACGATCACCGTGTCCAACGTCGGCGTCTTCGGGGTCGACGCGGCCGCCGGGCTGGTCCGCGAGGGCGAGGCGGCGCTCGTCGTGCTCGGCGCCATCCGGGAGACCCCGGCCGTATGGGAAGGCCAGATCCAGATCCGCCGGGTGATGACCATCTCGGTGTCGTTCGACCACCGGATCCTGGACGGCGAGGCGGCCTCCCGCTACCTCGGAGAGATCGCCGCCGTCCTGGCCGACCCAACGCGCCTCCTGCTGCTCGGCTGACCCTTCGCCGGGCCGACCTGGCCGAGTGACGGAAATCTCGACCCGGCTGGCCCTGCTCGCCCGGCGGGCCAGCCGGGAGACCGGCGGCCGCGGCGATCCCGGCGCGCGAGCCTTCCCGGCGCGGGGCTCGCTGGCCCTTCCGAGGCGGCGCTTCCGCCTGGTGGCTAGGACGTCTGGGCATTTCGCGGGAGCGACGACCACGCAACTCCCGCCCTGGTCGGTGCGTCCGACGTGGCATTGGTAGGCGCCCCGCGCCCCGCGGCCTGGCGGCAGTGACCCAGGCGGCACGCCCCGGAGCGGACCGTGGTCGGGTGGGCTCGTGGTGGGCTGCGATGGTGAACCCCGTGGATCTGCCCAGGTTGGTCCCGCCTAGGATCGCCCCGGGCGAGTCGACCGGAGTCGTCCCCGGCGGCGGGCTGTCCCCGCCCGGCACCGGCCTCGCGGCCGACGCGGGCGCACCGACCGACCGGGCACCGCGCGCGGACACGAGATCTGACAGACGGAGGAACACCAGGTGGACGTGTTGCCGGACATCCTGCTCACGGTCGCGATCTCGCTTGCGGCGGGCGCGCTCGGGGCGCTGGCCATCCGGCTGTGGGAACGGCCCGGCGGCGCGCCCATGTCGAGGCCCCGCCAGTCGACGCTGTTCGGGCTCGCGGCCGACGACGAGATCCTCGTCGCGGTCGCCTCGCTCGCGCCGAACGGGATGATCGCCCGTGACGACGTGCTCGCGGTCTCGGAGATCTCCTCGGTCATCTACGGAGCGGACGCGCGGCCCAGGGTCACCCCAGGCGGAGCGGTGCAGGACAGCATCGGCCGGCGCACCGAGTTCTGCATCGGCGACCCGCGCTCGAACCCGCGGATGGCGGCCCACCTGTCCCGCTACCTGCCCGGGGTGACCTTCTCCCCGCCCACGCCGCCCGCTCCGCCGTCGGCGGCCCCGGCGCTGGCCACCGTCGGCGCCTCCGCCGAGGGCGCCCCCAACGGGGCGGCGCAGGACACGACCAACCTGTCGGGCCCGATGATCGTGCCCGCTCGCCCACCGCGGGAGAGCCGGGTCATCGCGGTCACCGTCCCGAGCGGGCGGGAGGGCCGGCGGCTGCGCGGCGAGAAGGGCGACGGCGCGGACAAGGCGGCCAGGGAGTTCGCCGGCCGGCCGGGCGAGCACGAGTTCGCGCTGCTGGCCCGGGTGGCCGCCGGCCCGGCCCGCCGGCCGCTGTTCATCCTCGCCGGGCAGACCGCGACGGCGAACCTCGCCGCCGCGTACTACCTGCGCAGCCGTGCCGACGAACTCACCGCCGAGTTCTCCAACAGGCCGTCGTTCTGCCTGATCCTGCGGGTCGACGCGGCGACCGTCTACGGCCACGAGCTGGTCGAGCGCGAAGCCGACATCAGCGCCGCCATCGTCCCGCCGACTGTCTGAATCCACCTCGGCCGTCCGCCCCGGGCCGACCGCCCGTTTGAGCAAGATCCGTCCGCCGGGTAGAGTTCAGTACGGACGAGTCGGCCGGGCGGTCGCGTCGGGGCCGGCGTGAGCCGGCACCCGCCGAGGAAAGTCCGGACTCCACAGGGCAGGGTGGTGGGTAACGCCCACCCGGGGTGACCCGCGGGACAGTGCCACAGAAAACAGACCGCCGGTACCGGCGCCGCGAGGCGTCGGGCACCGGTAAGGGTGAAACGGTGCGGTAAGAGCGCACCAGCGCCCGGGGTGACCCGGGCGGCTTGGTAAACCCCACCCGGAGCAAGGTCAAAAGGTGGGTGGCCGCAAGGGCATCCACTGCGCGGACGTTCGAGGGCGGCCCGCCCGAGTCCGCGGGTAGACCGCACGAGGCCGTCGGCAACGGCGGCCCTAGAGAGATGATCGCCGACCGGCCACGCGCCGGTCACAGAATCCGGCTTACAGGCCGACTCGTCCCCAAGACCCCTACAGCGCCCGACCTCATGGGAGGAAGTTGGCAATGTTGGCGTGCGTGGGCCGGGGTGTCCACCATCACTCCGGCAGCAGCTCACCGAGGTGTTCTGCGGCCGACCTGCCGAGCAGCCGTGCGTCGTCCGCGGGCGAGACGTCCGTCTCCAGCTCGGCCAGTAGGCCCGAAACCGCTCTGCGCACCGTTGCCGGATGCGACCAGCTCTCGGCTGTCAGCATCTGCTGACCGAAGCACAGCGCCAGGCGGTCGACGATGTCGCGCAGGCGCGCGGCCGTCTCGGTCGTCTCCTCCTCCGGAAACTCCACCAACTGGTAGGCGGCGTCCTTGCAGACGTCCCACAGCGTATGACGGCCTCCGGTGGCCGAGGCGCGGTCCGCGTCGCGTGCCTGCGCCCACACCTGCGTGAAGTCGCCCGACGCGACGAGGTCGCCAACCGGCCAGCGGCACAGGCACGGCCCCGGGCGCTCCCCCCAGATGCGGGCGCAGTCCTGGAAGGGCCGTCCGCCCCGTGCGGAAAGCCGGGGTGCGACCACGCGAGCACGTCTGGCCAGGTGCGTACCAGCGCGCCCGGCGTCAGCACCGCTGACAGCACGGTCCGCGCGAACTTGCGTCGCACCGCCGGGTCGTCGACGAGACGGCGGGCGGCCGCGCAGGCCACCGGATCGGCCAGGCAGCCCTCGTCGCAGTCACCGGACGCGAGCATCGGCCCCACCCCCTGGACGCGGGCGTGCTCACGTACCTCGGCGTCGGTGGGCCAACTGCCGGAACCGCCCTTGACCTGCGGGATTTGGACCAGTAACGGCGCGTCCTCGCCGTCCGCGAACACCGCGGCTCGACCTGCCGGCAGGCTCGCCATGGCCACGTCCTGACGGGTGGTCATCACCATGGTGTCACCGAGCACGTCACGGTCGTCCCCGGCCACGATGCGGTGGGCCACCTTCAGGTTGGTGTTCTTCAGCACGTCCCGCGCGACCTAGGTGGGTATCTGGTCCACCACGACCACGCCCTGCCCATAGGCGCGGATCTCCGAAAGCAGGCCGGTGAACGTCTCCACGGCCTTGCCCATGGCGTCGGCCTCCGCCTCCGAGCGGTCCTTGYCGGCGCCGGTGTCGGCGAGCAGTCTGTGGGCCTCCTCCACGATAAGGAGATGCCGCAGCTTCTCGATGTCGCCCTCGGTTCGGCGCTGCTCGACCAGCCGGATCATCAGCAGGCCCATCATGAATGCCTTGTCGTCGTCATCGCCCATGCCTTCAAGTTCGAGCACGGTCGGCTGCCCGAGCAGCGTGGACATCGGCAGTGAGCCGCGCGTGTCGAGCATGCGTCCCTTGCCTCCCGTGCGCAGGCCGTCAAGCCGGGTGCGCAGGGCCACGCGCAGGTCGCCGGTCACCTTCTCCTCGTACCCGAGCCCAGGCACGATCTCCTCGAGCAGGGTCCGTTCCCCGGCGCTGTCGTAGCGCTCCACGCGGAAGCTCCAGATCGTTCTCGTACTGGTTCTCGCCGTGGAACTCCGAGCGCACCTGCGCCCCGCGCACTTGACCGTCGACGGCGGTCGTACTGCCCACTGCTGGGGTCACGCCGGCGACGCGCCGGAAGTCAGGGCGATCGAGGCCCGTTGCCGTCGGGGCGCTGAAGGTGCCGCCGCTCCGAGCCTCCGGGCCCCGTGTCTCCGAGGTCGGCCCGCCCTGCCGGTTGCCACGTGGCCGCCAACCGCCGTCGCCTGGGCGAGCACTCCGATCCGAGGGCGGACCCGGCGGCAGGATGTCGTCCCCAGATGCTCCCGAGGGCCAGGACTGCCTTTCGGGGGAGTCTAGAGGCCCCGACCGGACGGACGGTGGCGTCACCGGCGGGGGTGGGGCCGCAGAGAACGGCTGGYCGCAGTGGCCGCACACCCGGTCACCCGCTGCCGGCGCCGCCCCACAACGGACGCATGCTCGGACACCGACCATGTGCCAATTTTATGGCTGCCCCCATTTTTACGCAGGTCGGCGAATCCGGGGCCGAGTATCGCGTCGCCGATGCGTCCGATGATTGCCGGTCAGCGCCGTTCCGTACGCGATGCGACGTGATGACCATTTTCGCAGGTCCTGCCTGACCGCATTTTGACGATCTCGCCTGGTCGGCGTCTGATGAAGCCGAAATTTGTGGAGCGAGTTCGGCGAAGATGTCTCGGTCTCCGACGGATCGAGATTTCGGGTGTCCGTGGGGTGGAGCTGTGGAGGGGAAGTAATGGGTGAGATGCCGAGTGATCGGCGATCGCAGTCCGAGGAGAGGCGATCGGACTCGCCGCGCGCCGGAGCCAGCGATCGAGGTGAGTCCGCTGGCGGACGCGACCGCTCCCACTTCAGCGATCGAGAACGGAAGGAGTACGAGTCCGCAGACAGGACCATCCATGCTCGCACCAACTTCACGAAAAATGACGGTCATGGCGAGAGGTCGGGGAGCGCTGACTCGTACGCGAGCAAGGATCCGGACGGGAGGTCGAGGATCGAGACCGAGGTCAGAAACAAGGAAGGCAACGTCGAAAAGAGATCCGACTCGGTGACCGAACACAAGAACGGAAAGGACTACACGCATACGGATAAATATGGCGGGGCTGGTAGGAAGGCGGTAGCTCCGATTCCGTGACGTCCACTTCGAAGGATGGCAAGACCTCCAAGTCCCACACCGACAAATATGACGGCGACGGAAAGAAGACGGGCAGTTCGGACACCACGACCGCAACCGGGAAGGATGGAAGAAGCAACACTCACATCAACGGCAACGAGGTGGCATAGGAGCCAGCCCGGTATGGGTACCTGACGGACTACTACGAAGGCGCCAACTGGAGAGGAGAAGCCTGTCAAATGATAGATCTCGACGTGCTTGTTATCGGAGGCGGCGCGCAGGGCCTCTGGCTCCTGAACGATCTGAGCAAGCGTCAGTACAGGACGGTGCTCCTCGAGCGTGGCGAACTGGGCGGCGGCCAGACATGTCACTCGCATGGCCTCATACATCGGGGTCATTACTACGACGACACGGACATGATGATAATTCTTAATGCGGCCGCGCAGTTCTGGGAGGCATTTGTAGATGAGAAGGGCATTGCCAAGCTAAACAAGTCCCGGGCGCTTGCCGGTTTCGGGCCGGGAACGGCGGTTCAGCGACACACATATTTTTGGAGCACGGCCGGTCTAAATTTTGACGAATGTCCGGAGTGGCCCGAGGCTCTGCTGGGGGGCAAGGTAAAGCATCTCTTCGAGACGGATGAGTTTTCGCTTGACGCGAGTGAGGTGGTGAAGGGCCTTTCTCGCGATGTCGACCATGCGACATACAAGCTGGATGAGGGCGACGATGCTATCCGATTTATTCACGACGGGAAGTCCATCAGCAGTGTGGAGGCTTCGCTCTCGGGTACGCAGGTCGAGCTCAGGCCGAAGTTCGTGGTCATCGCCGCCGGGATCGGGAACTGCGGCCTGCTGGGAAGAATCGGAGCCAATCGGAACCCGAGCGCAGGAGAAACATTCGTTCAGGCGCAGCGTAAGAACCAGATGATGGTCCTGCGCGGTGACCATCTGCCGCTCATGACCGCGGTTTTTCCAATCCGCGGTGGGCTCCAGGGCGTCTTCCTCTGCTCCCGTGAGGACCCGGAGACCGGGAGGCCTGTCTGGCTCGTTTCCGATCACAACAGTGTGCCGTTTCCCATGGGATCCGACGGGACGCCCCAGACGAGCGCCTTCCCGTCTCAGGAGTGGGTGAAGCGCATGCTGATATCGCTGTCATCGGTCGCTCCGGGACTGTTCGTGGACGACGACTCCAGCAAATTGGAGGTTTCCGTCTACACAGGCCTTACCTCCGAGCGCAGCTTCGGAGTCGGACAGCACATGACTGACATGTACATCGATCCGCTCGGGTTCGACAACGTCCTGACTGTCTGGCCCACCAAACTCACCATGACTCCGTTCGCCAGCAATGTCGTCATGAGGTTCATCCGCCCGAAGGTGCCGGAGCCGGCCGGCGGTTGGCCCAGGGTCGAGCGCGAGATCACCGCGCGGGCGCCCCTTGTCGCGAATGAGATGTGGCAGCGGACACGAGTGAGCACGCCCTACGAGGTGAAGACCCCGTGGCTCCCCTTCCGTCATTTCCTCGAAGAGTGGCGCGCGGAAAAGGAGATCGGATGACGGACGAACTCGGCAGGCTGGCGAGCGAGCTCCGGGAGCAGACGGACAATACGCAGAGGCGCGTTGCGGCCAAGCGCCTGCGAGAGTTGGCGTTCGCGAGGAGAAGAAGCCTCGAAAAAAGGGGGTCACTAGATCACCCGGCTAACGGAGAAATGACCCTGGGTGACCTGGACTCCCTTCGTTCGGCAATTTACGCCACTGACCGCTCGGTTCGGCTTGACGCAATAGTTGCCGCTGGTGACCTCGGCGATGAGACCTTCGTCGCGGACCTTGCCGCCCAATGCGAGAGCGCCGACCAAGAAATACGCCTGGCAGCAATAGACTCACTCGGCGACATCGGCGGTCCTGAAAGCGTCTCCGTTCTCATTCCACTCGCGACCAATCCGGAGGAGGGGGCGGATATCCGTCTGGCGGCGATGACCGAGTTCGAGGAGCTTGCGGCAAAGAACATCACATCGGGCCCCGATCGCCGGATCGGTACAAACCTTCAGGGGACCACCGAGGCTTGGCCGGTGTTCTCGCGTCTCGTCAGGTCGAAGCTCGTCGGCGCGATGCGCGCTACCGAGGCCGACCCCTCGGCGGACGAATTTCTGCGGTTGAAGGCCGCCGATATTCTTATGTATCTTCGCGAGCGTGTCGTCTGACATGAGAATTTACGCAGGACCTCACGTTGTTCCCGCTGACCCGCGAGCATCGTGCAACGTGACCTCGCCATCGGTTTGACTTCTTTTCATGGAGGTCTGACGACATGGGAAAATCACCTGAAGGTGGCTCCGGCGCCGGGCGCGGTCTTAGATTCTGGAGCCTCACACTGGCCACAGGTGCAGTAGTAGCCCTGCTGGGAACCTGGATAGTGGCAGCGATGACCGTCCGGCCGACAATAACCCTGAGCGCGGCGAGCACACTCCTTGAGAACTTTCACCGCGACGCCGCTGATCCGGCGAAGGTGAGAGATGCCTGGAACACGATGACGACGACGAACTACCGTCGATATGTGGGGATTACGTATCCGAAGTTCAGAGAATTTTGGCAGAACGAGACGCCGCCTGATATCGTCCATGTGTCGAAGGACGGAGATCAGACGTTTTCCGTCCTGCTTGTGTATCACCCGAAGGGCGGCGGCAATCTTCAGAATCAATTCGCCGCAGTCCTTGTCTGTGATGACTGGCGAGCGCGATGGACCTTCGGTGACTGTGGTGCCGAGTCGTTGCGACTCGATGACATAAAACACTACGACTATCGAGTCGTGCAGGGATAGGGTGCGCACCCGGTCAACCCCGGCGTAAGTTCCCGGCCTTGTATCTGGGAGATGGCGAGGTGTGTTTGGTATGCCTGCTGCTGCCAGGTCCAATATACGCCGAGCCGGTCGCAGGTGTTCCAGCCTGGGCATTCTGGGTCGTGGGTGCCGATGCCGAAGATATTGACGCGATATGTCCTCGGCCGGGGTCGGCGGCAGGTCGGTCCCGATGTCGCGGTTCGCGTCATATCGCGGCGTCCGGCAGATGGCCGGTCATTCGGTTGCGTACTTACCTGAGGATTGGGAACTGTAATCGGCACCTCTGTTGTCGATGGAGTGGGGATACCGATGCCTTCTCGTTCGATCTCCGGGATCGGCTGGTTCTGTCTGGCTGTATTCCTCCTGCTGGCCGCGGCTGTGGTGCTGGCTCTTGACTCCGTGGAGTTTCCACCCGAAGGCGGGAGGCAGAGTCAGATCGTTGCCAGCTGCTACCAGCTCCCAGACGGGAATGTGGTGTGTGACAGGTAGGGCCCATGATGCGTGACATCCAGGGCGGTCGGGGGCAGGGGCGCCATTGCCGGCGTTGCGCGCCTGCCCACCGCGCCCGCGAGCGACCCTCTGATCCGCCGCTCCACACCGCCGGTCGCCGTCGCGCTGGTCAGTGCTCCGCCGGGGTCAGCCAGGCGCCGATCTGGCCGAGGACGTCGGACTCGTAGTCGTGGGCCACCGAACGGCTCAGGTCGGCGATCGATACCTCGCGCAGGGCCGCGCGCCAGGCGTGGTCGGCGGCGAGCATCGTGCGGGTGATGGCGCAGGGCGCGGTGCACGCCTCCGGCGGGGCGGCCAGTGGGCCCCGCTGCCGGATCTCCGCGCACACGAACGTCGGCTGCGGTCCCTCGACGGCCTCGACCACGTCGAGCGCCGTGATCTCCTCCGGTGGGCGGGTCAGCACGTATCCGCCGGACTTGCCCTGCACCGACCGCACCAGCTCCGCGCGGGACAGCGCCTGCAGGTGCTTGGCCAGGTACGTCGCCGAGACCCCGTGCAGCTGCGCCAAACGGGCCGCGGGGACCGGTTCGCTCGCCGCGGTCAGCACCACGCAGCAGTGCAACGCCGCCTCGACCCCACCGGACAACCGCACGGGTTCAGCGTATAGACGGCGACTTGACTCGGACAACATGTGTCTGGGTAAGGTGTAACTCGGACATGATGAATCCGAGTTATGAAAGGCTGACACCATGAAGATCGCGGTCATCGGCACGGGCCTCATCGGATCCCAGGTCGCGCGCAAGCTCGCGGCGGCCGGCCACGAGGTCGGCGCGCACTCGCGCGCCACCGGCGTCGACCTGCTCACCGGCGCGGGGCTCGACGAGGCGGTACGCGGCGCCCAGGTCGTCGTGGACCTGACCAACTCCCCGACCTTCGACGAGGCGTCGGTGGACTTCTTCCGGACGTCGGTCACCAACCTCCTGGCCGCCGCCTCCGGGGCTGGCGCCAGCCATGTCGTCGCGCTGTCGATCGTCGGCGTAGACCAGGTGCCCGACCTGGTCTACTACCGGGCCAAGACGCTGCAGGAGGACCTGGTCAAGGCCGGTCCCCTCCCGTACTCGATCGTTCGCGCGACCCAGTTCATGGAGTTCGTCCCGGCGGTGCTGGCCTGGACCACCGACGGCGACGTCGTACGCCTGCCGGCCACRCCGATCCAGCCGATCGCCGCCGCGGAGGTCGCCGACGCCGTCGCCGAGGTCGCGGCCGGCGCCCCGCTGGCTGGCACGCGCGAGGTCGGCGGGCCCGAGGTCTTCCCGCTCGACGAGCTGGGCCGCGTCACCCTGGCCGCGACCGGCGACGGGCGCCGGGTCGTCACCGACGAGACGGCGGGCATGTTCGCCGCGGTCAAGGGCGACGTGCTCACCACGTCAGAGGGTGCCCACATCGCGGCCACGCACTACCGCGACTGGCTGCGGTCGCGCTGACCCGGTCGCCCCGCCCCTGTCCCAGATGCCGCCCCTGTCCGCGATACCGCGTACGCCGGGGGTTTTCACATCTGCGAGCGCCGCGCCGTCTAGACAGTGTGGAGACGGAACAGATCGAACAGGGGGCGCCATGCGCAGGATCCTGATCGTCGGCGGCGGCTACGCCGGCTTCTACGCGGCCTGGAAGCTGGAGCGGAAGCTCCGTTCGGGCGAGGCCGAGGTCACCCTCGTCGACCCCCGCCCGTACATGACCTACCAGCCGTTCCTGCCCGAGGTCGTGGCCGGCTCGGTCGAGGCGCGGCACGCCGCGGTGTCGCTGCGCCGTCACCTACGCCGCACCCGGGTCATCGCCGCGACAGTGACCGCGATCGACCATGCCAACCGGGTGGCCACCGTCCAGCCCGCCGACGCGGACACGTTCGAGCTCGGCTACGACCTGATCGTCGTCACCGCCGGCGCGGTCACGCGGAAGATCCCCGTGCCCGGCATCGCCGAGCGGGCGATCGGCCTCAAGCACGTCGAGGAGGCCGTCGCCATCCGGGACCAGCTGCTGACCGCGTTCGACCGGGCCGCCGCGCTCCCGCCCGGTCCGCGGCGGCGCAAGCTGCTCACGGTCACCTTCGTCGGCGGCGGCTTCTCCGGGGTGGAGGGCTTCGGCGAGCTGCTGTCGCTGGCGACCGCGCTGTTCAAGCGCTACCCGGAGCTGCGCCGCGACGAGCTGGGGTTCCACCTGGTCGAGGCCTCGGGCCGCATCCTGCCCGAGGTCACCGACCGGCCGGGACGCTGGGTGGTGCGCTCGCTGGAACGCCGCGGCGCGCACGTCCACCTGAACACCCAGGTGACCTCCGCCGTCGACGGGCACGTGGTGCTCTCCACCGGCGCGGAGTTCGACTCGGAGCTGATCATCTGGACCGTGGGCAACGGCGGGAACCCCGTCATCGGCAGGCACACGGACCTCCCGGTCGACGAACGCGGCCTGGTCGTCGTCCGGCCGGACCTGCGGGTCGGCACCGAGAGCCATCCCGTGCCCGACGCCTGGGCGGCCGGCGACGACGCCGCCGTGCCCGACCTCGCGTCGCCTGTCCCGGGTGCGCGCACCGTGCCCAACGCCCAGCACGCCTATCGGCAGGGAAAGCTGCTGGCCCACAACCTCATCGCCACCCTGCGGGGCCGGGAGCCGAAGAAGTACGTGCACCACAGCCTCGGCGCCGTCGCGACCCTCGGCCTCGGCCACGGCATCTTCCAGTACCGGCGCATCGTCGTCACGGGGCTGCCGGCGTGGCTCATGCACCGTGGCTATCACGTGCTGGCCGTGCCGAGCTGGGAGCGCAAGGCGCGGGTCTTCGTGATCTGGCTGACCGCCGCGCTGTTCGGCCGCGACGCCCTCTCGCTCGCGGCCGTGCAGCACCCTCGGGACGCGTTCGTCAGCGGTGGTGAACCGTCCGCCCTTCCGGAGTAGGCGGAACGATGCCGGATGCCGGAGCCCGCGTCCAGACTTGCTCTGAGCTGCCGGAACGGGGTCGGGTGGATCTACACTTGCGGGAGCTTGGGGTGCCATAGGGGAGAGGGACGCTGATGACCGCGCCAGGGCAGCCGACCGGGAGTTTCAACTACGCGCCACCGGGGTCGACGGGCGGAGCACCGGTTCCACCTCCGTCGGGCCCCGTGGCGCCGACGGCGCCGCGAGGCCCCGTGGCGCCGGGCGCCCCCGTACCACCGACGCAGCCCGGGGGGACCAGACGCCGGCTGCCGGGGAGGCGCCAGCGTGGCGGCGGGGTCAGCTGGGTGGTCTATGCCGTGACCGTCCTCGTGCTCGTCCTCGCGATCATGGTCGTGCTGTTCGTCGCCCAGAACGACCAGAAGGTCACGATCTGGCTGTTCGGCACGCGCAAGTACATGTCGGTGGCCGGAGCGCTGAGCATCGCCGCGGCCGCCGGGCTGGTCGTCGGTCTGTTGATCGGTCTCATCACGCAGATCCCCGTGCGCCGCAAGCTGCGAGCCGCCAAGCGCCGCCTCGAGGGCTGACCGACCCGCTCCGCACGCCTCGCCGGCCAGGCCCGCCCCGCCCGGCGGTCTCGGGCGGCCGCAGGCGGCCTCGGGCGGGCCGGACCGAGGTCGGACCAAATGAGAGCTGGGTCGCGAACGGCCTGATGACGGTGACGGGTTGGATATCGTCCGGCTCGTGACGGCGTCTCGAACCGATCTTCCGGCCGGCGCGGCGGTGCCGGCGCGGCATCCGGACGCGCCGGCGCCGGGAACCGTCCTGCCCGCGCACTACGCGCACTGCTTCGGTTGCGGGCCCGCCGAGGAGCACGGCCTGCACCTGACGATCGTGGCCGGCGAGGGTGTCGAACTGACGGCGACCCTGGAGGTCACCGAGCACCATCAGGGCGCCCCGGGGCTGGCGCACGGCGGCCTGCTGGCGTCGGCTCTCGACGAGATCCTCGGCATGCTCGGCCATCTGACCCGGATGAGCTGTGTCACCGCTCGGCTCGAGACCGACTTCCGGCGGCCGGTGCCGGTCGGCACGACGCTTCACCTGCGGTCTCGGGCCGACGGGGTCGCTGGGCGCAAGCTGTACGCGAGCGCCGAAGGATGCCTCGGCGCCCCCGACGGTCCGGTCGCGGTCCGGGCCCGCGCCCTGTTCGTCCAGGTCGGCCTGGAACACTTCGCCGAGCACGGCCGGGCCGAGGAGCTCGAGGCGATCGTTCGCGACCCGGGCCTGGTCAGCGTCCCGGACTACCCCGTCAACCCGTAGCACGCCCGTGCCCTGGCCTTCGCGGTCACCGTCATCGCGGGCCGATCTGGCGTCGCCCGCCGCCGCCGCGGGCGGCGGCCTGGAAGCGGCGTGGGGACGCCGCGTGCCGAGGCCGGGTCGACGGCCGGCGGGGCAGGTGGTAAGCGGAATTGACGGATGCGTGCGACACGCCGTGACGGGGCCACCCATAGCCGCTTACGGCCCGTCTTGTCGGTACGCTCCAATCGCGGCCAAGGTCTGCTGCTGGACCAGCGGCTGGTGCTGTGCCACCGGCCGTGCCGCCCCTCGCGGAAATGGCAGGTTCATTCGTGGCTGGTTTCTCCGACGCGCCCTCGGCGGGCGGCGCTTCCCGGGTGCCCTTCGGTGAGGTCACCATCGAGAAGCCGCGTATCCCCGAGGAGGGCCGCCTCGAGCTGGCCCCCGCCGACGACAAGGTCGGCCAGACGGGTCCGACGGGACGGCCGATGCCGCTGTTCCCGGTGCCCGAGCCCCTGACGTCGCACGGTCCCGCCTGGGTGCTCGCCATGTGCAACCAGAAGGGCGGCGTCGGCAAGACCACCAGCACCATCAACCTGGGCGCCGCGCTCGCCGAGTACGGCCGCCGCGTGCTGCTCGTCGACTTCGACCCGCAGGGCGCGCTCTCCGTCGGCCTGGGCATCAACCCCAACCAGTTCGAACTGACCGTGCACGACCTGCTGCTGGGCGGCGGTGACACGGACATCGACGATGTGATCATCGAAACCCAGGTCGAGAACCTGGACCTGCTGCCCAGCAACATCGACCTGTCCGCCGGCGAGGTGCTGCTCGTCAGCGAGGTCGGCCGCGAGCACAGCCTGACGCGCACCCTGAAGCCGGTCCTCGACGACTACGACGTCATCCTGGTCGACTGCCAGCCGTCGCTCGGCCTGCTCACGGTGAACGCGCTGACGGCGGCCGACGCCGTGATCATCCCGCTGGAGTGCGAGTACTTCGCGCTGCGGGGTGTCGCGCTGCTGCTGCAGACGATCGACAAGGTCCGGGACCGGCTCAACTCCCGCCTCGACCTGGCCGGGATCCTCGCGACCATGTACGACGCCCGCACCCTGCACGCCCGCGAGGTGCTCGCCCGGGTCGTCGAGCGTTTCCCCGACGAGGTGTTCCACACGGTGATCAACCGGACGGTCCGTTTCCCCGAGACGACCGTCGCCGGCGAGCCGATCACCACCTACGCCCCGACCTCCGTCGGCGCGGCCGGTTACCGCCGCCTCGCCCGCGAGCTCATCACCCGCCGGGGAACGCCGCCGGCCGTCGGGTAGCGCTCCCCGCACGCCTCGCGGGCCCGGGCCGCCCCTGCCGACGGAAGTTCGATTCGACAGTGGGAGAATCGGCGCCTACTGCGGCGTTGTAGGGACGACGGAGACGGACGAACTGGAGGCGGACGACCTCTCGTGCTGTTCCACCTGGCCGAGCCCGCGGCGCTGCTCGGGATCTTCCTTGCCCTGGTCATCGGGGTCTACGCCCATGACACTGCCCAGATCTTCGCCGCGCGGCTGGCGCGTGACCCGACACCGCTGCGGTCGGGGCGGCTGAAGGCTCGACCGCTACCGACCCGGGTCAGCCCCTTCAGCGCGGTCGCGATGCTGATCGCCGGCAACGGCTGGACCGAACCGATCGGGATGAACGAGGTCTGGCGCAAGCGCCGGTTCCACGTCAGCGCGGCCATCCTCGCCGGACCACTCGCCTACCTGTTGCTCGCCTTCGGGGCGGTGGCGGGAGTCGCGGGCCTGTCCGACCCGGCCACGCTGGTCATCGGCGACCGGACCATCGAGTACGACAGCATCGACAGCTTCCCGGCGGAGCTGCTGCTCGCGATGGCCGTCACCTTCGCCGCGATGTTCATCCTGAGCCTGATCCCCATCCCGCCGACCGATGGCGGCCGGGTGCTCTTCCTGCTCGGGCCACAGTCACCCGGCTGGCGCAACGCGAACTACAAGCTCACCGAGACCCACCTCGGCGTCATCCTGCTGCTGGTGATCCTCCTCGTCCCCATCCTGATTCCGAGCCTCCCGTCGATCGTCGGCCAGCTCGCGCCACCGCTCCTGCGGGGACTGGGCAACATCGTCGGGATCAGCCTCTAGCGGTTCGACGGCCATCCGTCCCGGCAGGGCCGCCGCGCTTTCGACGCATCGATCACATGCCTCGTCGCTTCCGGCTGTCTGGCTGAGGGCCAACCGGTACCACCGTGGGTTAGCAGACGAGGCGCGGGCTGGACCGGCTCGGGCTCGTTGCTCCATTCGCCGTTGGCGCACCATCTTTCGCGGCTAGGGTGACTTTGTCACTTTCCGTGCGCTCCGCGAGCGCACAGCGGCGCGCCGGCACGGGGGACCGGATCAGGTGAGCATGGTGGCGACGCGGGGCGGCGCATGACCGTGCCCGCGCGACCTCTCCGGACGGCGGAGGGTGTGGTGCGCCGTAGGCGTGCCTCGGCGGAGATGGCGATCGCCGAGCTGCTGGCCACGGCTCCGGTGCTGCACGGTGAGCAGAGCCGTCGCCTGTTGCTCAGCAGGCTCTCCCAACGGTCCGAAACGCGGCTCGACGTGTCCGACTACCCGACCGGCCGGCAGTGGTTCCTCGGGCTGGTCTCGGTCTGCGACAGCTCCCTCGTCGGGTTGGCCCATCTACCCGCCGCCGCGGGCGACCTCGGCCTCGCCGACGCGACCCTCGCCGAACTGTCCCGCCTGGCCGACCGCTGGGAGGCCAGCGAGGCACTGGCCGACGCGTCCGACGACCTCCTGGCCCGGCTCGAGACCGCGCTGACCACGACGGCGCCCGCCACCGTCGCGCACGCCTACCRCCTGGCTCTCGGCGGGTTGGCGGTCAGCCCGCCGACGCACTGCGACACGGCCTGGGCGGTGCTGCTCCACCTGGCCGGTCGCAATGCCCCACTCGGCGCGCTGCCCCCGTATCTGGCGTTCCTCGACCAGGTGGGTGTTCTGCTCACTCCAGCGATCACGAACCAGGTCGGCCGGTTCCTCCGCAGGCAGGTGAATGGTGCCGGCCTGGCCGACCAGCTCGCGGACGCTCATGGCCGACGCACCGCCCAGGTCGGCCTCGTCCACCTCATCCTGCAGTTCGAGCGCAGCGAACTCGTCGATGGCCAGGTCGAGATGACCTGCTGGCGTCAATGGCCGGGAATCGAGGGATTCGAGCCATGTGGGACGCGGCTCGGCTCCAACGACGACCTGGAGGCGATGGCCGAGGACGCGATCGGGGAGCTGGAGGAGCTGCTCGCCGAGGGCGAGCAGCTGGTGGCGTTGGAGTTCATCCTGCCGCGCCCGCTGCTGGACCTGCCGGTCGAGCACTGGCGTACCGAGAACGACACCACGCTGCCCCGCCCCATCGGGCTGCGCTACCCCGTCGTGCTGCGCAGCCTCGAGCGCCAGCGACGCCGACGCGGGCAGCGGGAGTGGCGGCTGCGCTGGCGGGCGCTGACGAAGGGGGCGACGGGGTTTGCGCACTGTGACGCGTTCGGGGTGGGCGGCGGCGAACATGACCACGACCGTCTACAGACGAGGTTTCTTCGGGAGGACGCCATGGTCGCGCTCGTGCTGAGCGGCCCGCCGAGGGAGGACCTGGCCGCCTCCGAGCTGGACATCGCGCTGAACTGCGGGGTTCCGGTCGTGGTGTGGCATCGAGGTAGCCGAACCGAGGACGCGATCGCCGCCGCCATCCAGGCGTTCCTGGGGTCCGCGACCGGCGGTGCCGGCCTGACGGACCTGCGGGAACGGGCTCGGCGCCTGCGGGTGGACGCCCACCTCGCCAGACCTGATTGGCCGGACCTGGGCCGGCATCTCGCGCTGATGTGGGAGGACCCCGACCGTCAGCCGGAGCAGGGGCCCGAGATCGCCGCGCCGATGGCCAGGAGGCGATGACGGTGACCGAACCTCATGCGCCTGGGCCCGAGCAATCTGGCCCCGAGCACCCCGGCCTCCAGCAACCCGGCGCCGATCTGGCGGACGGGGGTATGCCTGTCCGCGACATGTCCCGACCGGTCTGGTGGCTGTTCCGTGGGACGGGGGAGCCTCTGCTGGTCGAGGAGCGCGACCGCCGCTGGCCGCCGGTGCCGCCCTGGCGGGACTTCGACGGTGGGCCTGACCTGCCGCCCCCGCCGGACGACGAGCACGAAGCCCGTCGCCGGCTCGGTCGCCGGCTCGTCGGGGGCGCCACCCGTCAGCTGAGCCACCGGCAGCTGTCGGTGATCAACACGGCGATCTACCTGCGCCGTCCGCTGCTCGTGACCGGAGGGCCCGGCTCCGGGAAGTCGAGCCTCGCCTACCTGATCGCCCGAGAGCTGGGCCTCGGCCGGGTACTTCGCTGGCCGATCACCAGCCGCACCACCGTGCGTGCCGGTCTGTACGAGTACGACGCGATCGGCCGGGCCCAGGCGGTCGTCGAGTCCGGCGCGGATGGTTCCGCAGGCATCCATCGGCAGGCGAGGCACGGCAGGGTCAGAACGGCCGGGCGGAGCTCGCGCGCCGCGCCCATCGGCGACTTCGTGCACCTGGGGCCACTGGGTACGGCGATGTTGCCGTACGCCTTCCCACGGGTGCTGCTCATCGACGAGCTCGACAAGAGTGACTACGACCTGCCCAACGACCTGTTAACGATCTTCGAAGACGGCGAGTTCGACCTGCCCGAGCTTGTTCGGGTGCGCAACCTGCAGCCCGAGGTCACGGTCTACACCGCGGACCGCGGCGCCACCGCCGTGATCCGGGGAGGGGTGGTCCGGGTGCATGCCTTTCCCATCATCGTCGTGACCAGCAACGGTGAGCGCGAGTTCCCCGCGGCCTTCCTCCGCCGCTGCGTCCGTCTCGACGTACCCGACCCCGACTCTGACGCGCTCACGAACATGGTCGCCGCGCACTTCCCGGAGGCCAGCGAAGCCGGCTACCAGAGCGTCGTCGAGGAGTTCGTGGCCCGCCGCCGCCACGGCATGCTCGCCGCCGACCAGCTGCTCAACGCCGCGCACCTGGTCATGTCCGGCGTTCTCGACGGCGACGAGCGGGACCGAGGCGAGCTGCTGGCCACAGTGTGGCGCCGTCTCGACCCAGGGGGTGACGGGGGATGACGGCCGGGGTCGGACCCGACGGTCACACCAGCTGGTCGACGGATCCCATGGACCTCGCGGACACCGTCTGGCTGGCGCTGTTCGCCGACGACCTGCCAGACCGGGCCGCCGGGCTGCCCCGGGCGGACAGCGACCCTCTGGACGAGGAATCCCTGGCCGACCTGGCGGCGCCTCGTCAGCCGCCCAACCCGCGCGAAGAGTCCGGCGAACCGGCTGGGGTCGACGGTGGCGGTCCGCGCTCGTCGCATCTGCCGCCGTCCTCCGGCGAGCCACTGGATACCGGCGATTCGGTAACGGGGGAGGCCGCCGTAGGCGGGTCGGGCGTCACTGGCTGGGACCGGCCGGTCGCCAGCAGCCGGCCCCGGCGCCGCGGCCGGTCCTGGCTGGCCCCTCGGCCCGCGACCCTGACCGCCCTGCTCGAACAGCCACGCGGGCTACGCCAGGCTCTGGAGCCCATTCGCCAGCTGGTCCCCTCTGCGGGCGAGACCGTGCTGGACGACGAGGCGACGGCCGAGCACCTGGCGGACGGGCGCTGGCGGCCCGAGTACCAGCCGGTTCTGGAGCGCCGCTATGCCCTGACCCTGGTCGTCGACGACAACTGGACGATGACGATCTGGTCGGCGCTGGTGCCGCGGCTCGTCGGCGCGCTCGAACGGCTCGGAGTGTTCCGCGACGTCCGGGTGTGCTACCTCGACACCGACGTGGCGGCGACCCGGGCGCTGAGGCTGCGTGGCAGTCGCCGCCGCGCCGCCGGGTTCTCGCCGGCCCAGCTCCTGGAGTCGCCCGGCCGCCGGATCATCTGGGTGCTGACCGACGGCATGGGCGCGGCCTGGCGACGAGGGCTGATGGAACCCGTGCTGTGGTCGTGGGCGCGGTCGCTGCAGGTCGCGCTGCTGTCCACGGTGCCGCGATCCACGTTGCGCCATACCGGAATCGACCAGTACCAGGACAACCCTGCGGAGACGGAGGCCGTGGCGGTACCGGTGCTGTTGGCGCATCCGGTCTCGATCGGCCGCTGGGCCGACCATCTCGCTGGCCAGGACGTCGGGGAGCCCTGGCTGCCCGTGCTACCGGCTCTGCACGTCGGGCCACGACGGCAGGCACCCGCCGATGCACCCGACATGGCGCCCGAAGCCGACCGCGACGCGGAAGGCGCGGACGTTCTCGACCGGCCTGAGCCGCCGCGCACCCTGGTTGCCCGCCTGCGCTCGGCTACGAGCCCCGCCGCGTTCCGGCTGGCGACCCGGCTGGCCGCCGCGCCGATCACCCGTTCCACGATGCAGCGGCTCATGGCCACCATCGAAGGGCCGGTGGGGACGTCCTCGGCCGCGCTCGCGGAGCTGTTCGCGCATGGCGTGCTTCATCCAGTCGCCGACTGGCCGACGGACGACGGAGCCATCGCCTATGACTTCGCGCCAGGGCTGCGCGAGCACCTTCTCTCGTATGGCAGCAGGGCGGAGACCCTGCGAGTGCTACGGATTGTGGACGCCGAGCTGGGCGGCCGAATCGAGGCGGTGCGTCACCTGAGCCGGGCACTGACCGACCCAGACGACACGCCCCTACCGGCCGTCACGGCCGCGAGCGTCGACTACCTCACCGTCGAGGCGACGGCCCTCGCCGCCCTGTCCGGCCGCTACCTCGCCCGTGCCCGTCGCCTCCAGGCAGCTCTTCGGCGGGGTCCGGCCTCGGGGCACGGAACCACCCGCCCCTACATCCTTGGCAATGTCCCGCCGAGGAACCCCAGATTCGTCGACCGGGAGGCGCTGCTGGATACCCTCCGCAACCGGCTGGCGGAGGGCGGCTCCGCGATGCTGCCCGAGGCGCTGCATGGCATGGGCGGGGTCGGGAAGTCGCAGGTGGCCGTCGAGTATGTGCACCGGTACGGACGCGAGTTCGATCTGGTCTGGTGGGTGCCCGCCGAGCACTCGGCGCAGATCAGCAGCTCGCTGGTCGAGCTGGCGCAGCGCCTGGACCTGCCGGTCAGTACGGAGGTGAACTCCGCGGTTCCGGCGGTGCTGGAGGCGCTGCGCCTCGGGCAGCCGTACGCGAAATGGCTACTCGTGTTCGACAACGCCGATGATCCGCAGGTGGTGCGCGACTACATCGTGCCCAGTGACTTGGGGCGTGTGCTCGTCACGACACGTAACTCTGACTGGGCAGCGGTGGCGCGGTCACTCGAGATCGGCGTGTTCACGCGGGCGGCGAGCATCGAGCTGCTACGACGACGCAGGCCCGAGCTGACGGCACGGGACGGCGACAGCCTGGCCGAGGTGCTTGGGAACCTGCCGCTCGCGGTCGAACATGCGGCGGCCTGGCTCGTCGCCACGGGAATGGCGGTCGAGAGCTACCTGCGACTGCTCCGGGAGAAGAAGGAGGAGCTGCTCGATGCCGGATCGCCGGCCGAGGATGAGCTGCCCATCCTGGCGGCGTGGAACGTCTCTCTCGACCGGCTCGGGAGTACCCATCCGGGCGCGCTGCGCCTACTGCAGCTGTTTGCGTTTCTGGCCGCGACGCCGATTCCCATGAGGATTCTTCGAGGCGGCCGGGCCACTGGGACGACGCCGGAGCTCGACGCCGTACTGCGTGACCCGACCGAGCTCGACATGGCGCTGCGCCAGATCTCCCAGTACGCGCTCGCCCGGATCGACCGCTCCGCCGACACGATCGTGGTGCACAGCCTCGCGCAAGACGTTGTCCGCACCCGGATGACGCCGGACGAGGACGCGGCCATCCACGGCGAGGTGCTCAACCTGCTGGCGGCGCACGATCCCGGAGTGCCCGACGACCCGGCGACCTGGCCCGCGTACGCCCAGCTCTATCCGCACGTGATCTCCAGCAGCGCGGTGGACAGTGACGCGGCCGGGGTTCGGGCGCTGGTCGTCGACGAGATCATCTACCTGTACAGGTTCGGTGACCACCGAAGCGGCCTCGAGCTCGCGGAACGCGCCCACCAGACATGGACGGTCGCCTCGGGCGAGGCGGCTCCGTCCACTCTCCAGGTCGCCGGCTGGCTCGGCTGGCTCTATTTCATCGTCGGCCGGTACGCCGATGCGGCGCGTACCAATGCCCGCGTACTGGAGCTGTCCACCCAGGTGAACGGCGCCGATCACGCCGAGACCCTGCTCACGATGGGGAACTGCATCACCGACCGGATCGTCGCCGGGGATTTCGAGGCCGCCCTGGAGATCGCGCGGGAGCGTCTCCGCCGGGCCGAGCGCGCCCATGGGCCCGATGACGGCGACACGATGCTGGCCGCGCATGACGTGGCGGTGGGCCTGCGGCTCGTCGGTAGATTTGCCGATGCCCGAGCGCTCGACGAGGTGACCTGGCGCCGCAAGGCCGAACTTTTCGGCGAGGGAAACCTGGAGACGCTGCGTACCTTGCTCAGTCTCGCGCTGGACCAAGAGGCGTTGGGTGACTACCACGGTGCTCTCACCCGGTGCGAAGAGCTGGTCCGACTTCTTGAGCGAGCCGTCGACAGGCGACCTGACCATTTCCAGCTGTTGCAGACGCGGGGGCTGCGAGCTGTGGTTCTACGGAAATCCGGAAGATATGCGGACGCGCTTGCGTCTAGTAGGCAGGTCACCGTAGCTTCGGAGCGACGCTACGGTGAAAATCATCCGCGTGCGATTGCCGCAGCGGTTGCCTTCGCCATCGACCTGCGGGATGCCGGAATGTTGGACGAAGCGCGAGAAATATCCGAAGCGGCGTGGCGGCGTTACGTACGTGTTTTCGGTGGGGACCAGCCGTACACGTTGGCGGCGAGTGTGCAGCTGGCCATTGTCACCCGACGGTCCGGCGATCCGGAGAGTGCGCTCGACTGGGACACGGCCGCGCATACAGGCCTTCGGCGGCGGCTCGGCGAAAATCATCCTTGGGTGTTGGCGGCGGCGACCAACCTGGCCAGCGATCGCCATGCGCTCGGGCGGATTGTCCTCGCTCACGAACTGGACGCCGATACATATGACCGGTCGCGCCGTGCCCTGGGGGACAATCATCCGTCGACCCTGTTGGCGGGTGCAAACCTCGCGATGGACGTCCGTGAGCTCGGTCGGCTGGAGGAGAGCGAGCGGATGCTGGAGAGGACGATGCAGAGCCTATATCGCGTATTAGGTGCCCATCATCCGCTGGCCAGGAGTGTTGGCGAGCGCCGGCGGGTCGACATCGACATCAACCCGCAACCTCTCTAAAGTTCTCAGCGCCCGAATGCGGTGCAACCACTAGCCGGCATCGGYGCTGAGCCCATGACCGATCCAGGTGGCGAGTTCGACCGGTGTGGGGCGGTGGTCGCTCCTTGCCGCGACGGTGGTGGCGATCGCCCGTACGAGTTCGGGCCGGGTGAGGAGGGCCTGGGCCGCCACCGGTTCTCCGGTTGCCGCCAGCGCTCGTCCGAGGCCGGTCCAGGCGCCGGCTCGGCCTGGTTCAGTCGCAAGCTCATCAAGGTAGACTGCGCGTGCCTCGTCGTATCGACGGGCGACAAGCAACAGGTCGGCCTTCTCGGCCCCCGGTATCGAATGTGGTATCAGTGCGTCTGCCATCTCGGTCGCGCTCACACGGCGACCGAGCCACCCACGTGTGGCAAAGGCGATCGCGTCCAGATGTCTGGCCGACGGGTCCGGCTTGACGACTGTCTCCGTGAGGTCGAGAACGGGCGGTGGCGCCTCAGGCCGCCATGCCTTGGCCAAGGCGGCGACAACCGTCGTCGGCGGGTGCAGATGGTGCAGCCGCCATCGGCCGTAGTGGTCAGCGGCCGCCAGGCGCGCCAGCTCCTCGACCGCGTCCGGCACCGGCTCATGCATCCACTCGTCGATGACAGCGGAGACGCCGACGAAGAAACGTGCTCCGACCGCCGTCAATTCGGGCCTACCACGCACTCGCCGCAGCGCACTGTGTACTCGCCGCCGCCACAGGGCGAATTCGAAGAAGGAAGAAGCTCCCGCCTCGGCCCCTGCCAGTCTGGCTCGGCTCCTCCAGAAGCCGGCCACTCCGAAGAACGCGAAGGTACCCTGCATCAGTCCGCGTAGGGGACGAGGATCATCTCGCCAGGGTGAGTAGAAGCATCGCTCGTCCCCGGCTTCGCTGGCGAGGACGATGTCGGTAAGGTGCATGAGCACCCCGAGCTGGGCATGGTAAAATTCGTGTACAAGGGTCGCAGCGAGTTGCTCGCCATCGCGAGGCTCGGAGATTAGGACCTTGCCGAACGCATCCCCCGCAGAGGCGCTAAAGATTCTGGTTGATTCGTCGGCGGGTAGCGGAACGACGGTCGAGGTTGCCAGCGCGAGCGCGTCGGCCTGGTTGGCATCTGTCTCACGCAAGATGCCCCAAGCCTCGTCCAGGGCATTTTCCCAACGCCGCGTGGCGCTGTTGCTCAGTCTGCCCGGTGAAGCGGTTCCGAGTAGCATGCGGTAGGGGTTGGTGTCATCTAGGTCGACGATGAGCTGCGCCTTTGGTGGGCCGACTCGAACCCAGGTATGCTTACGCCAGGTCGCGGTCGTGTCCGCGGAGAGCCCACCCGGATCGCGATCCGGCCCAGTGAGCCAACCATTCGCCCTGACACTGACGGTTCCATCGCCGGTCGCCACGACCGCCGGCTCCCAGGGTTCGGAGTACGGCCCCCGCGCCCAGCCGACAGTCGGTAGCGTAACCTCGCCGCATCGTGCGGGAACTCGCAGCCGCGCTCGAACATTCGCCCGTGCTGCCACTGAGGCGGCAATCGCGTGTAGGTAGCCGACATCGACCCACRGCGGCTCGCGCCAGGTTTGTGGGTCATCGGGACGACCTGAGCGCAGTCGTCGCAGGACGTGCGCGGCCCATGCTCCGGTCTCTGGCAGGGTAAGGACCACGCTGGTCTGGCGAGCGTTTACTCGCTGCGCGTCGACCAAARGATCCCACGCGACGTCGACATCCTCCAGGGGGCCTGTGGCCTGAGCGCCCGCCGCGCGCGCGACATCAAGGACGGCCCGCAGCAAGACGGYACGGTGACTCCGCTCGGCGTCGAGGAGAGCGGCCCCCGTTGCGGCATCGGCCTTACCTGCAGCGATCTGGTCGACAGTCGACCAGGACAGCGCGAGACGTTCCAGCTGCCGACTGCCGGATGGCGACGCCGGCTGATCGGCATCAGTCAAGGCGTCGACTTGCGGAACCTAGCCGGTCGTCACGATCGATAGCCCGCGCGAGTATGCGCTCGATGCCCGCCCGCAGCGCATCGTCGTCGTTGGTCCTGAGCTCCGCCAGCGGAATGTCAGCGATGTCGGGGAGATCGGACTGGATAACGGCGTCCAGCGCGGGCACGCCTGGCTCCTTCCTGGGGACCTGTCGAGCGCGAGCGCATGGTGCGCTCCGACGAGGTGGCAGCCTCGGTCCCGGCTAGGCGGTGAGACTACCGCTCGACTGTGTCGCCTCCAGCGGCACGTGATGTGGCCACGCCCACTCGGCCGGTCGGAGGCGACGTCTGGTCCTCACAGGCGGCCATGGTGTCCCAAAAGTACTGTTTGGTCGCGGTCGGGTGGCGAGGGCAGGCTCGATGGCTGAGCACCGATCGGCGCCCCTGATCCGGTTGGTAGTCAGGACTGCGGGCATTGGCGCAGATAAGGTGATCGAGGGTTGATAGTGTGACCCTGAGGGTCACTGCGGGCCGGGACGGGGACCGGAGGCAGGTGAGCGTGGTGTCCTGCTTGCCCATGGCTGTGGGTGGACCTGGCGTGTTCACCGAATGTAACGGGCCTGCGCGCTCGCTCTGGATCGTGTGTTGAACGAACAGGACAGACGTACGACGCGGCGGCGTGCGGAGGTCGAGCGTGAAATCGCCGACGTTCTCCGTGACTGCCCGTCGCTGCAAGGCGAGGTCGCCCATCACGTGCTGGTCGGTCGACTACTGCGGCGTGGGGGTGTCTCGTTGTCGGTACCGGCAGCGGCGACGGACGCCATCTGGTTCCTGGGGCTCATCGGAGTGTGTCAGCGTGCGCTGGGCGGCTTCGCGGAGCTGGCATGTGCTGTCGAGGACCTGCGTGTGGAACAACCGACCGTGGACGCTCTCGCGCGTCTCGCTGATCGTTGGGAGGCCTACGGCGAGCTGGGCGACGTTCCGGACGGGGTGTTGCATCAACTGGAGGTTGAGCTGCGGCTTCTCACACCAGTCGACGTCAGCGGCGCCTACCGCCACACCGCCGGCGATAGTGCCCGCACAGTGCCGGCCTATTGCGACACGGCTTGGGCCGCGCTGCTCTGGCTTTTCTGCCAGAACGCCTCGCCGCCCGACCCCGCGTCGGACTCGGTCGCGGGACCGGGCATGCCCACCTTGCCGGCCCCGTCGCTGCCGCCGTCAATGACCTTCCTCGAGGCCGTAAAGGACGCACTGAGCCCCGCGACGGCGGGCCAGGTCGACGCGTGGAACCGTCGACGTGCCCGGGACGCCGGCCTGGTCCGACAACTGGACGAAATCCGCCTACGCCGCGACCCACAGACACGTGAACCTGGCGTAGTCCACCTGATCTTTCAGTTCGAGCTGCGCCGGGCGGCCGACCATGCTGCCGGGCAGCCGATGACCCGATCGCAAGAGATCGAGGTGGCTTGCTGGCGGCAGTGGCCCAGGTCGGAACGCTTCGAGCGGGTCGCGGCGACGGTGTGCACGGCAGGCGAACTGCCGCGGCTGACCAGCGAGGCGGTCGTGGGACTGGAGGAAGAGCTCCGGGACGCCGAGGACTTGATCATGATCGAGTTCATCCTGTCTCACGAGCTACTCCATCTGCCGGTGGAACACTGGCAGATGGAGTACGACGACCGACTGCCCAGCGCGATCGGGCTCGGCTACCCACTTGCGTTGCGCTCGCTGGAGAGACAGCGCAGAACGAGTTGGCACCGCCGGTGGCGCCGTCGCTGGCGGCGGCTGGCCGAGGGGGACGGACACGGCGTGCACTGGGACGCCGACAACGCTGGTGGAGATCTGTCTAAGTTGTACGCGTCTACCATCGAGGACGAGAACACCGTCGCGGTGGCTCTTTCCGGTCCGCCGAGAAGACGTGGCGGCCGGACCGGACGGGAGCTGAACATCGCCTTGCAGTGCGGTGTGCCGATCATCATGTGGCACCGCGGCGAGCCGACCCACGCTGCCTCCACAGCACTACGTGCCTTCCTCGACGGCATCGAGGGCGAACCGATCGTCCACGTGGGCCACGGCGGTGTCGCCGTTGCGCCGGCTGACCTGGATGAACGGCCCGACATCGCCGGCGTCGTAGGGGTCCGGCCGGCCGTCAGTCAGCTCACTGACCTGCGCGACCGGGCTCAGCGGCTGCGGGCGCGGGCCTATCGGATCTCCGCCGCGAGTCAGGATCTGGGCTGGCACCTCGCGCTGATATGGGATGATCCCGACCGGCAGCCAGAGCGGGTGTGGTGACGGCCATTCTTGTGGAGCGGAGGCGGGTAGGTAGTTGACCGAGCGACCGACGTCCGTTTCCGGGCAGAACCCACCTCGGTGGTGGTTGTTCCAGGGCACCGGCGAGCCCCTTTCCGCGGCCGAGCGCACACGGCGGTGGCCGAAGCCGCCACCGTGGCGGGCGTTCGGCGGCGGTCCGGATGTGAAGACTCCCCCGGCCGACCCGGTGGAGAGCAGGYGCCGTCTCGGCACGGTCGCCGCTCGTCAGCTAACGGCCGCCCAGCTGTCCGTCATTAATGCGGCGATCTACCTGCGCCGGCCCCTTCTGGTCACCGGCAGGCCGGGTGCGGGGAAGTCCAGTCTGGCCTATCTGATCGCGCTGGAGTTGGGGCTTGGGCCGGTGCTGCGCTGGCCGGTGACCAGCCGCACCACGGTGCGCGCCGGTCTGTACGACTATGACGCCATCGGACGGGCGGAGGCGATCGCGCAGGCCGGCCACGAGCTGGTCTCGCCCAGCGCGGGGCCTCGGGACGGTACCCATCTGGCCAAGGATGCCGTCCCGGCGGTACGCCGCAAACTGCGCCCGTCCGCGGCTGGTCCGGTCGTGCCGCCGCCGGTGGGTCGATTCGTCACCCTGGGGCCAGTCGGGACCTCGCTGCTGCCGAACACGACGCCCCGGGTGTTGCTGGTCGACGAGTTCGACAAGAGCGACTACGATCTTCCGAACGATCTCCTCACCATCTTCGAAGACGGCGAGTTCGACATCCCGGAGCTTGTCCGGGTGCGTGACGCCGAGCCGGAGGCGCAGGTCTACACCGCCGACCGGGGCGAGACCGCCCCCGTTCACGGCGGCATCGTGCGCGCGCGCGAGTTCCCGGTCGTGGTCATCACCAGCAACGACGAGCGGGAGTTTCCGGAGGCGTTCCTGCGGCGCTGCCTGCGGTTGGAATTCGACATTCCGGATACTGAGGCGCTCGCGGATCTGGTCGCGGCTCATTTCCCACGCGGGTCGGAGGCCTACCAGCAGATCATCGACGAGTTCGTCGCCCGTCGCCGGCAGGGCCTGCTCGCGTCGGATCAGTTGCTCAATGCGGCGCACCTGCTCGACGCCGGCGCTCTCGACGGTGACGAGAACCTGCGCAAGGAACTGTTGGCCGCAATCTGGCGGCGCCTCGATCCCGTGGCCGACGCGGAATGACCGGGTTTGATCCGGCCGGCGACCAGCCGCGGCGCTCGGTGGATCCGCGGGAGCTGGCGGATGCCGTGTGGCTCGCGTCCTATCTGGATCCGGTGCCGTCCCGTCGCGCGGCCGCCCGGCCGGTTTCCGACCGGACCCGGCCGGCCAGACCGGGCCCGGTCGGCCGGACGCCCGCCGTGCCGAAGCCGGGCGCGGACCACGTCGCCGATCTTGCCGTCGTGGGAGACGTCCCCGGCGGTTCGGTCGCCCCCGATGGTTCCGGCGGTCCGGGCAGCCGGCGCTCTCCGGACGCCACGGGCGGGTTGGGCGGACTTGCCTGGGCAGTCACGGAACGAGGCCCGGACCCCGGGGAGGTCGGCGCGGACACCGCTGGCACAGCCGCTGACACTCCGGATGCGTCGAGTGGAGCCAGAGGCCGTGCCCACCGTGGTTCCCGTGGCGCCGATGACGATCTGCTCGACGCATGGTCGGCTGGCCGAATCGGCCCGGCGGCCGACCGGGTCAGCCGATCACCGACCGGTGGTCCCGTGCGGAGAGAAACCGTATGGTCGCCTGCGGTTTATCCGGCTCTGACCGAGCTCACCGGGCAGTGGCGCGGTCTGCGCCGGGCACTCGGCGGTCTGCGCCGGATGGTGGCATCGGCGCACGACGCCGAGGTGGACGACGAGGCCACCGCAGAGTGGCTGGCCAGGGGCAGACCCCGGCCGGTGTACCGACCGGTGCCGGAACTGCGCTACGAGCTTGCCCTGGTGGTCGACGACAACTGGACGATGGCGATCTGGCGCGACCAGATCCGCCGTCAGCTGGCGATGCTGGAGCGGCTGGCGGTCTTCCGCGACGTCGGCGTCTACTACCTCGACACGGACGTCGCCGAGGGATCAGCTCTGCGGTTGCGCGGCACCGCCGGGAGCGCAGGCGAGCCTGGTTTCTCCCCGGCTCGTCTGCACGACCCGTCCGGTCGTCGGATCATCTGGTTGCTCACCGACGGCCTGGGAACAGCCTGGCGGCGCGGTGTCGTGGACCCGGTCCTGTGGGCCTGGGCGCGTCGGCAGCCGACGGCCGTGTTGTCGGTGCTCCCTCGCTCGACGTTGCGTCATGGCTGGCTGGAGGTGTGCCAGCTCGAGGAGTATCAGGATCTTCCCCGGTCTACCGCCGAGGCGGTGCCGCTGCTGGACGCCGATCCCGGATCGATCCGGCGCTGGGCCACCCGGCTGACGGATACGTACCGGGGCGATCCGGAACGGGACGACCTGCCTGTCGTAGTCGTCGGTCCGGTGGCTGAGGATCGTGACGACCGCGGCTTCGACGGCTGGGACGGCGAGAACGAGACTCCGGCCACCCGGAACGGGTCACTCGCGCGCCGCCGGGTGGAGCGGTTTCGCGCGACGGCCAGCCCGGCGGCCTTCGACCTCGCCACGCACTTGGCCGCCACGCCCATCACCCGGTCGATGCTCGGACTGCTGCTGCGCCGAGCGGGACAGTCCCATCGCTCGGCGCTGGCGACGCTGGCCGAGCTGTTCGCGCACGGGCTACTTCGGCCCGTCGAGGGTCTCGGCGGCGACGAGTGGGTCGTCGCCTATGATTTCCTTCCCGGCCTGCGGGAGAGCCTGCTGTCGTTCCTGCGCCGGTCGGACACGATGCTGGTGATGCGTGCCGTCGGGGAACATCTGGGCGCACGGGTGCCGGCGGTGCGTCACCTGGACGCGGCTCTGGACAATCCCGAGGATGCGCCGTTGCCGGATGTGGTCGCCGAGACGGAGCATTTCCTTGCCGTCGAGGCGGCCGCGCTCGGCGCCCTGTCGGGGACCTATCTGCCGCGCCACCGTCGTCTGCGGCTGGCGCTGCTGCGGTATGCCCACGCCGACGGTGCGGGCATCAAGACATCAGGCTCCAGACCACATACCCTGTCCCAGGTGAGCCCCGATGAGGCGTCCGCGCCGCCGCGTCCGCGTACAGGTGCCGCCGAGGACACCCCGGTCTCTGTCACGAGACCTGCCCCCACCATAGGAGAATCCTTGACCTCGACCACCCACGCGCCCTCGCAGGTTGAACGGCGGACGCCTCGTAGGCCCATTATCTGGGGAAATGTCCCGCCGCGCAACCTGCATTTTACGGGTCGGGTCGAGCTGCTGGAGAACCTGCGGGCGCGGATGGCGGAGGGCACGACGGCGGTGCTTCCGGAGGCCCTGCACGGAATGGGCGGGGTCGGCAAGTCCCACMTGGCTCTCGAATACGTACACAAGCACGGCCGAGAGTACGACCTGGTCTGGTGGATAGCCGCGGAGCACGCCGCCCAGATCGGTGCGTCGTTCGTGGATCTCGCCCAGCGGCTGAACCTGCCGGTGAGCAACGAACAGAACACCGCGGTGCCCGCCGTGCTCGACGCGTTGCGGCTTGGGAAGCCGCACGAACGGTGGCTGCTTATTTTCGACAACGCGGAGGACCCGCGCGTCGTGCAGTCCTTCTTCCCGGAGAGCGAGACCGGACGGATCCTGGTCACCTCCCGCAACCCGAACTGGGACGAGGCGGCACGCCCGCTGCGGGTCGACGTGTTCGACCGCGCCGAGAGCGTCGAGCTGTTGCGCAAGCGCATTCGCGAGCTGACCGACGAGGACGCGGACAAGCTGGCCGCCGCGCTCGGCGACCTGCCGCTGGCCGTCGCGCAGGCCGCGTCCTGGCTGGCCGAGACCGGGATGCCCGCGCAGGAGTACCTCCGGCTGTTCGAGGAAAAGCGCGCCGAGCTGCTCAGCACCTCGCCGCCGGCCGGGTACGACCTGCCGGTCCAGGTGGCCTGGGACGTGTCCCTCGACCGGCTCGCCGAGACCAATCCTTCGGCGATGAGGCTGCTGCAGGTGTGGTCCTTCTTCGCCCCGGAGCAGATACCMCGGCAGATCTTCCGKGGCGGCCGTGCCGTGACGACCGTGCCCGACCTGGACGCCGCGCTGCGCGATCCCATCAGGCTGAACGAAGCCATCCGCCAGATCAACAAGTACGCGCTTGCGCTGCTTGATCCGCAGCGGAACACCATCCAGATGCATCGCCTGGTTCAGCGCGTCGTGCAGAGCAGGATGACGTCCGACGAGCAGGCGATGATGCGTCGCGCGGCGCACCTGCTGTTGGCCGTGAACGACCCCGGCGAGCCGGGCGACCCGCGGAGTTGGCGGGACTACGCCGAGTTGTATCCGCACCTCATTGCCAGCAACGCGGCCGAAAGCACCGATCCATGGACGCACGACCTGCTCATCAACGAGGTCATTTACCTCTACAAGTGGGGTGACCACGAGCGCAGCCTGGAACTCGCCCAGAAGGTTCATGACACCTGGGTGACCACGCTGGGCGAGAAGGCGCCGGAGACCTTGCGCCTCGCCGGCTGGCTCGGCTGGATGTACTTCGTTCTCGGGCACTACGAGGACGCCGCACGCACCAACACACGCCAACTGGCGCTCTGCACCGAGGTGCACGGCAACGACCATGTCGAGACTCTGCTCGTGATGGGAAACGGCGTCGTCGACCGGTTGGTGTCCGGTGACTTCGGCGACGCGCTTCGGCTGGCTGAGGACCGGATGGCCCGCGCGATGCGGGCATACGGTGAAGACAATGAGGAAACCCTGAAAGCGGCGCACGACAGGGGCGTCGCACTGCGGTACGTCGGGAGGCCGGAGGAGGCGCGGCGACTCGACCAGGTCACCTGGGATCGCCGCGTCCGGCTGCTCGGCGAATATCATCTCGACACGCTGCTTACGCTGTCGTCCCTCGCGGTAAACGAGCGTGAGCTGGGGAACTACCTCGGGGCGTTGCACCGTCACGAGGAGCACGTAGATCTGCTCATCCAGGCCGTCGAGGGCCGACAGGATCACTACCAGGTGCTGCTGGCACAGGCCCTGCTGGCGGTGGCGCGCCGCAAGGCCGGCCGTCATAGTGAAGCGCTCGAGCTCGCCGAAGATGTCCAGTTCCGTCTGAACCGTCGCTATGGCAAGGACCATCCGCGCACGATCGCCGCCTCGCTCGCCCTGTCGGTGGACCTTCGCCATGCAGGCGAACTGGCCGCGGCGCAGGAAATGTGCGAGGCCGCGCACCGCCGCTACGAGCGTGCTTTCGGTGAGGCTCACCCGTTCACGAGCGCGGCGACGCTCGGCCTCGCGATCATCTTCCGGCTTTCGGGCCGGCCCGAAAAGGCCCATGAGCTCGACGTCGCCGCACTCGCCGCGCTCGAGGCCCGGCTGGGACCCGACCATCCCTACACGCTGACAGCGGCCACCAACCTGGCCAGCGACCTGTTCGCGCTGGGCGATTTCACGCAGGCGCAGGTGAAGGACGTCGACACGTTCGAGCGCTCGCGCCGGGTGCTGGGTGACGAGCATCCGGCGACGCTGGTGCTCGGGGCGAACCTGRCCATGGACCTGCGCGCGGTGGGCCGATCCGAGGAGGGCGAGGACCTGGCCGGGCGCACGGTTCTCGCGCTGGGCCGGGCGCTGGGCACCGATCATCCCGCGACCCGGGGCGCCGCGAGCGCAATACGTAGCGACTGCGACATCGAGCCGCTGCCTTTGTAGGGCCAGAGGCGCGACTCGATTCCACGAGAGTCGCGCCTGGTCTCCGTGCGCGGTCGGCGCACGAAGCTCGACTTGATCAGGACAACTGTCGGCCGATCCACGCTGCGAGAGCCACCGGCGGGGGGGCCGGGGCGCCATCGGTGGCGATGACTCTTGCCACCGCGGCCACCACCTCCGGCCGCTCCCGCAGTGCTTGCGCGCCGGCAGCCGCGTCCTCATCGCCTCGCACAGAGCCCAGCACCCGCGCCAAACCGGTCCAGGCGCCGGCCCGGGGGCGCCGGTGGGCGAGCTCGGCCAGGTAGGCGGCGTGGGCCTGGCCGCGCCAGCCGGCGAGCAGCGCGAGGTCGGCCGCGGCGGCGCCGGGCACGCCTGGGGGTTTCCGCGCGGCCAACGAGCGCAACCGCTCGCGGTCGGTCAGCCAGATCCGCGTGGCCGCGGCGAGGCCATCGAGATCACGCGCCGTCGGATCGGGCGTAGTCGCCTGCGGCGCGTACCACGTGCCGCGGCTCGCCGCGTATGGTCGCAGCGGTGCTGGAACTCCCGCCCTCCAGGCGTCGGCCAGCTCCGCGACGAGCTCGCCCGGCGGAAGCAGGTGGTGGATCCGCCAGCGGTCGTGGTGGTCGCGCGCGGCTGCGACGGCAAGCTTTTCCAGGTCGTGGGGAACGGGCTCATGCAGCCAGCCGGCCACCGTTGCCGCCACGCCGTCGAAGAATCGCGCGCCAAACGACGCGATCCGGCCGTCCGCGCGCAGCCGGCGAAGCGCCGAGTGGACCCGGCGCCGGCACAGCGCGAATTCGAAGTACGCCCTGGCTGCCTGCACCCCCGTTTCCTGGTGGGCCCGCCGGCGCCAGAATCCAGCGACACCGTAGAAGGCGAAGGTGCCCTGGGCGAGGCTGACCAGTGGCCGCGGATCGTCCCGCCAGGGCGCGTAGAACACCTGGTCGTCGAGGGAGTCCGCGTCCGCGTCGACCAGGTCCGCCAGGTGCATGAGGACGCCGAGCTGGGCGTGGTGGAACTCGTGCACCAGCGTGGCGGCGAGCGCCTCGGCATCGTCCGGCTCGGATACCACCACGGCACCGAACGCGTCGCCCGAGGACGCGCTGAACGACCGGAACTGTCCCTCCCCGGGGAGCGGAACGATCGTCATGGTCGCTGCCGCCAACGCGCTCGCCTGAGCTGGGTCGGTCGCGCGCAGCAGCTCCCACGCCTCGTCGAGCAGCGACTCCCAGCGTCCCAGCGTCCTGCGCGGCGTGGGCGCCGGGCGGGCACGAACGCCGGCCAACATGCGATGCGGACTGGAGTCGTCGAGATCGATCAACAGTCTGTCCGTCGGCGGACCGAGCCGCAGCCACGACGTCGACCGCCAGGTCGCTCCGCCCGAGTCGTTCGGCGGTGCCTTCCGACCAGTGGTGGGGCCGGCGCGCCACCGCGGTGCGGCGACCCAGAACGCCCCGTTCTCGGTTCCGACCACCACCGGTTCCCACACATCGCGATAGGGACCGCGGGCGCAGCCGAGCGTCGGCAGCGGCACGTGCCCCAACCAGGCGGGAACCGCCAGCCGCGCGTGAATACCCGCCCGCACGGCCGCCGCGGCGGCGATCGCGTGGAGATACCCAACGTCGGCCCACAACGGGGCATCGGCGGGGAACCCGAGTCGCAACCGGCGCAGCACATACGCGGCCCAGGCGCCGACCTGAGGGCGCTCGATGACGAAGGCGACCTGGTCCGAATCCGCCTGTTCCGCCGCTGTCAGGACATCCCAGGCCTCATCGACGCCGAGCAGTGGGCCGGCCGCCGTCTCGCCGTTGGCCCGCGCCTCGTCCAGCGCGGCGCGCAGCAGGACGGCCCGGTGGTTGCGCTCGGCAGCCCGCAGCAGCGCGCCGGATACCGCGTCCGGCCGGCCCGCCGCAATCTGGTCGACCATCGCCCAGGGCACCTGAAGCCCTACGACGGCACGCCCCTGAGAGAGTGGCGGGGCTGGCGACGGTTCGACCATCGTCAGTCGAGCCGCCGGCTTGCCGTGCTCAGCCGGTCGTCCGTTGTCCTGATCCGTCTCGTGATGCGGGTGAGCCCGGCACGCAAGGCCTCGTCGTCGTACTCGCGAAGCTCGGTCAACGACAGCTGCGTGAGGTCAGGGATGTCTGACGTGACGACGTCGTCCACCACAGCCACAGCCGGCTCCTTTCGCAGGCCTTGGCCCGAGATGTGGGCGCCGCCGCTCTCTCGACGTGAGCCTGATGACAGGCAGTACTGATGGAACGGGCGGCTGTGTCACGAAGTGTCGCACATCGTGTCGCTAGGTGAGATGAAATGTCGCGGCAGAGTCGCGGTTAAACGCGCATGGATGGGACTCGGGAGATCTACGGTCATGTGCGTTGAACCGGTGCGTCGACGCATTGCGATGGATCGCCCACAGCGTTGTCGGAACGTCCCACCAGGTCCGCCGAGGTCCTTGGCCGGTCGGGCGTGTCGACGGATGGCGGGTGATCGGCGGTAGCGTGGCGCTGTGACGTCCGGCCGCGCACCCATCTCCGCGGGTGCCGTGCTGCGTGCTGTACCTGACGACGCTGGCCGAGGCGATGAGGCCGGCGAGATGGCCAGCACCGTGCCACCCGGCGACGGAATCTCAGAGCAGGACGCGCCGGCCACCGCTGGCGGGGCGTCTGGTCGTGCCCCGGACGGGCTGCTCACCGGTCGCAGTGGCCGCTCCGACGCGTTCGTCGTCGAGCTGGAGAACTTCAGCGGCCCGTTCGACCTGCTGCTCTCGCTCATCGCCAAGCACAAGATGGACGTCACCGAGGTGGCGCTGGCTCAGGTCACCGACGAGTTCGTGGCGCACATCCGCCGGCTCGGCGACCGGTTCGACCTCGGGCAGGCCACCGAGTTCCTGGTGATCGCCGCGACCCTGCTGGACCTGAAGGCGTCCCGGCTGCTGCCTTCGTCGGGCAGTGAGACAGACGACGAGGATCTGGCCCTGCTCGAGGCACGTGACCTGCTGTTCGCCCGCCTGCTCCAGTACAAGGCCTACAAGGAGGCCGCGGCGATCTTCCAGACGTTGATGACGCTGGAGGCGCGGTACACCCCGCGGGCGGTGCAGCTGGAGCAGCGCTACGCCGCGGCGCTGCCCGAGGTACAGATCACCATCGGCCCGTCGGAGCTGGCGGCGCTGGCGGCGAAGCTGCGGGAGCCGGTGCTGCCGCCGCTGGTCGCCACCGACCACGTGCACGCCCCACGGGTGAGCGTCCGCGAGCACATGCTGGTCGTCATCCAGCGGCTGCGGGAGCTGGGCGTCGCGTCGTTCCGGACGCTGTGTGTCGGCTGCCAGGAGACGATCGAGGTCGTCGCCCGGTTCCTGGCGCTGCTGGAGCTGTTCCGGGAGGGTCGGATCTCCTTCGAGCAGGACACGCCGCTCGGAGAACTGCTGGTGCGCTGGTCCGAGCAGCAGCCGGAAAATCCAGATGTGGGCGGCGGTCTGGCCCCGGTCGCGGAGCTGGTCGCCCGTAGCAGCTTCGACGAGGACGAGGACAACGCGGACGAGGATCGCGTGGACGACGAGGAGGGACGTTGACCGAGGGCACCGGCGAGACCGAGGACGGCATCCCTCGGCCGCGGATCACTTCTGAGGAGCTCCCCGAGCCGTCAGCCGACGTAGCAGGCACCGGCAGCGGCGTCGGCACTGCCGAGCCCGCCGGCACCGCCGATGCGCCGGACGGTGTCGAGGAGGTGACGGCCGACACGCCGGCCGCGGTCGACCCGCCGGTCTCCGGCTCGGTGGAGGCGGCAGGCGAGGCTCCGGCTACGGACGTCACGGACGTCACGGACGCGGCGGGCATCGCGGACGACCTCGACGCGGCTGGCCGACCGCCGCTGCGGATGCTCGTCGAGGCGGTCCTGATGGTCGCTGAGAAGCCGGTCGGTGTAGCCGAGCTCGCGACCGGCCTGGCGGCGCCTGCGCTGGACGTCGAGCAGGTGCTCGCCGAGCTCGCCGGCGAGTACCGCCGCGACGGGAGGGGCTTCGACCTGCGCCACGTCGGCGGCGGCTGGCGCTTCTACACGGCGGAGGACTGCGCGCCGTGGGTGGAGAAGTTCGTGCTCGCGGGGCAGATGTCACGGCTGTCGCAGGCCGCGCTCGAGACCCTCGCGGTCGTCGCCTACCAGCAGCCCGTCAGTCGCGGCCGGATCTCGGCGGTGCGCGGCGTCTCCGCCGACGGCGTGATCCGGACGCTCACCGCTCGGGGGCTGGTCGAGGAGGCCACCACCGACCCGGAGACCGGCGCGATCCTCTACCGGACGACCGACTACTTCCTGGAGCGGATGGGCCTGCGCTCGCTGGACGAGCTCCCGCCGCTGGCCCCGCTGCTGCCCGGCATCGACGACCTCGAGGACATCATCGCCCCCTGACATCCATCACCCCATCGGTGGGCGGGGCGCCAGCTATGGGGAACGCCGTGATGAACTGGAAGGGGTGACCCGCGGGCGACGAGGCCGGCGGGCGCGGTGAAGGACTGTGGTGGAAGTGGAAGCGGTGGCGACGGTGGTCGAGACGGACAAGCCCGAGGGGATCCGGCTGCAGAAGGTGCTGGCGGCGGCCGGGGTCGGCTCGCGCCGGCACAACGAGGAGCTGATCGACGCCGGCCGGGTCCGCGTCGACGGGAAGGTCGTCCGTGAGCAGGGCCGCCGCGTCGACCCGGAGACGGCGGTCATCGAGGTCGACGGCCAGCGGGTCGTCACCAGGACCGGGCTGATCCATCTGGCGTTGAACAAGCCGCGCGGCGTGCTGTCGACCATGTCCGACGACCAGGGGCGCCCGACGGTCGCCGACCTGCTGACCGAGTTCGGGTCACAGGCCGGCCTGTTCCACGTGGGCCGGCTCGACGCCGAGAGTGAGGGCCTGCTGCTGGTCACCAACAACGGCGACCTGGCGCACCGGCTCACCCATCCGTCCTACGGCGTGCCCAAGACCTACCAGGTCGAGGTGAACGGCCCCCTCCGCAAGGAGACGCTGCGCTGGCTGCGGATGGGCGTGCAGCTCTCCGACGGGCCGGTGCGGGCGGACAACGTGCGCGTCATCGACCAGGCCGGTTCCCGGGTGCTCATCGAGCTGGTGCTGCACGAGGGCCGCAACCGGGTCGTGCGCAGGTTGATGGACGAGGTCGGCCATCCGGTGCAACGCCTGCTGCGTACCGAGTTCGGCGTGGTCCATCTCGGCAACCTGCGCTCGGGCCGTGCCCGTCACCTCACCCGCTTCGAGGTCGGCGCCCTGCACAGCGCCGTCGGCCTGTAGCGGTGACCGGTGGTCCCGCTGTGCCCGCCGAGCCAGCTGTGCCCGGCGAGCCGGTCGCCGGCCGGGCGACGGCGGCGAAGCCACGCGCGACCGGCGTCGCCGCGGCGGAGCTGCCGCGCCGCGTCGGCATCGTCGGGTCCGGCCTGATCGGCGCCAGCATCGGGCTCGCGCTGCGCCGTGTCGGCGTGGAGGTGCTGCTGCGGGACACCGACCCCGAACAGGTCAAGCTCGCGGACGCGATGGGCGCGGGCACTCTCTGGCAGGGCGAGCACGTCGACCACGCCGTCATCGCGGTGCCGCCGCACGCGATAGCTCCCGAGCTGCGCGCCGTCCAGCAGGCCGGCCTCGCCGTCACCCTCAGCGACGTCGCGAGTGTCAAGAGCCGGCCGATCGCGGAGGCGGTCGTCGCCGGCGTGGACCTGACGACGTGGTGCCCGGCGCACCCGATCGCCGGCCGGGAGCGAGGCGGCGCCGCCTCCGCGCAGGCGGACCTGTTCGCCGAGCGGACCTGGGTGCTCTGCCCGATCCCGCACACCTCGGCGGCGGCCGTCGCCGCGACGGAGGCGCTCGCCCGGGCCTGCGGCGCGCTGCCGGTGCGTGCCACCCCGGACCGGCACGACGAGGCGATGGCCACGCTGTCCCACCTGCCGCAGGTGGTCGCGAGCCTGCTCGCCGCCGCCACCCCGCGGCTGGCGCCCGGCGAGATGGCGCTGGCCGGTCAGGGGTTCCGGGACACGACCCGGCTCGCCGAGTCGGACCCGGCGCTGTGGTCGTCGATCCTGGAGGGCAACCGCGGGCCGGTCTCGGCGCACGCCCGCCGGCTCGCCGCCGAGCTCGGCGCGCTGGCCGACGCCCTCGACCACGCCTCCGAGGCCAGTGTGACCAAGGTCGTGACCGACATCATGGAACGCGGCCGGACCGGGCGGGCGCAGCTGCCGAGCAAGGCGGGCGGGCGCGCGGGGCGGCCGTGGGGCTGGGTCGGCGTCGTGCTCGACGACCGGCCGGGGCAGCTGGCCGCGTTGCTCACCGCGGTCGGCGGCTGGGGGGTCAACCTCGAGGACGTCGCCCCGTTCGAGCACAGCCTCGAGGCGCCCGCCGGCGTCGTCGAGCTCGCGGTCGCGCCCGACGAGGCTGGCGAGCTGGTCGACCGCCTCACCGCGGCCGGCTGGGCGGCCTATCGCCGCTCCTGAGCCAGCCCGGCCCGGTGAACCCCCGACCCGCGAACCCCCGGCTCCTGGGCCTTCTCCGGGAGGCGTGGCGGCGGCGTGGGTCTTGTCACCGGCACGCCGCCTCGGGACGTGCCGCCGGTCATGATCCGGCCAGGCCGAGTAGCCTGATCCCGGCCACGGCGAGTATCGGCGGGTAAGGCGGTACCGGCGGGCGTGGGCGCAGATGCGCGAGGGACGTCCGGACGGAGGGCACGGGGTGGAGCACGACCACGAATCCGGTTCGCCAGCAGGCGGCAAGGCGGCGGCGGCCGGGCGTGGCCCAGGGTTGGTGATCGCGGTCGACGGCCCCGGCGGCTCGGGGAAGTCCACCGTGGCCAAGGCGGTCGCCCGTCGGCTCGGCCTGCGCTACCTCGACACCGGCGCGATGTACCGGGCGGTGACCCAGCTCGCGCTCGAGCAGCGCGCCGACCTTGAGGACACCGAGGCCGTCGGCCAGCTCGCCGAGCGGGCTACGATCACCCCGGGTACCGACCCCGACGGCCCGACGATCGCGGTCAACCAGGTCCCGGTCGACGCGGAGATCCGCACCCGGGCGGTGACCAACGCCGTCAGCGCCGTCAGCGCGGTCGCGGCGGTGCGCCGCAAGCTCGTCGCCCAGCAGCGGCAGATCATCGCCGACGCGGTCGAGGCCGCCGGCGGCATCGTCGTCGAGGGCCGGGACATCGGCACGGTCGTGGCCACGGACGCGCCGGTGAAGGTGTACCTGACGGCGTCCACCGAGGTGCGGGCGCTGCGCCGTTCGCGTGAGCTGGGGGAGAAGGGCGTCGACGACGTCGCCCGCACGCTCGCCGAACTCGGTCGGCGCGACGCGCTGGACAGCACCCGCACGGTCGACCCCTTGCTGGTCGCCCCGGACGCCATCGTGCTCGACTCGACCGGCATGTCCATCGACCAGGTCGTCGTCGAGGTGCTGCACCGCTGCGACGAGGCGGGCTTCGTCGTGCCCACGGTCGCCGGCACGCCCGGAGCGGCGTCATGAGCACCGACGACGACGGCGTGCCCGCCGATCCGGCGCCCACCTTCGTCACCGAGACCGCGGAGCAGACGGCGCTCCCGGCGGCCGGCACCGAGCCGTCACGCGCCGGCGCCATAGCGCCGGCGAACGTCCCGGCCAGCCAGGTGGCGGTCGCGGTGGAGCCGGTGCCGGCGGTCCTGCCGCCGTCGGCCGGCGAGAGCCGGCTGACGACCGGGAAGGCGCCCGCTCTCGCCACGGCGAAGCCAGCGCATCGGGGCGCCGAGTCGCCGCGGTACAACGACATCCTCCACCGGCTGCTCAAGCCGCCGGTACGCTGGGTACTCAACCACGTGGTGATGCGGATCCGCCTGGAGGGCGTGGCCAACGTCCCGAAGGGTGAGCCGCTGATCCTCGCGGGGAACCACTCGAGCTGGCTCGACGGGCCGCTGGTCGTCATCGAGTCGCCGCGCACGGTCCGGTGCCTGACGAAGGTCGAGATGTACAAGGGCATCGTCGGCTGGCTGCTGCGCCTCGTCGGGCAGATCCCGATCGACCGTGGCAAGGCGGACCGGGTCGCGCTGCACACGGCGCTCGACGAGCTTGCCCGCGGCAACGTCATTGGGGTCTTCCCCGAGGGCACCCGCGGCAGCGGCGAGATGGCTGCCGTGCAGCACGGCATCGCCTACCTGGCGGTGCACGGCCGCTGCCGGGTGCTGCCGGTGGCCTGCCTCGGCACCAGCGACGCGCTGCCGAAGGGCGCGCGCTGGCCGAAGCGGTCGGCGCGGGTGCGGGTGGTCTTCGGTGAGCCGTTCGCCGTGGAGATCCCGGCGAACCCGCGGTCGCGCAAGGCGCTGGCCGCCGTCGCGGAGGACATCCGGGTGCGGCTGGCCGACCATCTGGCTGCCGCCCGCGCCGGCGCCGGGGAGCAGGAGATCGCCGCCGGGAACACGGAGGCCGGGCAGCCGGCTGAGTAGACGAGGCGGCACGGGACGGACGACGCGGGAACTACAGGAAGCAGTACGACGGTGACGACACAGGACGACCCGAGCCAGGACAGCCCCGCCCCGGGCACCGCTTCCGGGGGGCAGCCGGTGCTCGCCGTCGTCGGCCGGCCCAACGTCGGCAAGTCGACGCTGGTGAACCGCATTCTCGGCCGGCGGGCGGCCGTCGTCGAGGACGTCCCCGGCGTCACCCGCGACCGGGTCGCCTACGACGCGACCTGGTCGGGCCGCCGGTTCACGATCGTCGACACCGGCGGCTGGGAGCCGGACGCGAAGGGTCTGGCGGCCCGGGTCTCGGCCCAGGCGCAGTCCGCGCTCGCGACCGCGGACGCGGTGCTGTTCGTGGTCGACGCCGTCGTGGGCGCGACCGACGCGGACGAGGCCGTCGCCCGCGTGCTGCAGCGTTCCGGGCATCCGGTGGTGCTCGCCGCGAACAAGGTCGACGACCAGCGGCTGGAGTCCGACACCGCTGCCCTGTGGAGCCTGGGGCTGGGGGAGCCGTATCCCGTGTCGGCGCTGCACGGCCGGGGCAGCGGCGACCTGCTCGACGCTGTGCTCGTCGCCCTGCCCGAGGCGCCGCCGGAGCGGTTCGAGGAGGAGGACGGCCCGCGCCGGGTGGCGCTCGTCGGCCGGCCCAACGTCGGCAAGTCCAGCCTGCTCAACAGGCTCGCCGGCGAGGAGCGCTCGCTGGTGCACGATGTCGCCGGCACCACCCGGGATCCGGTGGACGAGGTCGTGAGCGTCGCCGGGCAGCCGTGGCTGTTCATCGACACGGCCGGCCTGCGCCGCCGGGTCGGCCACGCCAGTGGCGCCGAGTACTACTCGTCGCTGCGCACCGCCGCCGCGATCGAGGCCGCCGAGGTCGCGATCGTCCTGCTCGCCGCGGACGAGCCGCTGACCGAGCAGGACCAGCGGGTCGTCCAGATGGTCGTCGACGCCGGCCGGGCCGTCGTGCTCGCCTTCAACAAGTGGGACCTGATCGACGAGGACCGCCGGCTCACCCTCGAGAAGGAGATCACCCGCGACCTGGCCCGGGTTTCCTGGGCGCCCCGGGTGAACATCTCCGCGCGCACCGGCCGGGCGACTGACAGGCTCGCTCCCGCGCTGCGCACCTCGCTGGAGAGCTGGGGCACCCGCATCCCGACTGGCCGGCTCAACGCGTGGCTCGGTGAGGTCGTCGCCGCCACCCCGCCGCCCCCCCGCGGCGGCCGGATCCCCAAGATTCTCTTCGCCACCCAGGCCGGCGTGCGCCCCCCGCGCTTCGTCGTCTTCTCCACCGCCTTCCTGGAGCCCGGCTACCGCCGCTTCCTGGAGCGCCGCCTCCGCGAGGACTTCGGTTTCGTCGGCTCCCCGGTAGAGGTCTCCGTCCGAGTCCGCGAACGCGGCGACCGCAACCGCGACCGCTGACCCCAGCCGGAGCTCCGCCCCCAGTCACCACGCCGTGGGAAGCCACTGATTTCCAACAGAAACGGCAAGGGCCGCTGGTCGGCCGACCAGCGGCCCTACCCATGTTGTCGGCTCATGGGCGGGAGTCCCGGCCCGACGCTGGGGCTCAGCGGCTCGCCCCGGATCACCATCGCGCCTTCCGGGAAGCGAGCCCGAAGGGCAGCGACCGCCCCAACCACGCAAAACAGTGAGGGCCGCTGGTCCACAGACCAACGGCCCTGCACATCTCATCCGACCCCAAAGGTGGGGGCGCAAGCCCCGACATCGGGGCCCGGGGGTCACCCCCCGGAGCAACATCGCGGCCTACGGGAAGCTGCTCGAAGAGCAGCGAACAGCGTTCCCCAGCCCGTCGGGACGACAGGATTTGAACCTGCGACCCCTAGACCCCCAGTCTAGTGCGCTACCAAACTGCGCCACGTCCCGAGTGCACCGCCGCCGGCCCGGAAACCGTTCCGGCGACGAGGAACACCTTACCTGATCTGCGGGCTCTGTGGTTCACGGGGGCCCGTGGAGCCCGGCGGTTCGGGTCCGTGGCGGTGGGCGCCCCGACAAGGTCGGGGCGCCCACCGACGGTGGTCACCGTGGGCCGCGCGGTACCGGTCCGGCCAGGCGGAGTGGGCGTTCGCCAGGCCGGAACCGGCGCGCGCGGCGGTCTGTCCCGCGGCGGTCCGGACCACTAGGGCCGGATCGGCCGGGACAGCCGACGTCTACCGTCGGGCGGCGCCTCAGCGGGGCCGCTGTGGACGGCTGGGTCAGATGGTGCCCTGGTTGCGGCGACGGTTCGCGACGCCGACGGTCAGCAGGATGGCGCCAAGGCCGGCGCCGGCCAGCGGGAGGACGGGGGTGGAGTTGGCGGCCATGCCGCCGCCACCCGCGGCGACGCCGCCGGCGCCAGCGCCGCCGCCGCCCCCGACTCCCACCCCGACGACCCCGACGCCGACCGCGCAGCGGTCCCTGTCCTTGTCGTCAAGGATGCCGTCCTTGAACCAGTCGTCATCCTTGTCCCTGTCGCCAAGGATGCCGCCGTCCTTCCCGTCCTTGCCGTCTTTCCCGTCCCTCCCGATGCAGTCCCTGTTGTCCTTGTCCTTGTCGTTCAGGATTCCGTTGTCCTTCTTATCGCCGTTGCCGTCGTCCAAGGCCTGCGCGATCCCGAGGCCGGGCCCACCGATAGTGAGGATGAGGCTCGCGGCGCCGGACAATCCCAGCAAGGCCGCACTACGTCCCAGGCCCTTCATCAGGTCCCCTCTCTCGCAGATTGTGACCGTCACATGACTGCGAGCGCCACCATAGCTACTCCGTGGCCGAATCCTGAGCAGCCCGCATGGGCGTGGTGGGTCTCAGGTGACTGGTCCCCAGAATGAACGCGAGGTTCGGGCCGCTGGCGGTAGTTGCCTGCGGCGCCGGGGTCCGTCACGTTCCCGCCGGTTTACTCCGAAGCATTTCTCGCGATCCCGGCCGGCTTCTCCGGAATTCGGGACCACGGCGTTGGCCCAGATTGTCGCCCCCGGGCCGGCTGTCCCATTTTCCGGTAGCGTCCGGCGCGCCGTTGATTCACATCCGGATACGGCGTCAGTAGCACGGAGAACCGGCTTCGGCGCCTTAGCATCCCGGCCGTCGGGTTCCGGTCGTGCGGGAGGGTGCGGGCGTCGTGGGCGGTGCGTCAAAGCGCGGCGGACGGTCAGCTGGTTCGCGGACGGTCGCGGCGGGCGGTACGCCCGGACGGGCAGGTCTCCAGCCAGCTGGCCGCGGCGCGAGGCGCGAGCCGGCGGCCGGCTCCGGGCTTCCGCCGAACCAGCGGAACCAGCCGAACCAGCGCGTCTCCGCGGGCGAGGGCGGGCGGGCGGGGGCACCCGGCACCGCGCGCGGCCGGCAGGAACCCGCCGTCGGCCGCGCGGACGGGCTGGAGTCGCTCGAGGGCCCGGCCGAGCCCGCCCGCCTGGGCCCGGCCGGGCCCAGGCCAACCGTTCGTGCCGGCCGCCGTGGCGGCTCCTCGCCCGCCGCGCCGTTCGCGGGGCCCACCGCCGCGCCGGCCACCGGGCCGCCGGCGGGGCCTTCGGGCCGTTCCGGGCGCAGGGCCAGGCTGACCTGGCCGCTGGTGATGGCCGGGCTGGCGCTGGTGGTTCTCAGCGGGTACCGGCTGGCCGCGCCCGAGTTGTCGGCTGTCGAGGCGCCGGCGGCGGGCCGGGTGCTGCCGGCCCCGGTCGTCGCGACGAGCGGCGCGACGGTCTCCGGGCCGCCGCCGGCCACGGCGAGTCCGGTGCCGATGGTTGCGCCGCCGGTGGTGGCCGACCCGGTGCGGCTGCGGATCCCGGCGATCGCGGTGGACGCGCCCGTCGTCGGCCTCGGGCTGACCCCGCAGGGTGCCATCGACGTGCCGACCCAGTGGGGCGATGTGGGCTGGTACGACCCGGGAGTCGCCCCGGGCGCGGTGGGCCCGGCGGTGCTCGTCGGCCACTACGACTCGAAGAAGGGGCCGGCCGTCTTCTACCGGCTGCGCAGTCTGCTGCCGGGGGACCAGATGACCGTCGTCGGCGGTTCCGGGGCGAGCGTCACGTTCGTCGTCGACCGGGCGGAGACCGTGTCCAAGGCGACGTTCCCGACGCAGCGGGTCTACGGCCCGGTCACCCGCCCGGAGATCCGGATCATCACCTGCGACGGCGGCTTCGACGAGCACACGCACCACTATCTGGACAACCTCGTCGTGTACGGCCACGCCATCCCCACGCCGGTCGCCCCACCCGCGCCGGTCGCCCCACCCGCCCAGGGTTCCCCGGCCGCGCCGCTCGGTGTCGCTCCCGCGGCCGTGCCGCCGCCCACGGGCGTCCCGTCGGCCGCGTCGCCCCCTGGGGGCCCGCCCACGCCGCCAGCGACCACCTCCGCGGCCGTGGCGCCCACCGCGTCCACGAGCGCGGCGGGCGGATCCCCGCCGGCCGGGACGGCGCTGCCCCCGCCGGCCTCGTCCGCGTCCGTCGGGCCGTCCGCCGCCGTCACGCCGCGCCCATCCGGCTGACGGCGCCGCCCCCGCCGCGCCTCCTTCGTTCTTCGCCGGCCTGTCCGCCGTCCGCGTCGGTCGTCCGCTGCCTGTCCGCCGGTGTCGGGCTGATCGTGATGCCGCGGTCGCGGCGGCCGGTCGCACCGGTAGACAAGATAGTCAACGCTGTTGACGCGCCGACCCCGGCTTGGTGATCTTCGTCGGGCGGCGGCTCTTTGGTGTAGGGCGTGTGGGGAAGAGCCTGCCCCCACGGGGTGATCGCGGGGTGTGGCGATGTCGCGGCGGCGCACGTCTGTTTCGCCCCGCTCGCCCGCTAGGGACTTTGGTCTCTAGCGCGCATCGGGACTAAAGTCCCGGCGGCCCTGGGCTGGGCGTCGCCTGATGGTCGATTTCTCTCAGTCGACGCAACGAGACATCAACCACTGCGCCCGCGCTGGCGTGGAGTCGCCGGTCTTCGCGCCGTGCCGACRCCGGTTACTCCTGGCCAGGGYGCATGTGCAGAACAGACCGGAACGAGGTGGACATCTCATCGAAACGCGCGGCCGGGTGTCCAATTGTTGTGTTTATGGTGGTTGGAGGCCCCGCTGGGGGATCGACTATGGTCAGCGGTGCAACATTCTTCACCTAAGGCAACAAACCGCCAGGCCAAACGCCGAGTCCTGCCCCTGGTCTGACGTCCCCTCCGACACGCCGGGGCAGGAGCGGGGGACCCAACGTCCACCGGGCAACGCCGACATTCGGCCGCGCCCTCGGGGTGAAGCGGCCGCAAGGCGGCCGGGCAGCGTGAACCCTGCCCGAACCCGACAGCTGACCTCGCAGGCGTCAGGGAAGGACGCGCGTTGTCCCGTCGTGGCATGGCCTGGCTCCCGGACGACTGGGACGAGCTGGTGCGCGGTCGGCATCGCACGGACGGCGCTCCCAGCGGGGCCCGCCGGCGCAACGGCAACCAGCCCCGCCGGGTCAGCACGATCGCCGCGTTCACGACCGGCACGCTCGCCGTGTCCACCGCCGCGTTCGCCGCGACGGTCCCGTCCCAGGATTCGCCCTCGACGGTCGACACGAACCCGCAGAGCAACAGCACCACCTACGAGGCGAGTGCCCTGGGCGCGGCGCTCGGGGGCGGGGACGGCGAGGGCGGCTCCGGCGGCCTGGGCAGCGCCCTGGCCGGAGGTTCCGGCTCCGGCGGTCTCGCCGGGGCGCTGGCCGACTCCGGCCCGGTCTTCACGAACCTGGCGCTCACCGCGGACCACACCACCGTCCAGCCCAACGCCCCGGTCGTACTGACCGTCAAGGCGACGGAGGCGCTCGACGGCTCGCCGCTGGCCCGCCAGAAGGTGAAGATCGTCGTGGTGGACGGGCCGAAGTGGCAGGCCACCACCACTCTCACCACCGACGACCAGGGCCAGGCGAGCATCACCGCCCGGCTGCTGTCGACCACCACGCTCACCGCCGTGTTCGACGGCGGCAGCTCGCTGCGGCCCTCGGTGGCCGGCGCGACCACGATCACGATCCAGCAGCGCAGGGCCTCGGACTACCTCGACACGGGCGTCCCGTCCGTCATCCCGGGCAGCTCCATCGGCGAGAAGGCCGTCTACCTCGCCTCGCTGCAGAAGGGCAAGCCGTACGTCTACGGCTCCGAGGGCCCGTACTCGTTCGACTGCTCCGGCCTCGTCCAGTACGTCTTCAAGCAGCTGGGCCGCAACCTGCCGCGGACCGCCGAGGCGCAGTACTGGGCCACGTCGCACGTCGCCCAGTCGGGCAAGCAGCCCGGCGACCTGATCTTCTACGGCAGCCCGGGCAACATCTACCACGTCGGCATCTACGCCGGTAACGGCTACATGTGGGCCGCTCCGCAGACCGGTGGTGTGGTTTCCCTGCGCCCGATCTACAGCTCGACGTACCTCGTCGGCCGGGTCATGTGACGAAGGTGCGGCAGGCGCTCCGGGCCTGGCCGCGCCGCCGTCCGCCGGACGACTCGACCCCGGTCCGCCTGGACCGGGGTTCTTCATGTTCCGTTTCCGTCGGCGGCCAGGCCCGCCCCTCGTCCGCCCTCGCCGCGCTCAGGCGCATGGTCATCGACTAGCGTCTTGCTTTCAGGGGATGCGCCGGTCCTGAAGGCCGCGCCGCGGTACGCGCGTGCCCGACCCGGGCAGGACGTTTCCGCGTCGCCAAGTGCCCGTAATCTTGCTGGCAGGCCGCCGCTGAGGGGAGGAAATGCCGCATGACGAGCGCCGCCGCCCCCAGCGACCGGATCTGGACGATCCCGAACCTGCTGTCAGCGCTGCGCCTGCTCGGCGTACCCGTCTTCCTGTGGCTCGTGCTCGGCCCGCACGCCGACTGGGTGGCGCTGGGCATCCTGGTCTTCGCCGGCATCAGCGACTATCTCGACGGCCGGCTCGCGCGGGCCCTGGGTCAGACCAGCCGCCTCGGCATCCTGCTCGACCCACTCGCCGACCGGCTCTACATCCTCGCCACCATCGTCGCCCTCGCCGTCCGGGGGATCATTCCCTGGTGGCTGTTCGCGGCGATCGTCGGCCGCGACGTGTTCATCACCCTGCTGCTCATCCCGATGCGCCGGCTGGGCCTGGGTACCGCGCTGCCGGTGCACTACCTGGGCAAGGCGGCCACCTTCAACCTGCTCTACGCGTTCCCGCTGCTGCTGCTCTCCGACGGCCACGGGGCGGTGTCGACCGTGGTCCGCCCGCTCGGCTGGGCGTTCGCGATCTGGGGGGTGGCGCTGTACTGGTGGGCCGGGCTGCTCTACGCCTTCCAGGTCGCCGGTATCGCGCGGGCCCGCCGGCAGGCCGCCCGGGGGCGGCCGGCCCCGGCGGGGGGCTCGCCGTGAGAGCCGTGGTGATGGCTGGCGGGGAGGGCACCCGGCTGCGGCCGCTGACCGCGAACGCGCCCAAGCCGCTGCTCCCGGTCGTCAACCGGCCGATCATGGAGCACGTCCTTCGGCTGCTCAAGCGGCACGGCTTCGACGAGACGGTGGTGACCGTCCAGTTCCTCGCCGCCATGGTGCGCACCTACTTCGGCGACGGCGACGAGCTCGGCATGCACCTGTCGTACGCCACCGAGTCGACGCCGCTGGGGACGGCGGGCAGCGTCAAGAACGCCGAGGCGGCGCTGCGCGACGAGCAGTTCCTGGTGATCAGTGGCGACGCGCTGACCGACATCGACCTGACCGAGCTCGTCGCCGAGCACCGCAAGAACGGCGCCCTGGTCACCGTCGCCCTCAAGTCGGTGCCCAACCCACTGGAGTTCGGCATCGTCATCGCCGGTGAGGACGGCCGGATCTCCCGTTTCCTGGAGAAGCCGACCTGGGGCCAGGTGTTCTCCGACACCGTCAACACCGGCATCTACGTCATGGAGCCAGAGGTGTTCGACCACGTCCCGGCCGGCGAGCCGGTCGACTGGTCCGCCGACGTCTTCCCCCGCCTGGTCGCCGCCGGCGCTCCCGTGTTCGGGCACGTCGTGTCCGGCTACTGGGAGGACGTCGGCACGATCGCGAGCTTCCAGCGTGTCCAGGCCGACGTGCTCAACCAGCAGGTCGACGTCGAGATCGGCGGGTTCGAGGTGTCACCCGGGGTGTGGGTCGGCGAGGACGCCGACGTCCATCCGGACGCGGTGCTCAAGGGACCGCTCGTCGTCGGCGACTACTCCAAGGTCGAGGCCGGCGCGGAGCTGCGCGAGTTCACCGTCGTCGGCAGCAACGTCGTCATCAAGCAGGGTGCCTTCCTGCATCGCGCGATCGTCGGCGACAACGCGCTCATCGGCCCCCGGACCAACCTGCGCGGCTGCGTCATCGGGAAGGGCACCGACGTGCGCCGTGCCGCCCGGGTCGAGGAGGGCGCCGTCGTCGCCGAGGCCTGCGTCGTGGAGGAGGAGGCGTTCATCTCCCACGACGTACGGGTGTACCCGTACAAGACGATCGAGGCCGGCGCCGTCGTCAACACCTCGGTCATCTGGGAGTCACGCGGTCAGCGGTCGCTGTTCGGCCCCCGCGGCGTCTCCGGCCTGATCAACGCCGAGATCACCCCGGAGCTGGCCGTCCGGCTCGCCGCCGCATACGCGACCACGCTGCGCAAGGGCGCGACCGTCACCACCGCCCGCGACGGCTCCCGGGCCGCCCGGGCGCTCAAGCGTGCGGTGATCAGCGCGCTCACCACCAGCGCGATCAACGTCCGTGACCTGGAGGTCGCGGCGATGCCGGTCGCCCGGTTCGACGTGCGCACCTCCGACGCGGCCGGCGGGATCATGCTGCGCACCACCGAGGGCGACCCCGAGCGCATCGACATCGTCTTCCTCGACGCCGACGGGGACGACCTGTCGCCCGCCATGCAGCGCAAGGTGGACCGGGTGTTCTCCCGCCAGGAGTTCCGCCGCGCCTTCGCCGGCGAGATCGGTGACCTGCGGCTGCCGGCGCGCACCGCCGACCGCTACACCCAGGACCTGCTCGACCAGGTCGACACCTCCGGCGTCACCGAGGCCGACCTGAAGGTCGTCCTGGACCCGTCGGGTGGCGCCGCCTCGCTGGTGCTCCCGACCCTGCTCGGCCGGCTCGGCGTCGACGTGCTGACCGTCAACAACCGCCTCGACGACACCGTCACCACCCACTCCGAGGCGCAGCGCCGCCGGGCCGTCGAGCGGCTCGGCGAGCTGGTGGCGAGCTCGCGGGCGGCCTTCGGGGTCCGCTTCGACCAGGTGGGGGAGCGGATCACCATCGTCGACGAGCGGGGCGACCTGATCGACGACGACCGGGCGCTGCTGGTCTTCCTCGACCTGGTCGCCGCCGAGAACCGGGGCATGGAGGTGGCCGTGCCGGTGACGACGACGCTCGTCGCCGACCAGGTCACCCAGTTCCACGGGCTGACGGTGCGGCGAACCTCGCTGTCGGCCGCCGACCTGCCCCGGGTGGCGCGGGACCCGCGGGTGGTGTTCGCCGCCGACGGGCGGGGCGGGTTCGTCGTGCCCGAGTTCGGCGCGGCGCTCGACGGGCTGGCGGCGTTCGTCCGGCTGCTCTCGCTGGTGGCGCGGACCCGGCTGACCCTGTCCGCGATCGACGCGCGGATCCCGCCGGTCGCGGTCGTGCGCCGCGCGGTGCCGACGCCGTGGGCGGCCAAGGGGACCGTGATGCGTCGGGTGGTCGAGTCGGTCGACGTGGCCGCCGGACACGTCATCGACACGACTGACGGGGTGCGGGTGGTACGCCCGGACGGGGCGTGGGTGCTGGTGCTGCCCGACCCGGCCGAGGCGGTCACGCACCTGTGGGCAGAGGCCGGGGACCGGGACGAGGCCCGCGCCCTGCTGCGCCGCTGGGCCGCCGTCGTCGAGGCCTCCCCGCCGATTCCCTTCGGCTAGTTCCGGAGGCGGAGGTTCGGCCTGGTTCCGGCTCGGGGGAGGAATCGACGCTGACCCCGGCAGTCGGGCTGGCGTGGCGCGCGGGGTCTTGGTTGGTGGTGGCTGATGGTCGGGGGAGGAATCGCCGGGCCTCGGCGGTCGGGCTGGCGTTGGTGTGGCGAGGGCCCCGGCGGTGAGAGCGCCGACACGGCGGGGCGCCGGGGCGGGTGCGCTGCGCGCCAGGGGCTTCGGTGTCAGTGAGAATGCCCGGTGTGCGCGCGCCCGGATCCACTCTGACCCCCGGACCGGGCGGCCGGGCCCGCGAGAACCTCCCAGCGTCTCCGGGCCTTCGGGGGTTGTCCCCGCTCGCCGCCGTGGCGGCGGGCGCGCTGGACCCGGCATACCGCGCCGCGGCCGCCGCGCGCCGGGCCGAGGCCGCCGCCCCAGCCGGGGCCGGCCGCGCTTCCGGCGCTTTCCGCGCTTCTGGCCTGGCCCGCGCCGCCGCGGTCCGCCGCCGGCCGGCGCGGCTGGCCACCGTCGCGCTGGCCGCCACCGTCGGGCTGCTGCTGGCCGGCGCGGCCGGCACGTGGCGCGCCGGGGACGCCTCCAGGGAGCACGTCGACGCGGCACTGGCCGTCGAGCGGGACCTGCGTGCGGCTGACGTCGTCACGCTGACCGGCCGGGCGCGGACGCTGAGCGCCGACGTCGACGCGGCCAGGGCCGCGCTCGCCCTGGCCGAGGGGGAGCAGCGCGCCGTCGCCTCGGCGCTCGGAGTGCTCGAGCCCGCGGCGGCCGCCCGCCCCGCCAACGGCCCCGGCCTGCGCGTCGAGATCGTCGACGCCACGCCGGGCCAGCCCGGTACCGGGCCGGCGGGCGAGGGCGGCGCCGGGCGGCTCACCGACCGCGACCTGGCCGAGCTCGTCAACGCCCTGTGGAGCGGCCACGCCAGCGCGATCGCCGTCGGCGGGGTGCGACTGGCGCCGACCAGCGCGATCCGCACCGCGGGACAGGCGATCCTCGTCGGCTTCCAGCCGGTCGCTTCGCCGTACCGCATCGATGCCGTCGGCGACCCGGCACGGCTGCTCGCGGCCCTCCTCGGCTCGGACACCGGGCGCCGGCTCGCCGCAGGCCACCTGACCGGCGCCCGGCTGCGCGCCACGACCACGATGCGCGACCTCACCGTGCCCGCCGCGCTGGTGACGCCGCCCAGACTCGCGAGGAGGCAGAGCCAGTGATGGCGCCGTGACCCGCCCCGACGCACCGGACCTGCCGGATACCCCCGAGGACGAGACCCCCAAGCACGGCGCTCCCGAGGATGACGTTCCTGACGGAGCGCTGCCGCCGGGCGCCGGGCGAGCCGGCGGGGCAGGCGGCGACGTCGGCGACGCCGGTGGGGAGGTGGCCGACGGCCCGCCTCCGGACCGCCGGTGGGCGGTGGCGGGCGGGGCGGCGCCGGCGCTGGCGCTCGTCGCGGGGCTGGTCGCCGGGTTCCTGCTGCTGCCGTCGGCGCCGGGCTGGCTCGCGCCCTACCTGCCGGTCGCCGTGGTGGCCGCGCTGGACGCCCTGGTGGGCGGGCTGCGCGCCGCCCTGGAACGGGTCTTCGACGATGTGGTCTTCGTCGCGTCGTTCCTGACGAACACGACGGTCGCCGTGCTGCTCGTGCTGGTCGGTGACCGGCTCGGCGTCGGCGGCGCGCTCACCACCGCCGTCGTCATCGTGTTCGGAATCCGGATCTTCACCAACGCCACGGCGCTGCGCCGCCACCTGTTCGGGGTGTAGCCGTGCCCGACGAAGCGCCCGTCCCGCCCGCCGAGCCGTCCGTGCCCGCGCCGCGCCCGCCCTCGCGCCCGCGGGCCGCGAGGGCCGCCGTGGCGGCGCTGCTGGCCGTGGCCGGGTTCGCGATTCCGGTGACGGTCTCGGCGGCCCGGGACACGGCGCCCGCCGGCACGGGCACGGCTCGCCTCGTCGACCAGGTCGGCGCGCTCGGCGCCGACGGCAGGCGGCTGGCCACCGAGATCGACCGGCTCGAGCGGGAACGGACCGCGCTGGCCTCCGCCACCCCGGACAGGGTGACCCTCGCCGCCGCCAGCGCCCGCGCCGACGCCCTTGCGGTGCTCGCCGGCACGGTGCCGGTCGCCGGGCCAGGCGTCGARCTGACCGTCACCGACCCTCGCGGCAACATCGGCGCCGACGTCTTCGTCGACCTTCTCCAGGAGCTGCGCGACGCGGGGGCCGAGGCGATCGAGCTGTCCGGGGTGCGCCTGGCCGCTGAGAGCTACATCGTCAACCGGCGAGGCGGCGGGCTGACCGTCGACGGAACGGCCGTGGCCGCGCCCTACACGGTGCGGGCGATCGGTGATCCGCACACCTTGGCGGAGGCGATGCGGTTCCCCGGCGGGGTGCTCGATACGGTGGCAACCCGTGAGGGCGCCACGGCGCGGGTCACCGAGCCCGGCCGGGTCGAGATCCGCGCGGTGAGGTGAGACGACGCGGCGCGACCGGGCCGCGTCGCTGGACTGGCGGGAGGGGTTGGGCTCATGGAAGGCGACTCGGTGTATCCGGAGGACCTGAAGTACTCGCGTGAGCACGAGTGGGTCCGGGTGGCCGGCGCGACGATGCGTGTCGGGATCACCTCGTACGCCCAGGAGGCGCTCGGCGACATCGTGTACGTGTCGCTGCCGGAGGTCGGGGGCCAGGTCTCGGCCGGCGAGCCGTTCGGCGAGGTGGAGTCGACCAAGAGCGTGTCGGACGTGTACGCGCCGGCGTCCGGCGAGGTGGTCGCCCGCAACGACGCGCTCGACGGCTCGCCCGAGCTGCTCAACTCCGACCCGTACGGTGACGGCTGGCTCATCGAGGTCGCGGTCGCGGACCTGTCGGCCCTCGACGAGCTGCTGGACGCCGCCGCCTACCAGGAGCACGTGAAGAGCCACTGACGCTCCCCGCCGATTCCGGTTCGGCCGGTTCCGGAGGTTCGGTCTCTTTCCGGGTCGGGGGCGGAATCGGCGGGGACCCCGGCGACCGGGCTGGCCTGGTGTGGGCGGGGTCTGGGTAGTGGTCGCGCGCCGGAGAGACCGTCGGCGCGCTGGGCCGGGTGACGGACTGTCGGATGGGCGACAGTCCGACCACACGGCGGCGCGGTGCATGCGTCCGGAGGGCCTCGGTGCGGCTGGTGGTGGCCCGGCAGCTCGTTGTGGATGATGCCGTGGCGGTCCGTAGAGGTGGCGGTACGATACTCTCGCCGCCGAGGCCCTCGACGGGCCATTTTCGGGGCGCCACGCCGGTAGCTGTTGTCGCACCCTTTTCACGAGCCTGCCCCTGATGCACTAGCCTCGGTTGCATCAGTTGGCGGTGGTGGCGCCACCCGCGGTTGGCGCGGGCGGTGACCAGGCCCGGGGTGACGTGTGTGGGGGTGGGCGGCTTGGTTCGGCGACCCCCGCGGATTGGGAAGACGACGTTCTCGCCACCAGGTCGGTGGCCCGAGCGGCCGGTGGCCCGTGCCCGCGGGCGTCGGCAGGAGGCGGACGCGACGGTGTTCTGCACGAAGTGCGGACAGCACAACCCGCCCGACGCGCTTTATTGCGCGCGGTGCGGGTCACCCCTGGTACGCCCGGGCGAGCCGGTGGCGCCTGAGCGACCGGGGGACCAGACGTCCAGCCTGAACCTGGCGACCGCCGCCCTGCACCGCGTCGACGGCGACCACTCCGACGAGGCCAACGAACGGGACGCGGTGGCCGCGGTGGACGCGCTACCGCCCGGCTCTGCGCTCCTCGTCGTCAAACGGGGCCCGAACGCGGGCAGCCGCTTCCTGCTGGACGCGGACCTGACCACGGCCGGCCGGCACCCGGAGAGCGACATCTTCCTCGACGACGTGACCGTCTCCCGCCGGCACGCGGAGTTCCTGCGCTCGCCGTACACCAAGGGCTTCACGGTCCGTGACGTCGGCAGTCTCAACGGCACCTACCTGAACCGGGAGCGGATCGACTCCGCCGACCTCACCAGCGGGGACGAGGTGCAGATCGGCAAGTTCCGGCTGGTGTTCCTGACCGGGTCCCCCTACTCGGGGGGTGGTCCGTTGTGAGGGCGGGGGGACCGCGGTGAGCGCGCGACTGTCGGCGGCGGCCGCGATCGCGGCGCCGGCTCCGGGCAGCCTCGGCCCAGGCCAGTCCCGCGTTGGCCGGCCCGGGCGCCATTCTGGCCGCCCGGTGCCCGACGCCGAGGCGGATGCCCGGCACAGCGCCAAGGTCCTCAACATCGGCGAGGTGCTTGACCGGCTGCGGGTCGACTATCCGGACATCACCCTGTCCAAGATCCGCTATCTCGAGGCCGAGGGCCTGGTCGAGCCGGCCAGGACCAGCTCGAACTACCGCAAGTACTCGGCCGCCGACGTCGCCCGGCTCGGGTACGTCCTGCACGCCCAGCGTGAGCGCTACCTGCCGCTCCGGGTGATCAAGGACGAGCTGGCGGCGATGGACCGCGGCGAGGTGCCGACCGCGCCGCCGCCAGGCCCGCGCGCGGTTCCCGCGACGCCGCCGGCGACCGGCCTGGACGTGCTGCTCGGCGCCGAGCGGGTCCGGATGTCGCGCCGCGAGCTGCTCGCCGCCAGCGGTCTCGACGAGGAGGCACTGGCCGAGCTCGAGCGGCACGGCCTGCTGCGGGCCGTCTCCGGCGGCGGTTACTACGACGCGGACGCGCTGGTCGTCGCCCGCACCGTCGGCCTGCTCGCCGCGCACGGCGTGCAGGCCCGCCATCTGCGGGCCGCCCGCGCCGCCGCCGACCGGGAGGCCGGCCTCATCGAGGCCGCCGTCGCGCCCCTGCGCGCTCCGCGTAGCGCCGGAGCCGCTCCGGACGCCGACGACCTGCCCCGCGACTCTGTCGACGAGCTCGCCCTGCTCCTGGTCCGGCTGCACGCCGCCCTCCTGCGCGCCCGCCTCGGCTCCCGCAGCTGACAGAGGCGCGACCGGCGGGGGTGGTCGCGGCCCCTTCGGGACCCATGGAACTCACGGGCGCGCTGACGGGTGGGTCGCCGCGGAGATACTGTCTCCAGAGTGGGGTTTCCGGGCCCGGCGCTGTTCAGGCTCACTGCTCTGAGGTGGATGGTCGGGGCCCAGCGGTGGGGTGGCCGTCCGGGCGAGGCGGGGTCGACGGGGTGTCTCCCGGGGTCACCCGCGCGAGGAGGTAGATCGGTGCATCGGCTGGACATCGTCGGCGTGCGAGTCGAGCTTCCTTCGAAGCAGCCGATCGTCCTGCTCAAGGAGGTCGGCGGTGAGCGGTATCTGCCGATCTGGATCGGTGCTGTCGAGGCGACGGCGATCGCCTTCGCCCAGGAGGGGATCACGACCGCGCGCCCGATGACCCACGACCTGATGCGGGACGTGCTGCGGGCGCTGCAGACGGAGCTCTCCCAGGTGACCATCACCGACCTGCAGGACGGCGTGTTCTTCGCCACCCTGCGGTTCGCCAACGGCGTCGAGGTCTCCGCCCGTCCGTCGGACGCGATCGCGCTGGCGATGCGGATGGGCGCGCCGGTCTACGGCGTCGAGGCGGTGCTCGCCGAGGCTGGGATCACCGTGCCCGAAGAGCAGGAACAGGAGCAGGAGAGCGAGCTCGAGAAGTTCCGCGAGTTCCTCGACACGATCTCCCCGGAGGACTTCAACAGCCCTGGTTCCTAGCCCGGCTGCTCCGGTTCGGAGCGGGACGTTCGTCGTCTCCGTCGTCTCCGTCGGCCCCGGCCGCGTCGATCGCGGCCGGGGCCGACGCATGTCCGGGGCCGGTTCCGCCACCGCCGTCCGGTCTGCCGGCCATCGGCGGGTGGGGGTCGACCGCGTTTGGGCGGTGCCGAGCGGATTGCTGGCGTAGTCTGAAAATCCGGTTGGGAGAAGCTTGGGCGAGGCTGAAGGCGTTGTGCGCCGCTTGCGATGGTTTGCGCGGCAGATGGTGGGCGTTTGTGGTTGGCCCGTCCGGTAGGTGAGTTCTGTCGGCTGGACGGGAGACACGCCGAACTGGATCGTTGAAGGGACGGCGCGGCGCTCCTACGGTCGGGAGGTCCGCGCCGAGCTCGGGTGCCGCCTGTCCGATTGGGGGGACCGGTCTGGCGGCCGGGACGAGGTGACCGCGCCGCGGGGGAGGCCGGGTCACTCAGGCGGTGCGCCGGCCAGGCGCGCCGAGAGCGGCCGGCGCCCGCCGAGGGCTGGCGGCCAGAGGAGGCGCGGACATGTACCTGGCCCGCCACCTTCGGCGCCGTCGCGGCGACGTCCGCCGGCCGTGTGGCCGTCCGGTTCCCACTGGAGGCACGAGTGAGAGGTCGGGGGCGTGGCGACCGGGAACGGGACGGCAATGATCGAGCAGGGTGAGCTCTTCCCGGACGAGCTGCCCGGGCCGCCCGGTGACGACGTCGGCTACCGGGGCCCGACCGCCTGCGCCGCTGCCGGCATCACCTACCGGCAGCTGGACTACTGGGCGAGGACCGGGCTGGTGGTGCCGAGCGTGCGCGGCGCGACCGGGTCCGGCAGCCAGCGCCTCTACTCGTTCCGCGACATCCTCGTTCTTCGGGTGGTGCGCAAGCTGCTCGAGGCCGGCGTGTCCCTGCAGAACATCCGCTCCGCCGCCGAGCACGTCCGCACCCGCGGCGTCGACGACCTCGCCGAGCTGACGCTCATCAGCGACGGCTCGACGGTCTACGAGTGCACCTCCGACGATCAGGTCGTCGACCTGGTCCGCGGCGGCCAGGGGGTGTTCGCGAYCGCCGTCGGCCGGGCGGTGCAGGACATGCGCGGCCAGCTCGCCTCGCTGCCCTGCGAGCGTCCCGGCCAGCCCCCGGCCAGCCACCCTGGCGACGAGCTCGCCGGCCGCCGGGCCCGCCGCAGCTCCGCCTAGAGAGCCAAAGGGCGTGCGAAAATGATCTTCCTTCGCACGCCCGGAGGCCGTGGTCCCCGGGAGCACCAAAGGGGCGGATGGGTGCGGGCGCCTAGGTGCGGCCCTCGACCTCCTGGGCGTTCTTGAGGGTGTCCTCGTAGGGCAGCCAGTCGGCGTGGACGACGGGCCAGCCGTCGTCCAGCAGGAGGGTGACCACGGCCGGGTCGTCGTCGACGACCACGGCGACGCGGCGGGTCCGCGCGAGGCGGCGCAGCTCGGCGCGCTTGAAGACCCGGGCCGAGCGGCGGTCGTTGTCGGGGCGCATCCGCAACGTCGCGATCGGCAGTCCGTGGGCGGCGAGCCAGCTTTCGGTGTCGGCGCGCGACCGCTCCGGCCGGCCGGTGAGCCACACCACGTCGTGGTCGGCGGCGAGACCCAGGACCAGTTCGACGCCCTGCGGCAGTGGGGGGTCGGCCGTCGCGGCGGCGAAGAACGCGTTCCAGTCGCCCGGGCGTTGGCGCAGGAAGCCGAGCCGGTGCCGGACGTCGGCGACCACACCGTCCACGTCGATCACCGCGACCGGCCGCTCCGCGCCCGCGTCGCCGGCCTCGCCCGCCTCGTCCACGCCCGTCCTCCTTCACAGGCCCGGCCACCGGCCCGGTGGCCCTGCCGGCACCGGGTGCCGCCGCCCGCACGCCCGTCTTGTTCGTTCCATACTGGCCGGTTGCGCCCCCGCCCCTCGGCCCCGGGGGTGCCTCGTCCCCGACGGGAGAGGTAGACGCTGGGACACGGGGAAGGGGGCGGCCGCTCGGTCACATCGCGGCGCTTTTCGATACGGTCCAGACGGCGCCGGCCGCGCTGTCCGGCAAAGGAGTCACGGCCGGAGTCCGGCAAAGGGTCACGGACGTCCGGCCTTTGTGGGCTAGCGTGAGTGTTGACGTTGGTAGCCACTATGGCGGCTGCCGTCCGAGTCGGCACCGGCGCCGCGTCGTCTACGTCACGCCATCGGCGGAGCGGGGAGGTTTGCGGTGTCGGGCAGCCGGCGGGCACGCACGCTCGCGGAGGCCGTCCAGTCCTCGCTGGCCGGGGCGCTTGCCGTCGCCGACCGGTTGGACCGGCAGGCCGACCGGCTCGCCGGCGCACCCGCGGGCGGCGCCGGGGCCGAGGGCGCAGGTGACCGGACGGGGCTCGGGGCGGTGTTCACCGAGGCGACCGAGCTGGTGTACGCGCAGGCCCGAGGTCTGGCGAGCGCGGGCTGGGGCACCTCGGCGTGGTCGGCCTTCAGCACCCCCGCCGCCGAGGGTTCCCGGGACCCGGCGGCCGGCGCCGCGGGGCGGTTCCGGCCGGGGCTGTGGCGGGTCGGGCGGGTGCTGGCGCCGGCGGGGACCCGGGCCGTGCCGTTGGCGGTGCCGCTGCTCGACGCCGGCAACCTGCGGATCACCGCTCCCCGGGCGCGGCGCGCCGAGGCGGTCGACCTGGTGCGCGGGCTGCTGACCCGGGTGCTGGCGTCGGTGCCGCCGGGGCGGGTGGAGCTCACCGTCTACGACCCGTTCGAGCTGGGTGCCGGGATCGCCGGGTTCGCGCCGCTGCGCGCGGCCGGCGTCGTCGGCCCGACGCTGACCACCCGTTCCGCGCTGGAGGCGGCGCTGGCCGACCTGTCCGGCCACGTCGGGCGGGTGACCGTCGACCGGCTCGGCGGCTCGTTCGCGACGCTGCGCGAGCGGGAGGACGCCGGGCTGCCGCGGTCCGAGCCGTGGCGGGTGCTGGTGCTGCTGGCCTGGCCGTCGCTGCCCGACGAGGCGTCCCGGTCGCTGCTGGGCCTTGCCGCGCAGGGGCCGGCGTGCGGCGTGCACGTGGTCGCGGTGACCGAGCCGGACGAGCCCGACGCGGCCCCCACCGGCCGGCCGGCCGCCGGCCCGCTGCCGAACGAGGTGGCGCTGCTCGCGGCCGCCCCCGCGCGGTGGCGCTGCTCGCTCGCGCCCGGCCTGGACTGCGCGCTCGACGCCGCGCCGCCGGCCGACGTGGTCGCCGCGGTCGCGGGCTCGGTCGCCGCGGCGGCCGCCGACGCGGCCGCCCGGGCGCCCGGGCTCGGCGCGCTGCTGCCCGACGGGCTGTGGGAGCACGACAGTGCGGCGGGGATCTCGGTGCCGGTCGGGTTCGGCGCCGACGGCCCCTGCCTGCTTGGCTTCGACGACGACACCGTGCACGGCCTGGTAGGCGGGCAGGCGGGCGCGGGTAAGTCCACCCTGCTGCTCACGATCATCTACGGGCTGGCCGCCCGCTATGGCCCGGACCAGCTGCGCATGCACCTGCTGGACTTCAAGGAGGGTCTGGAGTTCGCCCAGTTCGGGCCGCGCGAGCGGGATCCGTTCTTCCTTCCGCACGCCGAGACGGTCGGGATGGACAGCGACCGGGAATTCGGCGTCGCGGTGCTGCGCCACGTCCGCGGCGAGATGTCCCGGCGGGCGGTGGCGATGCGCGCCGCCGGTGCCCGGGACCTGCGCGGCCTGCGCGCGAACGACCGGCAGCCCTCAGCGGCCGGGGGGAGTGCGAAGGAAGGAGATTTTCGCACTCCCCCCGGCCGGGGCGCCTGGCCGCGGCTCCTCGTCGTCGTCGACGAGTTCCAGGTGATGCTCACCCCACTGGACGCCGTCGCGCGTGAGGCGATCGCGCACCTCGAAGCGATCGCCCGCCAGGGCCGCGCCTATGGCATCCACCTGTTGCTGGCCAGCCAGACGCTGTCGGGTATCGACGCGCTGGACGCGACCGCCGGCAAGCGCGGGTCGATCTTCGGCCAGTTCGCGTTGCGGGTGGCGCTGCGCACCTCGATCAGCGAGTCTCGGGTGCTGCTGTCGACGAGCAACGAGGCCGCTGGCGCGTTGTCCGGCGTCGGCCAGGCGGTCGTCAACCGGCGCAACGGGCATCCGGCCGGCAACGAGCTGATCCGGGTGGCGCGGCCCGACGTCGACACGCTCGCCGTGCTTCGCCCGCGGCTGGCGAAGGCGCTCGCCGCGACCGTCGACGAGCCGCGCCCGCCGCGGGTCTTCGTCGGCCACGCCCCCGCGCTGCTGGACGCGAACCCGGCGTTCGCCGCGCTGCGCGCCCCGGCCCCGGCACTGGGCCCGGCGGCGCCGGCCGACCCGGTGGCGCTCGTGGGTGCCCCGCTGGACCTGGCGCCCCCGGCCGTCGGGGTGCGGCTGTCGGCCCAGCCGGGCCGCAACCTCGCGGTTCTCGGCCCGCTGCGCCGGGAGGCGGTCGGCGTGCTGCAGGCCGCGGTGCGCAGCGTCGCCGCCCAGGCGGGTCCCGGCGGGCTGCGCGTCGACCTGGTCGCGGCGAGCCACGAGGCCCTCGGGGCGGTCGACGACCTGGCCGCGGTGCTGCGCGCCGCCGGGACGGCGGTGACCGTGACCGGGATGACGGGGCTCGCCGGCGTCGTCACCGAGACCGCCGCCGAGGTGGCCCGCCGCGAGGGCTCGGGACTTGCCGACGAGGCGCGTGGCGGCTACCCGCTGCGGCTGCTGGTCCTGTTCGCGGCGGACGCCGCCCGGGCGGCGCTGGAGGCGTCCAGCGGCTCCGGGCGGCGCACCGGGCTCGACGATCTGCGGCTGGTGACCCGGCGCGGCCCGTCGGTGCGCGTTCACGTGCTCGGCTGGTGGCGGGGCCCGTCGCGACTGCTCGACGACCTGGGACCCGGCCACCGTGACGACGTCGCCGCCTGGGTGGCGGTCGGGGTTCCGGGCAGCGACCTGTTCGCCCTGGCCGGGCACCGCTCGGTCGCCGCGGGGACGGCGGCGAACCGGGGGGTGCTGTTCGATCGGCACGCGCGCGCCGAGCCGCTCACCGTCGTCCCGTTTGCCCCGCTGGATGTGGGGGATGGCGACGACGCTGCCCGCGCGTTCGGCGCGGCGAAGGACCCGGCGGGCGCGTTCGGCGCGGCGGGCGAGCTAGGAGGGAGCGGGGCCAGTGGCTGACCATGACCGGATCGTCCCGTGGTTCCCCGACGTCGACCTCGACGACGCTGCCCCCGCCGCCCGTGCGCCCCGCTCGCCCGCTCGCCCGCTGGGCGCCCGCCGCCGCCCGGCCGCGGCCGACCTCGACCCGGCCGACCTCGACTACAGCCTCGCGGGCCACGGTCTCGTCGACGCCGCCGCGGCCGCCTCCATCGGCGGCGACGAGGGGCGTGGCGCGGGGGCGGGACACGCCGTGCCCACTGGAACGGGCGACCAGCCGGCCGGCGGTTCGGGAGCGCTGCTGCCGGCTCTGCCCGCGGTCCCGCGGCCGGTGGCGGCCCCCGCCGGCCCGGCGGCGTCCTACCAGGGCCAGCCCACCGGTCCGGCTGGCCCGGCCGGCTGGCCGGGCGGCGGTGGCGGGCAGGAGCTGCTCGACCCGCGGGTCGCGGCCCGCCGGTTCGCCGACCTGCTCGCCGACGAGGACCGCGCCCGCGGGGAGCGGGAGGCGCTGCTGCGGGCAGGCCAGGAGGAGGTGGGGGCCCTCGCCGAGAGCTACCGGGACGCCGCGGCCGGCATCCGTGTCCAGGTCCGCAGGGTGTGGGGGCAGGTCGCCGAGTCGCTCGCGCCGTTCGGCGTCGACGATCTGGACCAGGTGCGTGCCAGCTCACCGGCCACCGGGGCGCTTCCTGCGGCCGGGGCGCTTCCCGGCATCGGTCTCGGCGACGAGGGGGACGGCCGGCGCTCGTCATCGTCGCGGGGCGCCCGCCATGGCCTGGACCGCCGCGCCCGCCCGCCCGCGCCCCAGCCAGGCCGGCGCGGCGGCTCCGCGGGCAGCGGCATGGCGGCGACATCCGTGCCGACGGGCGGCGAGGACGAGGACGGGCGCCTGGACGTCGCCGCCGAGGTCGAGCAGGCCCGCCGGCTGTGGATGCGGGCGCTGGCCACGGCCGCGGAGCTGCGCGGCGTGCAGCGCGCCTCCTCGAGCCTGTCCGTGGGTCTGGTGACCGCGGGGACGTGCGTGCTGGTCGGCCTGCTCGCCGCCGCGGCGCGGCTGTTCCTCGACACGGACGGGCTGCCCTGCCTGGCGGCGGGGATCATCGCCGGCGCCGCGCTCGTGAGCGTGTCGACCGACGGCGGGGCGAAGGCGGCGGTGCGCTCGGCGCTGCTGTCGGCCGGGGTCGCCGGCGCGGTGGTTCTGGCGACGGCGCGGGTGGCGCCGACCGCGCCCGCGTCGATCATTTTGTCGCTCGCGTCGCTGGCCGCGGCGGTCCGGTTCGGTCTGGGTTTCGGAGCGTCGAAGCCCGAGCAGCCGGCCCCCGGCGGGGGCGCGGGGCGGCGCCGCTAGCCGACGCGGAGTTGGCCGGCGCCGCGGCGGGGAGCGTCGGTGACCGGCCTGCCCGACGGCTGGGCGGGGGACAGGCAGGCGGGGGCCGGGAGGAACGGGGCATGGGGTGTCAGGCTCGATCGCTGAGGTCAAGGCGCAGCTGGACGAGGCGTTCCGGCGGGCGGAGGAGGTCGCAGGCCAGCTCGAGGGCGCGCTGACGCTGCTCGAGGAGGMCCAGGCGATGGTGATCGCCGCGACGGACGGCAGTGAGCACCACGCGGTCGAGCTGCTCACCAGCGCCCTAGTCGACACCCGGGACACGCTGGCGAACTCGCTCGCCGCGCTCGGCTCCGCCGTCCAGGAAGTGCGCGACTATCGCGACAGCCTCTAGGCGCGGTCGCGCCGAGCGCCCCATCCGGTCCGACACGCCCGCCGGCGCGTGGCGCACCCGAATGTCGCCTGTGCCACAGGGGATCGCGGGGTGGGGGTCGGACGGTGGTAGTAACCGCGTGAAGGGTTGGGTAACAACCGGCTAGCGGGGTCGCAACCCGGTGCACCCCACGCCGGGATCTGGCTACAGTCCGAATCGACACCCGTGCGGTCGAGTGTTCGTCGTACGAACATGCCCGGGCCGTCCGTCGGTCCCGGGTCGTGTGGACCTGACACCGAGTACCTCGCGCGGCACCGGACGAGGCCTGACGCCTGGGCAGCGCGAGCGCGCGGCGAGGTCACTCACCGGAGGGAGGAAGGACGGGTACCTGACAGGACACGGCCTTTCCCGGCCGGGGCTCCCGGGAAGGCGTCCGGGGCGCGACCAACCAGATCGCGCCTCTTTCGGCATATCCGGGATTTTTCGAGGCCCAGGGCAGGCGGGACCGCCACCCGAGGGCCGCCGGGGCACGGGCAGGAACCACCGTGCTCCCTCATGCCGAAGAAGCGGAACTGAACAGAGACCACCAGGAGGGCCTCCTTACGTGGCGCACATCGATGTGCTTGACCTGCCGCTGGTGCTGTTGTCGAACCGAGGCCCGGTCACCTTCGACCGGGACGCCTCAGGCCGTACCGTCAACCGGGGCGCGGGCGGACTGGTCTCCGCGCTGGCGGGCCTCGCCGAACATCTCGAGGACGCGGTCTGGGTCTGCGGGGCGGCGACCGACGAGGACGTCGCGGTCGCCAGGGAGTCGGCCGGCCAGGCGCTGGTCGTGCAGACCCACCCCATCCCGCACCTGCTCGATCCCCGCCTCGGGGAGGGCGAGCCCGACGGCCCGGCGATAAAGGTGCGGGTGGTCGTCACCGACCCGGCCGCCTACGCGGACTTCTACTCGGTCTGGTCGAACCCGATCCTGTGGTTCGTCCAGCACGGCCTCTACGGCCGCTCACTGTCCCCGGTGCTGACGCAGGCGGAGCACGACGCCTTCGAGAACGGTTACGCCGCCGTCAACCGGGTCTACGCCGACGCGGTCGCCGACGAGGTGCGAGCCCGTGGCGGCAAGGCGCTCGTACTGCTGCAGGACTACCACTTCTACCTGGTGGCCGAGCACGTCCGCCAGCAGTGCCCCGACGTCGTGCTCACCCATTTCGTGCACATCCCGTGGCCGGGGCCGGACGAGTGGCGGGTGCTGCCCGCGGGCATCCGGGAACGGCTGCTGACGGGCCTGCTCGGCAGCGACGTAGTCGGCTTCCACACCCGCCGTTACGCCCGCAACTTCGTGCTGTGCGCGAGTGAACTTCTCGGCCTGCCGGCCGACCTCGACGCCCTGACGATCACTGTTGGTGACCGGACGGTGCGTGCCCGCTACTACCCGATCTCGGTGGACCCGGCGGCGCTGGACGCGACGCTCGCCAGCGAGCAGGTCAACGCCCATGTGGCCATGTTGCGCTACATCTTCCTCGACGAGGACCGGCAGCTGATGCTGCGGGTCGACCGGACGGACCCGAGCAAGAACGTGGTGCGCGGTTTCCTCGCGTTCGGCACGCTTCTCGAGCAGCACCCGGAGCTGGTCGGCAAGGTCAGCTTCCTGGCGCTGTTGCAACCGAGCCGCACCGACGTGCCCGAGTACGCCGACTACATCGCGCTGATCGGCGGGGTCGTCGCCGAGATCAACGCGAAGTACACCAAGGAAGGCCGCCAGCCGATCGACCTGCGGATGGTGGAGGACTTCCCGCTCGCGGTCGCCGCGTACTCGATCTGCGACGTGCTGGTCGTCAACGCGATCGCGGACGGGATGAACCTGGTCGCGAAGGAGGTGGCTGTCGTCAACCGGCGTGGCGGGGTGCTGGCGCTGTCGGAGACGGCGGGCGCGCACGAGGAGCTCGGCGAGTTCGCCGTGACCCTGCACCCGTTCGACATCCAGCAGATGGCCGACGCCTTCTACACGGCGCTGACCATGCCGCTGGAGGAGCGTCACCGCCGGCTGGCGGCGGCGGCGGAGCAGGTCCGCACCCACGACGTGGCGCGCTGGCTGAGCGACCAGCTCACCGACCTGCGCCGCGTCGCCGGCTTCGCCTGATCCGCCCCCGCCCGTGCGCGCCCCCGGTCTCGCCCGGACCGGGGGCGCGCATCCGGCGGTACGTCCCTGCCCCGGTCCGTCCGTTGGGCCCGTCCGCCTGTCCTGCCTGGTCCGGCGCGGTCGGGTCGGGTCGGAAGGACAGGGCGGCTGCGACCGCCGGGCAGGTGCCAGCGGACGGCGAGTGGGGAACCATGACCTGGAGCGCGGGTCGCCCGGCGGTGGCCGGTTGGCAGGTCTCAGGTGACTTGGGGGTCGGTGGCGATGGTGGGAACGATGCGGGGTACCGAGGAGCAGGCGGGTCCGGCGACACGCCAGGAGGACCGGCCGGCGGGCCGGCGGGCCGGCGGCCGGGCTGGGCATCACCGGGCCAACATCGGTTCCTGGATCGCCGTCTCACTGATCATCGTCGGGTTCGCGGTGGGCGTGTTCGCGCTGGCGAGCCACTCGATGGCGCTGTGGATCGTGACCGGGGTGGCGCTGGTCGCGGGCGGGGCCATCGCCCTCGCCTCCCGCATCATGGACCAGGCCTACTGAACGGACCAGGCGTACTGACGGCCGCGGGCTCAGGGCCCGGCGAGGAGGCGGGGACGGCGGCCGTGGGCGGCTAGAGGGCGTGGCGCAGGCTGCGCGGGGTGACGAAGGAGTCGAAGCGAGTGCTGGCCGGGCCGAGCTCGGCCCACCGCCGGGTGCCCAGGTCCAGCACGGCCAGGGCGCCGGTCGGGAAGGTGGGGATCTTCACCCGGTCGGCCGGCGGGAGCAGGCCCACGGCCAGCGCGTGGATACCCGGGTTGTGCCCGACGAGCAGGAGGCTCGGCACGCCGTCGTCGACCTCGCGCAGCCGGGCGAGCAGCTCGTCCGGCCCGGCGAGGTAGAGCCGGTCCTCGGTGAGGACGGGAACCTCGGGCGGGAGAGCGGACGCCAGCCGCTGCAGGGTCTGGCGGGTGCGCAGCGCCGACGAGCACAGGATCAGGTCGGGGGCGAGCCGCTCGACGCTGACGTGCTCGGCGACGAGCTTGCAGGCCTCCCGGCCGTCGCGGGACAGCGGCCGCTCGGCGTCGGCGGTCTCCGCGTCGGCCCAGTCGGACTTGGCGTGGCGCAGCAGCATCAGCCGCCGGCCGCCGGTCACCACCTGGCCACCGGTCCACCGGCCAAGCGCAATGCCTGGCGAGGGGAGCGGCTGGGGACGCCCGGGGCGTCACCGGACACGGGTCCTCCTCGCGCGTGGTGACGGATCATTGCCGTGGACGCCGTCGCCACGGGGGCCGCCGACCCGGCGGACGAGTGCGTTCGGCCCAGACAAGGCTATTCCGAACGCGCAGGACACGAAAGCGGGGTACCCACGCCGGTGGGCGCGGATACCCCGCCTGGTGACGACGCGAGGTGCGGTGCCGCCGGCTGGCCCGCCATGTCGCGGCGTGGCCGGTCCTACCTCCCGGGGCATCGCCTCCGGGGGTCTGGGGKTGCCGGCTGGTTGCAGCCGCCGGGCCAGCGAGCGGTGGTGCTGATGGTGGCGTGGTGCTGGTCCTCGTGCCGACGGTCGTCGCGCCGAGGGTGTCGAGCGGTCAGCCGGCGACGGTGACCACGGGCAGCAGCCGGTCGGCGATCACGAGGGCCTCCTCGGCGGAGATCCGGCCGCGGGGGATGAGGTTGGCGCGCTGGTCCGAGGTCAGCCCGCCCCACACGCCGTGCTCCTCCTGGCGGAAGATGGCGGTGGCCAGGCACGGCCGGCGTACGGCACAGGTCGAGCAGATCTTGCGGGCGCGGGTCTCGGCGGCGGCGCGGGCCTTGGTGTTGCGGCCGTCCGGCGGGAAGAACGCGTCCGGGTCGCCGTCGCGGCAGGCGGCGTCCTGCCGCCAGTAGGCGGGCCAGCCCGGGCCGAACGGCTGGGGCGGCAGGTCACGACCGGGAAGGACAGGGACGCCGGCGCTCATCGGGCTCCCTCCGGAAGGACGCACTCCGTGCGGGGCAGGACAACCGGGTTACTGATGAGTAGCACGGTGGGCTGACTGGGCATACCGTCTCCTGCGAGTGCAATGCGGACAGGCGTSCGGGGGACCGTCGAAGCTGCCCGAAAAGGGCGCGCCAATGGACGGTCCGACCAGGGTGAGCCGAGTAGCCCCCGGGCGATCCGTGCAGGTCCGGGGTGTKTGGCCCGGTCTATGACCGGTGCCCCGCTGCGTGGAAACGAACCCGTCTCGTCTCGTTAACGGGGAAACGTAGACGTCTCTCGACCGGATAGCAAGGGTTCCGGAACGCGGACGTCCGAATACCCGAGAGGCCTCTTGATGTTCGTCTGTCGGGCCTTGCGGGCCCGGATCGCACCCCTCCGGATGGACGGGTGGTCCCCCGGCGAACGAGGGTCAGACCCCCTCGCCCGGCCGCTGCACCGACTCCGTCTCGGGTGCTGAAACCCCTGCTGTGCAGGCACTTCGGCGCGGCGACCGCGCACGGCCGAGGCGTCGGTGCGCGGGGTGGTACCCGGAGCGCGGGCCGGCCGCGGGGGATGTTCGGCGGGCGAGCGCCGCCGTGTTTCGTGCTCGGTGCGCGCGGTCACCGGCCCGGCGGAGGCCGCCCGCCGCATCGAAGTGTGCGTAGTACCACAGCGGTCCGAGCCCCCTTGAAATCACCCCCCATTCCGGATAATGGCATCCGGTGCCGTACTGCGGGCCAGGCCCGCTAGCAGGCTCGTTTCGGGGACGTGTCCGGAGCCGGTCGCCGAGGCGGCCAGAGTACGGACGAGGCAGGGCGAGGCGGCCGCCGGACGGTGTCCAGCCGCTGTCCGGGCGTCGGTGGGCGGCGCGGTTCGCCGGTGGCGTGCGGCTCGCCGTGACCGGCGTCGAGCCGGCCGGCGGGCCGGTCGGTCAGCCGGGCTCGGCCGGCGCGACGGTGGGCAGGCCGGCGGCGGCCCAGGCGTGGTAGCCGCCGACGACGTCGGTGGCGCGGTGCAGGCCCAGCTCCCGCAGCGAGGCCGCGGCCAGGCTCGAGGTGTAGCCCTCCGAGCAGATCACGATCACGCGCAGGTCGTCTCCGGTGGCGACGGGCAGCCGGGCGTCGCTCGTCGGGTCGAGCCGCCATTCGAGCACGTTGCGCTCGATGACGAGGGCGGCGGGGATCTCGCCCTCGGCGGCGCGCTGCGCGGCGGGACGGATGTCGACGAGCAGCGCCCCGTCGGCGACGGCCGCCGCGGCGGCGGGCGGGTCGAGCCGGCGCAGCTGCGCGCGGGCGCGGGCCAGCATGGCGTCGACCCGGCTGCCGTGGCCGGTGCCGTGGCCGGCCGCGGCGGCGGTCACGGGGCCACCGCCGCCGCGGCGACGGCCGCCACGGCCGGCTGGAGCAGGGCGGAGGTCGGGATCCGGGTGGAGCCGGCGGGCTCGTAGCGCAGCGGAAGCTCCGGTGGGGAGTAGGCGTGCACGGTGGTGGCCGCGACGTCGCCGCGGTTGACGATCTGGTGGACGTGGTCGGCGCCGAACCTGACGACCTGGCCGCGGGTGTAGCGGTGGGTCTCGCGCCGGTGCCAGGACTCCCGGCGCAGGTCGTGGATGTCCTCCTCGACGGCGCCGTCGGCAACCGCGAGCGCGCCCAGCGCACCGCCGTGGTCGTGCACGGCGGTGTGCTGGCCGGGTGCCCACCCGATCAGCCACACCTCGACGGCGCCGGTCAGCAGCAGCCGGGTGTACCAGCGCCGCTGAGGGTCGTGGCGCACGATCGGCCGCCACAGCCAGCTCGCGGCGGCGAGGCGCCCGGCGAGGTCACCCAGCGCGGCGTGGCCGAGCGGCGTGTCGTCGTCGCGCAGCACGGCGGCGCCGAGGCCCGCCGGCAGGAGACCGGCCGGTAGCAGGTCCGCGGACGGATCGCCGGGCGCCGTCCAGTCCCGTCGTGGTCGGGCGGTGGCCGGCGCGGGCCCGGTCTGCCAGGGATGGTCGGTCTCGCGGGTCGCGGACGCCGTCGTCAGGCCGAGGATCGCGGGATGGACGAGTGGCACGTGAGACTCCAGCGGGTGCGGCGCGCGCGACGCGCGCGTGGGTCAGGAGAGTCGGGTGGGCGGCGGGAACGGCTGGCGGCGAGCCACCTGGGCCGGCGCCGGGAGCGACGCGCCGGCGGCGTCGGCGCGTCCGGGCCCTGGCGGGCACTCCCGGTTGTCAGCTATTTCCGATCGGGAAGATGGGAAATGGCGCGCGGCGTGCCGCTGGAAGATCGCGAGGCGTGCGCTCCCGTCCGGGCCGGGTCCGGTCGCACCGCGGCGGCGATGCTCCGATGGCTCTCACCGGCGCTCGCGGCACGGGCTGAGGCGAGGCCGAAGGCCGGCAGGGCGCGGGGGCGCGCGGTGCGTGAGCCGTTCACCCGGCTGCCGGCGGCGGACGGCCGGGTCGTCGGTGCGCGGCTCGCCCCTCCAGGCGGACGCCGTCGGCTGTCCGGAAGCCGACCGGAGGTCAGCGGGCGGGGACGGCCGCCTCGGTACACATGCCGCTCGCCAGCCGACCCAGATCGGTGACGCGGTCGCTGTGCAGCAGGAGGACGACTGCCATGCGCCGATGGTATCCGCCCCGGCCGCCCGCCGTCGCCGATCTGGACCGCGCCCCGCAAGATAGTCAACGATGCTGACGACCCTGCTCCGCGCTGACGACCCTGTTGCGCCGTCCGGACCGGCGGAACCGGGCAGATCACTGTCGTGCCGGCTGTTCGTCACCTTTCCGCCACGCTTTGCCCCTTTCGGGTAGGTCAGAAGTGGCATCGCGGCCCTAGGGAACGCGTTGGTAGCGGTCTGTCGTGGTGGGCGGGACTTTCGACCCGGGCGGGCGTCGTATTGTGCAGCTCGGGGCGGCTGATCGTCGTCACCGCGAAAGCGGTTCGCCGGCACGGGCGCGGGCCGGCGAGGCGGTAGGAGGTGCTGGCGGTGACCAGTGAGGCCGGCCATGCGCGGGTTCCACCGTCGGCGTCGTCCGCCGCGACGCGGCCGCTCGGCGCGGCGCGGTCGTCGCTGCCCACCCAGGACAGGCCTGAGGCCGCGGCGCGCGACGCCGCGTCGCCCCCCGGCCCGGCCGTCCCCGCCACCTCGCCGGGCGTCGGTGAGGCCGCCGCCCCGCCGCCGCGGACCGGCCAGGCGGTCCACGCCGAGCCGGGCGCCCCGCTCGAGGAGCGGATAGAGCGGATGCTGTCCCGGCTCGGCGACCGGGTCGACGACGCGCTCGCCGGGCAGGGGCGGATGCGGGGCCTGGTCGACGTGGTCGTCGCCGCCGCCCAGGAGCCGAGCCTGCCGGCGACGCTGCGCCGCGCCGTCGAGGCCGCCTGCCGGCTCGCCGACGCCGAGTACGGCGCGATCGGCGTCCTCGGGGCTGACGGGCGGATCACCGACCTCGTGCAGGCGGGCGTCGAGTCGCAGGACGCGGCCAGCATCGGCTGCCTGCCGGCCGGGCACGAGCTGCTCGGCAAGGCGCTGCGGGAGACCTGGACGCTGCGGGTCGACGATGTCGCCCGCAGGCCCGAGGCGATGGGGCTCGCGACGGACGATCCGGCGTTCGACACGTTCCTGGGCGTGCAGATCGCCGTGCGCGGGGTCGCGTTCGGCGGTTTCTTCCTCGGTGGCAAGCGCGGCGGCGGCTCGTTCACGCGGGCGGACGAGGAGCTGGTGACGGCGCTGGCGGCGGCGGTCGGGATCGCGGTCGAGAACGCCCGGCTGCGCGACGAGGCCCGCCGCCAGCAGGCCTGGCACACGGCCAGCGGTGAGATCTCCGCGGCGCTGGTGTCGGTCGACGAGCCGTGGGCCGCGCTCGACCTGGTCGCCCGCCGCGCCCGCCAGGTCACCTCGGCGTGTCTGGCGGCGATCGTGCTGCCGGACGCCAGGACCGGGTTCGTGGTGACGAACGCCGACGGGCCGGGGGCGCAGGCGCTGCGCGGCCGGTCGCTGCCGATGGACCGCAGCCAGCTGGTCGAGGCGATGCGGGCCGGTCACGCCCAGGTCGTGTGCGCCGACGACCTTGGTGACCTGCTCGGGGACGCGGCCGACGGGCTCGCGCTGTCGTGCGTGATGGTGGTACCGATGGCCGCGGCGGGCCGGCCGGTCGGCGGCCTGCTGCTCGGCGTCCAGGCGTCGGCGGGCGCGGCCCCCGGGGTGTCGGCCTCGGTGGGTGCGCCGCTGGGCCGGGTGGGCGGCGTCGCGCCGTTCAGCGCGCTGGACCTGGAGATGGCGACCGCCTTCGCCGGGCAGGCGGCGCTCACCCTGGAGCTGACCCGGCTGCAGCGTGACCGGGAGCGCCTGGCCGTCTTCGAGGACCGCGACCGCATCGCCCGCGACCTGCACGACGTCGTCATCCAGCGGCTGTTCGCCACCGGCCTGTCGCTGCAGGGGCTAGCGCGCTCGGTGCCGCCGCCGGTCGCCGCCCGGGTCGCCGGCGCGGTCGCCGAGCTCGACCAGACCATCTCGGAGCTGCGGCACACGATCTTCTCGCTGACCTCGCCGACCCCGGACGGCGCCCACCTGCGGGCCGAGATCGACCGGATCGTCGGCCAGGCCGAGCACTCGCTCGGGCTGCGCCCGGCGGTGCGGGTCGAGGGGCCGGTCGAGCGGGTGCCGGTCGTGATCCATCCGCATCTGCTCGCGGCGTTGCGCGAGGCGCTGTCGAACATCGCCCGGCACTCGCGGGCGACCCGGGTGCGGGTGCTGGTCCGGGCCGGCGACGACCTCGTGGTGGTCGAGGTCCAGGACGACGGCGTCGGGCCTGGCGGCGCGACCGTCACCAGCGGCCTGGCGAACCTGCGCCGCCGGGCCATGGACCTGGGCGGTCACCTGGACTTCGGCCCTGGTCTGGGTGGTGTCGGGACCCGGGTCCGCTGGCAGGTCCCCACGCTGGGCCGGGAGTCACCGCCCGACTGGGCCGCCGCCCCCACCCCGCCGAGCCTTCCCCGCCCGTAGCGCCCGCGCGGGACGGCCGGCCTGTGTCCCGAGTGCCCTACGTTCCCAGCTTGGTGGCGAAGACGGCGGCCTGGGTGCGGCTCTCGAGGCCGAGCTTGGACAGCATGCTCGAGACGTAGTTCTTGACCGTCTTCTCCGCGAGGTACATGCGGTTGGCGATCTGACGGTTGGTGAGTCCCTCGGCGATGAGGGCGAGAATGCGCCGTTCCTGGTCGGTGAGGCCCGCGAGGCGTTCGTCCTCGGCCGGGCCCTGCCGCAGCCGGTAGAGGACCCGGGGGGTGACCTCGGGGTCGAGCAGCGACTGGCCGGCGGCGACGCGGCGGACGGCGTCGACGAGCGCCGCGCCGCGGATCTGCTTGAGCACGTACCCGGCGGCGCCGGCCATGATCGCGGTGAACAGGGCGTCCTCGTCGTCGAACGACGTCAGGATCAGGCAGGCGATGGTGGAGTCGTTGGAGCGGACCTGGCGGCAGACCTCGATGCCGCTGCCGTCCTGCAGCCGGGCGTCGAGGACGGCGACGTCCGGACGAAGCGCCATGATCTGCTCAAGGGCCTCGTCGGCGCGGCCGGCCTCGCCGACGATCTCGATGTCCGGCTCCTCGGACAGCAGGTCCCGCAGGCCGCGCCGGACGACCTCATGGTCGTCGAGCAGGAAAATACGGATCGTGCGGCCGGGAGGCGGTGCGGGCTCGCCGGTGGCCACCGCCGGTGCCCCGGTCAGACCCGCGGGAAAGTCCGCGGCTTTGCTCCGGGCACTCGCCGATGCGGGAATGTCCGCTGATACCTCTGACACCGTTGACCCCGCCAGACCCGCTGTCGTTGAAGACTCTCTGTGTCACGCGCTGTGTCACGTGATGCAGCGAGAGTATAACGCGGGAGTTCACTGACCTGGACCGACCGGGCCGCCAGCAGGGATGCCTACTGGCACGCAAGGGCCCGTGAGGTCAGGTAATTCGTCCCGGGTGATTATTCGACGGCACTGTGCGACGTCCTCGCCGATTCGCTGGCTCTTGGCCTCCCGTCGCATACCGGCAGTGGAGAACCGCCGCTCGCGCACCGCGATGCCAGGGTTGGTGCATGTCCTATGTGTATCTTCTGGGCGACCTGCCGGCGAGCCTGGCCGGCACCCGTTACCCCCGGTCGGCCGCGGCCGCCTCGGTGGCGGGCGGGCCGCCCGGCTCCTCGACGGTCTCCCCGGCCGGCGCCAGTCCCGCCGCGGTGCTCGGCGGGCCGGCGGACGGCGTCACCGCGCTGCCCGGCAGGGCCCGGCGGGCGCTCAGCACCGCCAGGCCGATCATCACGCCCGCGCCGGCGACGACGGCGAACCCGGCTCTCGGGCCGTGCCGGTCGATGAGGGCGCCGGCCAGGGGCGCCCCGGCGGAGATGCCGGCCACCAGCGCGACCTGCAGCCAGGCGAAGCCCTCGGTCCGCGCCTCCGGCGGCATGAGCCGCTCCATCAGCGCGTTGGCGCTGATCAGCGTCGGCGAGGCGGTGGCGCCGGCGAGCACCAGCAACGGCAGCAGCACCGCCGGGTTCGGCGCGGCGAGCGGCAGCCACATCGCCACCGACATCAGCGCGGCGGCGACCAGGAAGCGCCGGGTCGGGCCACTCGCGCTCGCCCGGGCCCCGTACAGCAGCGAGCTCAGGCCCGAGCCGAACGCGAACAGCGCGAGGGTGAAACCGGACAGGGCACCGAGCCCGGCCGCCCGGCCGTACGCGACCGAGGAGAGGTCGACCCCGCCGAAGGACACCCCGACGGAGAAGGTGACGAGGAGCAGCGCCCGCACCGCGGGGTCGCGGAACACCCGCGGCCTGGGCAGGCCGGCCGCGCTCGGCCGTGGCCCGGGATCGCTGCCGCGCTGCGCGGCCAGCGCCAGCGTCCCGACCGTCACCAGCACGCCGGAGACGGCAAGCCCCGACGCCGGCGTCACCCCGGTCACCAGCCAGGTGACGAGCACCGGCCCACAGATGAAGATCACCTCGTCGAGCGCGGCCTCCAGCGCGAACGCGGTCCCCAGCAACCGCGAGCCGCCCAGCCGGTGGCTCCAGCGGGTCCGCACGCAGGCGCCCAGCGGCGGGAACAGGCCGCCGGTCAGCGCCCCGGCGACGTACCAGAGCGGGCGGGGCGCGCCGAGGCCGACGCTGAGGAGCAGACCGACCAGGCCCACCAGATGGCCGGCCAGGCACCACAGCAGCACCCGGGCCTGGCCGAACCGGTCGAGCGCGCGCCCGAGCCGGGCGGCGAGCACCGCCTCGCCGATCGTGCCGGCGGCGACGACCGTGCCGCCGACGCCGTAGGAGCCGGTCACATGCTGGACGTAGAGGACGATCCCGATCCCGACCATGGAGATCGGCAGCCGGCCGACGAACGCGGCGGGCACGAAGCGGGCGGCGCCCGGGGTCGCGAACGCCTGCCGGTAKACACTGGCCAACAGAGGACTCCCGAGCCGCCAACACCGCCAACAGCTGCCGGCGACCGCCCGCGGCTGACCCCGCGGCGCACGCCCGGCTGCCGGGGCGCGGACCGACGGGCATGCGCCGCCCGTCGCGTGGTCCCCTGGCCGGTCCCACCCTGCCTGACCGGCGGCGCGGAAGCCATCGGATTACCGGCGAGCCCCCTCACACCGCGGCGGGCCGGACAGGGCCGGCCTGGGGGTCACCAGCCGGTGTCGCGAACCCAGCGGGCGCGCGGCGCGTGCCGGCGGGGGTGTGGCCCGGCGGCGCGCAGCCGGCGGACGAACGGCAGCACGGCCAGCGCGCCGAACACGAAGCCGACCACGTGCGCGCCGTAGGCGACCCCGCCGCCGGAGGAGACGCCGATTCCGGTGAAGTACAGGTACTGAAGTACGAACCAGAACCCGAGCACGATCCAGGCCGGTAGCCAGAACGGGATGAAGAACAGGACCGGTATCAGGCCGATCACCCGGGCCTGGGGGAACAGCACCAGGTAGGCGCCGAGCACGCCGGCGATAGCGCCGGAAGCGCCGATAAGCGTGTTCTGCGAGTCGGGTTGGGCGAGGGAGAAGCCGTAGGCGGCGACAAACCCGCAGGCCAGGTAGAAGAGCAGGTAGGTAAGCCTGCCCATCCGGTCCTCGATGTTGTTGCCGAACACCCCGAGGAACAGCATGTTGCCAAGCAGGTGCAGCCAGCTTCCGTGCAGGAACATCGACGTCAGCACGGACAGCACCGGGTTCTTGTGGAACGGCGGTGGGCTGGCGATCTGGCAGCCGGTGGTCCCGTCGGGCCGCAGCTGCAGGTCACCGGTGTCGGCCGCCGGCAGCTGCCTGCCGCCCAGCAGCTCCTTCGGGATGGCCCCCCACTCCTCGAAGAACCGGCGCTGCTCGCAGACGCTGGCGGCCTGCCCGTCCCGGTGCAGCCCCATCACCGCGGTGGCGACGGGGGTGAGCAGCACGAAGACCAGCACGTTGACCGCGATGAGCAGCCAGGTGATGACAGGCCGGCGGCTGAGCGGGTTGATGTCGTGGATGGGGATGACCACGCCCGACATCCTGCCGGGCGCCGTTCACCCCGGCGCCACGGGGGCGCGTCACAACGTCCCGACACGTCCCGCCGTCCGGTGCCGGGGATCGGCCCCGGTCCGGGAGGGACCTGGGCGCAGGGCGGCCGCGGCCGGTCAGCGCCTGGGCTCGCCGGTTCCATGGTGGTGGTCGTCACGGCGTGGGCGGGGAACGGGGGAGCGGTGAGCGGGCATTGTCCGTGAGGTGCGCGCCGCCAGCAATGTGCCGTCCCCGTCCCCGTCCGTGCTGACCGACGGGCGGGCGTCCGCCTGGCGGGCGGTCGGCGGTGGAGACCGGCGGGTGGCACTGGGCCGGGCGGCCGGGCTCGCCGTGGCGGCCTACGCGTTCGTGGTGACGATGGCGGGCACCACGCTGCCGACGCCGCTGTACCCCGCCTACCGGGCCGAGTTCGGCTTCTCGCAGCTGATGGTGACGGTCATCTTCGCCACCTACGCGATAGGGGTGATCGCGGCGCTGTTGCTGTTCGGCCGGCTGTCCGACCGGGTCGGGCGCCGCGCGGTGCTGCTGCCGGGCCTGGTGGCCTCGGCGGCGAGCGCGGTGGTGTTCCTGCTCGCGGGCGGGCTGCCGGAGCTGCTCGCCGGCCGGCTGCTGTCCGGCCTGTCCGCCGGGATCTTCACCGGCACCGCGACCGCCACCATCGTCGACCTCGCCGCGCCGGGGAGGGCCGGGCGCGCCGCGCTGGTCGCCACGGTCGCGAACATCGGTGGTCTGGGCTGCGGGCCGGTGGTGGCCGGCCTGGTCGCCCGGTTCGGTGAGCACCCGCTGCGGCTGACGTTCGTCGTCGACCTCGCGCTGCTCGTCCTGGCGGCGCTCGGGGTGCTGCTGCTGCCGGAGACGGTGACGCCGGCCGCGCGGGCGGCGGCGCGGGCGAGCGGGCGGCTGGTGGCCCGGCCGCGGGTCGCGGCGGCGGCGCGGCCGGTGTTCGTGCGGGCCGCGCTGGCCGGGTTCGCCGGGTTCGCGGTGCTCGGCATGTTCACCGCCGTCTGCCCGGCGTTCCTCGGCGAGGAGCTGGGCGTGCACAACCCGCTGGTCACCGGGCTGGTGGTCGGCGCGGTGTTCGGGGCGTCGGCGGCCGGCCAGCTCGTCGCCCGCCGGACCGGGCCAGTCCTGGGCCTGCCGCTCGGCTGCGTCGTGCTGGTCGTCGGGGTGGGGTTGGTCGCGCTGGCGCTGGTGTTCGGCTCGCTCGCGCTGCTGGTCGTCGGCGGGGTGACCGCGGGCGTCGGGCAGGGGTTGAGCTTCGCCGCCGGCCTCGGCGCGCTGCTGGCCGCCGCCGCCCCGGCGGCCAGGGCGCAGACCTCGTCGGCGTTCTTCGTCGTCGCCTACATCGCTCTGTCGGTGCCGGTCGTCGGTATCGGCGTGCTCGCGACGCTGACCACGCTGCGGACCGCGGGACTGATCTTCGTCGCCGTCGTGGGCCTGCTGGCTCTCACCGTCCTCGTCCTGCTGCGGCGGGCACCGCGCGGCGCGGGGGCGTGACGCGGCGCGCACGGGGCGGACGGCGGGCGCCAGGCCGGGGCAGGTCGGGCAGAGTGKGGATGTGGACCTGCTGAGCGAGCCGTTGATGGGCGGCCGGGACGGAACGACCAGCGGCGGCGCCGGGGCCGGCGCGGCGCGGCGGCTGGTCGAGCGGGACCGGGCCGTGGTGTGGCACCCGTACGCCGCGGTCGGGCCGGATGCCCGCGGGCCGCTGTTCCCGGTCGCGTCCGCCGCGGGCGTGCGGCTCACGCTCACCGACGGGCGTGAGCTCGTCGACGGGATGTCGTCGTGGTGGGCGGCGATCCACGGCTACCGTCACCCTGTCCTCGACGCCGCGGCGCACGCCCAGATCGACACGATGGCGCACGTCATGTTCGGCGGGCTCACCCACGAGCCGGCGGTGGCCCTCGCCGAGACCCTGGTGGCGATCACCCCGAAGCCGTTGCGCCGGGTGTTCCTGTGCGACTCGGGGTCCGTCTCCGTCGAGGTCGCCATCAAGATGGCGCTGCAGTACCAGGCCGGGCGGGGCCGGCCGGAGCGGACCAGGCTGCTGACGATCCGGCGCGGCTACCACGGCGACACCTCCGGCGCGATGGCCGTCTGTGACCCGGACACCGGCATGCACCACCTGTTCGCCGGGCTGCTCCCGCGGCACCTGTTCGCCCCGCCGCCGGCGCGCGGGTTCGCCGAGCCGTTCGAGGACGCCGACGCCGAGCCGTTCGCGGCCCTGCTCGCGGCCCACGCCCACGAGGTCGCCGCCGTGATCCTCGAGCCGGTGCTGCAGGGCACGGGCGCGATGCGTGCCTACGCCCCCGGCTGGCTCGCCCGGGTCCGCGAGCTGTGCGACGAGCACGGCGTGCTGCTCGTCGCCGACGAGATCGCCACCGGGTTCGGCCGGACGGGAGAGCTGTTCGGCTGCGACCATGCCGGGATCAGCCCGGACATCATGTGCGTCGGCAAGGCGCTGACCGGTGGCTACCTGACGATGGCGGCGACGCTGTGCACCGAGGAGGTCGCCGACGGGGTGTGCGCGCCGCCGGCGGGCGCGTTCATGCACGGCCCGACGTTCATGGCGAACCCGCTGGCCGCGGCGGTCGCGAACGCCAACCTCGGCCTGCTGCTGTCGTCCCCGTGGCGCGAGACCGTGCGGCGCATCGAGGCCGAGCTCGCCGCCGGCCTCGCGCCGGCCGCCGACCTGCCAGGCGTGGCGGAGGTCCGCACCCTGGGCGCCGTCGGTGTCATCGAGACCCGCGAGCCGGTCGACATGGCCGTCATCCAGCCCCTGCTGGTCGATCTGGGCGTCTGGATCCGCCCCTTCGGCCGCCTCGTCTACACCATGCCGCCCTTCATCACCTCGACCGCGGATGTCGCCACGGTGACGTCCGCCATGGTCGAGGCCGTCGCCCGTACCTCGGGATGACCACCGGCCACCACCACCGTCGGTCGGCCGACGACGTCGCCGGAACCCGCCACGGGAGCCCGACCGCGTGATCCCGGTACGCGCCGGGTAGCCCGGGCTGGCGCCGAGCCAGCGGGGGCTAGCTGGGCCGATCCGCCCGGAGGTGCCATGGCGCGCGGTCCCGCGGCCGGCCGGTGGGGCGCGGTGTGGACGTGCCGTGACCTTCTGGGGGGGAGGCCACAGTGCTCCCGCGGGCCGGGTCGGTGCCGCGGGAGCCGGGGGGTACGGGGTGGGGAGTGGGCGTTCGCGCAGGTCAGCGCCGAGGCGAGGTGGTCACTATGTTGCTGTGTGTATATAGATCGGAGACGGTGGTTACCTAAGGCGACAGATGACCGACATCGGCGAAGTAGTTGCCGATGCCCGCCCGACCTTCGTACTCTTTGTTCTCAGCAGAGCACAGGGAGTAGCTATACCCCAGGGGGGCCCTAGACCGGCGATTCCCGCCTGGACCTTGGACGAGGAAGGCCGATGCCCCATGGCCACAGCGACCGAAGCCGCCGCGTCCCACGGCGAGCGCCGCGGACGGGGCAGCGCCGTGGAGAACGTCGTCCCGGGCCGACGCCGCGACCGGGTGGGCGCCGCGCTGCGCGCGTGCTGGCCGGACTCGTGGCGGCGGACGAGTGAGCCCGCGCCCTTACGGCTCGACACGGCCATCGGTCCGGACAACGCCATGATGACACGACCGGCGGGCCCCCCGCGCCCGCCGCGGCGGGCACGCCCGCCCGTCCCGGTCCTCGACGTCCTGGCGGACGGCGGCTGGGTCGTCGACACGCCGCCGACCGGGCTGCCGACGATCCCGGCGCCCGCCGGCGCGACGGACGCGCCCCCCGGGCAGGGCCTGCCCGGCGCGCCGGGCGTCTCCCGCCCACCTGGCAAGCGGCCGCGCCCGCCGGCCGCCGCCGTCGTCGGCGCATCCGCGCGCTGGCTGCCGACCGGCGTCGACGGCTGGCGGGAGCCAGGCCCGCCGGCCGCCGCGCCGACTGGCCGTCGGCCGCTGACGGCACCCGCCGCGGCCTCGCCTGGTCTGGTGCCGCCGCCCCGGCGGCCGCGCCGCGGCCCGAGAGCGGCGTGGCCGGGCTGGCGGACGGCGGCGCTGGGGGCGGTCTGGCTGGGACTGGCCGCGAGCTGGCTGATCGATCCGCTGTTCCGGCTGGTGGACGTGCTCACCTTCGGGACGCTGCTCGCGCTCGCAGCGCTAGCGCTGACGGCCTCGCGCCGTCCTGGCGTGCGCTTTCGCGACGACCTGCTGGAGATCTGGACCCTGCCGGTCGCCCTCCTGCTCCCGCCGGTCTACGCCCTGGTCACGCATCTGCCGCTCTGCCTGCTCGCGACCGGCCGGCCCGGCCGGGCCGCGGCCCGGCGCGTGGGGGAGCGGGCCGTGCCCCCGCCGACGGCGGCGCCGGGGCCGGCGCGCCACGGGCACCGGCGGGTCCGCGTGGCGGTGGCGCTCGGGGTGGCCGGGGCGGCTGCGTCCTGGCTGCACGGCCTGCTGGTGCCCGCGGGCGAGCCCTACACGGCGCACAGCTTCGTCGGCTCGCCGGGACGGCTCGCGGCGGTGGCCGCCGCCGCACTCGGCTATGCCCTGGTGCGCCGCCTCCTGCTCGGCTCGCCGCGGCCGACGGGCCGGCGCGGCCGACGGGCCAGCCCGGGCTCCGGCGTGACCACCGATGCCACGGCCGGCCCGGCTGGCGGACGGGAGCTGGCCGCCAGCCGGGTCCCCAGCCAGGGTGGCGCGCCGGTGCCGGCCGGGGACGGGCTCCGCGGGGAGGCCTGGAGCGCGGGCACGCCCTGGCTGGGCTGGTGGCGCGGGCCGGCACCCGCCGACGGGATGGGCCTGGGTGGGCACTGGCCCGGTGCGCGCCGGCCCGCCGTGGGCATGGCGGTCGCCGAGCTGTGTTCCGGGGTGGCGATCGCCGCGCTGTGGGCGGCGAACCCGCTGCTCATGCTCGCCGCGGTCCCACCCGCGCTGTTGCTCGCCAGCAGCCTCCCGCCCGACGAGCTGCTGGCCGCCGCCCGCACCGACCCGAAGACCGGGCTCGCCAACGCGGTGTGGTGGCGCGAGGTCGCCGAGGCCGAGCTTGCCAGGAGCCTGCGTGCCGGCCGGCCGCTGTCGGTGCTGCTCGTCGACATCGACCACTTCAAACGGGTCAACGACCGCCACGGTCACCTGTTCGGTGACACGGTGCTGGTCGCCGTGGCCGACGCGCTGCGGGCGGCGACCCGGCCGTGGGACCTGGTCGGCCGGTTCGGCGGCGAGGAGTTCGTCGTGCTGCTCACGGACGTCGACCTGCCCACCGCCGCCGACGTCGCCGAGCGGATCCGCCGCCAGGTCGCCGCCGTCCGCTGCCCGCTCGACGCCCCGTCCCCTCTCGGTCCCGGCGTGGGCGACGACGGTGACGGGGAGGCGGTGGGTGTCACCGTTTCGGTCGGCGCGGCGGCCTGCGAGCCGGGGGCCGGCCTTGCCTCCGCGCTTGGGCGCGCCGACGCCGCCCTGTACCGCGCCAAGGCCGCCGGCCGCGACCGTGTCCACCTCGCCCTCGCCGACCCGGCGGGCGCCACGGTGCCCGCCGCGCAGGCCGCCGTGGACGGGCCGCCGGTCCAGGACGGCGCCTGCTCCGTCCCCACCCAGGTCACCCAGGCCGACTAGGGGACAGCCTCCCGCCACGAGCTGGCCGCCGGGACCGCCCATAACCACCGCGGGCGGCCGGGGCATCGCGTCACGATGAAACGGTGTTGTCCACGGTGTTGACAGCCTCGCGTCGACGACGATGATCTTCGGGGTCGATGGGGGATCGGAGACGGGGGAGTGCGCCGGACGGTCAGCGAGCGGCGTGCAGGGCCGCCTGGACGGTGTGGCGAAGAAGGATCATCGTCGTGACCGGTCCGACACCGCCCGGAACAGGGGTGAGGACGCCGGCGACGCCGGCGATCGCGTCCGCGTCGACGTCGCCGACCAGGCCGGTGTCGGTGACGTTCGTGCCGACGTCGATGACCGCGGCGCCCGGGCGGACGAAACCCGCGCCGACCAGCTTCGGCCGGCCGACGGCGGCGACCACGATGTCCGCCTCGTGCGCGACCGTCGCCAGCTCCGTCGTCCGCGAGTGGCAGACGGTCACCGTGGCGTTCTCGGCGAGCAGCAACAGCGCGGCGGGCTTCCCGACGACCGCGCTGCGCCCGATCACGCAGGCCCGCGCGCCGGCCATCACCACCTCGCCTCGGCGCAGCACCTCGACCACCGCCGCGGCCGTCGCCGGGGCAAACGCCGCCAGCCCGAGCGCGAGGCGGCCGAGGCTGACCGGGTTCATCCCGTCGACGTCCTTGCCCGGTGGGATGCGGTCGCCCACCTCGCCCGCGGTCAGCCCGGCCGGCAGCGGCGTCTGCGCGACGATGCCGTGCACGGACGGGTCGGCGGCGAGCCGGTCCAGCGTCGCGACCAGCTCCGCCGGATCGTCGGTCAGCTGGTGGCGCTGGAAGGCGACGCCCACTCGGCCGGCGGTGCGCTCGAGAACGCGGACGTAGGACAGGGCCGCCGGGTCGTCGCCCGGCACCACCACCGCCAGCGTCGGTGTCACTCCTGTCCCGGCCAGGTGCGCCACCTCGTCGACGACGCCCCGGCCGATCTCGGCCGCCATCGCCCGTCCGTCCAGAAGCCTCATGCCGGCACGGTAACAACATGCCCACGCTCCCGGCCGAGATCTGATCCAGACCGGCGCGATCCGAGGGCATGGCCAGCCAGAGTCGGTCATGGTCGGCGAAACGGGCCGGCAGCACCGTCGTCGCCCCGAGCACCCGCTGAGCGCCGCCGCGCCGTCGCTGGGCCGGAGACTCACAAGATAGTCAACGGTGTTGACGCTCCGGCCGCGACGTAGTTGATCTGGTCAGACGTAGTTGATCTATCCAGGGGGAGGGGATTCGGCCTCCGGAGTGCGAAGCCTAGGCGCCGTCGAGCTGGCCGGTCAGGTCCGGGCGTGGCACCCGTTCGGCGAGCTGGGACGGTGCCTGGAGGCAGTAGGAGTCGGTGAGGAGCTCGCTCAGCTCTTCCCAGTCAGTGTGGTCATCCAGGAGCAGGCCGACCACGTTCTCGCCCCACGACGCCTTGAAGTACGGCGCGCCGAGGCGCTCGAACGCCATCACCTCGCCGAGCTCGGCCCGGAAGACGATCCTGAGGAGCTGGTCCTCCCCGCCGAACACGTGTGCCACCGTGGCCTGCCCGACGCGCCAGCGCACGCCGGTCCAGGCGTCCTCCTCGACGCAGTCGGGGAACCCGGTCAGCAGGGCGCCAAGGCGGCTGACCATCTCGCGCGGTACGGGTGGGCGCTCCGGCATGTCCGCAATGTGCCACAGGCCACCGACAGTTCGCCCGGCATGCGGCGGCGCCCGCGCGGTGACCGTCCACCGCGGGCTGGCGCCCCGGGCCGTCAGCCCGTCGTCGAGGTCGAGGCGGACAGGGGCTGGCCGACCTTGCAGCCGTCCCGGTAGACCGCGAGCGCCTTCAGCCCCAGCCGCCAGCCTTCCAGGTAGATCCGCTCGACGTCGTCCACCGTCGCCGACGCGGGCAGGTTCACCGTCTTCGAGATCGCCCCGGACAGGAACGGCTGGACGGCCGCCATCATCCGCACATGTCCCAACGGTGCGATCGACCGCGCGCCGACCGCGCAGTCGAACACGGTCAGGTGCTCGGGCGCGAGGCCGGGGGCGCCGGCGACATGGCCGTGCTCGGCGACGTGCGCGACGATCGCGGCGACGGCCGTCTCGCCGTGCCCGAGCGCCCGCAGCGCCCGGGCCACGGTCCGGTTCACGAGGCGCATGACGGAACCGGTCGCGCTGTTCTTGGTCTTGACCAGGGCGAGATCGGGTTCGATGCCCATCGTGTCGCAGTCCATGACCAGGCCGATCGTCCCGGTGGGCGCGATCAGGCTGACATGGGCGTTGCGCCAGCCGTGGCGCGCGCCGAGCGCCCGGGCCCGCTCCCACTCGGCGGCCGCCACGTCCAGGATCGCGGCGTCGGCCGGACCCGCGGGACAGGCCTGGGCGCTGGCCTCGGCGTGGCGGCCGACGACGTGGCGGTGTGCGGCCGCGTTGCGGGCGAAGCCCTCGTACGCGCCGAGCGCGGCGGCGAGCTGCGCGGAGCGCCGGTAGGCGACCGCCGTCATCAGCGAGGTGACGGCCGCCGCCGTTGCCCGGCCCTCCGTCGAGTCGTAGGCGTACCCCATCGCCATCAGCAGCGCGCCGAGGTTGGCGTACCCGACGCCCACCTGCCGATGGTCACGGGTCACCTGGGTGATCCGCGGTGTCGGGAGCTCGCCGAATCCGACGGCGATGTCCAGCGCCAGCAGGACGAGCTCGACGGCGGCGACGAACCCGTCGACGTCGAAGCCGCCGTCGGCTCGCAGGAAGCGCATCAGGTTCAGCGACGCGAGCGTGGCGGCCGAGTCGTCCAGGTGCATGTACTCGCTGCACGAGTTGCTCGCCGAGATCGGCCCGGACTGCGGGCAGGTGTGCCAGCCGTCGATCGTGTCGGCGTAGTGCAGCCCTGGGTCGGCGCACTCCCAGGCCGCCCGCGCGATCGCCCGGAACAGCTCACGGGCGCGCACCGTCTCGACGGTCCGGCCGTCCCGGCGCGCCCGCAACGCGAACGGGGCGTCGTCGAGGACGGCCCGCATGAACGCGTCGCTGACCCGCACGGAGTTGTTGGCGTTCTGGAACTGGACCGAGCCCAGGTCGCGCCCGCCCACGCCCAGGTCGAACCCGGCGTCCCGAAGTACCCGGATCTTGGTCTCCTCGCGGGCCTTGCACTCGACGAAGTCGACGATGTCGGGATGGTCGACGTCCAGGACGACCATCTTCGCCGCGGGCCGGGTGGCGTTGCCGGTCCGGATGGCGCCGGCGGTGGCGTCCGCGCCGCGCACGAAGCTCACCGGGCCCGCCGCGGGGCGGCCCGAGGACAGCAGCTCCCGTGACGACCGCAGCCGGGACACGTTCACTCCGACCCCGGCGCCGCCGCGGAACAGCAGCGTCTCCGCCCGGTACCAGTCCATGATCGATTCGAGGGAGTCGTCGACCGAGAGGATGAAGCAGGACGCCACCTGCTGGGGAGCCGGCGTGCCGACGTTGAACCAGACCGGGCTGTTGAAGCTGAAGACCTGGTGCACGAGCAGCCAGGTCAGCTCGTGCTCGAACGCCAGCGCGTCCTCGTCGGAGGCGAAGTAGCCGGCGGACCGTCCCGCTGCGGTGTGAGCGCCGACCACCCGGTCGACGAGCTGGCGCAGCGACCGCTCGCGGCCGGGGGTGCCGGGGACGCCCCGGAAGTACCGGCTGGTCGCGATGTCGGAGGCGTGTGTGGACCAGAAGTCCGGGAACTCCACGCCGCGCTCGACGAAATAGGCCGTGCCGTCCCGGCCGGTCAGAACCACGTCCCGCTGCTCCCAGGTCACCTCGTCGTAGGGATGCGCGTCCGGGGTCGTGTGGCGGCGGGATACCTGTATTCCGCGGCCCGTTCTGGGCTCGGTTTCCTGAGGGTTTCGCGGGGTCCGCCTGGCCTGCCGGGGAAGGCCGTCAAGGCCGTCAAGGCCGTCGACGCCGGGGAACTCGTCCGTGGCGGGTTCGACCATGCTGACTCCTCGAGAGCGTCCGGAGCGTCCGTTCGGGGCCGGGCGGCGACGGGAAGCCAGCCTCTGTCGGCGCCGGTGGGGCGGCCATCGGGAGGAGCCGCTCCCAGGCTCGCCGTACCTCCATCAGAGTAGGCGGGCGCGGCCGGGCGTCCGGGAGAATTCTCGAGTTCTCGGGCAGGCGTTTCCTCACGTTTCCTCGTGCGCCCCGCGGGTGACTGTCCGGGGGACCGGATTCGCCGCGTCCGGATGGTCGCCGCCCAGCCGCCGCGGGGAGGCCAACCCGGCCGTCAGTGGGTTTCTTCACCGGTCGGCCGTCCGGAATTCGGTTACGCCGGTATTGACGGTCGGTAACTGCTGGGTGTTTCCCTCCCCCCGTACGTCGGCGACATCGGCCGGTGTCAGGCCGGCCGCATACGGCGGATCGAAACATCGAAACGACGCGACATCGAAACGAGGTGCGGTCGTCACCGGTGGCCGCGCCGGGATTCCGGACCCGGGCAAGCGTGGCGGCGTCCCCCGACAAGATAATCAACACTGTTGACGAGCAGGCATCGGCGCACTTGATCTTGGTGATCAAGAAATCCGCATCGACCGGGGGAGCGGCTTGATCATCTTCTGGTTCTGGATCATCTTCTGGTGGTCGGGCTGCGTGACCGGTCTGTTTCGAGGACGGCCTGCGGGGCGGGCTGCTCGCGGGCGGTCTGTCTGGCGGGGTGGCGAGGGTCCGGCTCTACTCCCCTGTACTTGACATAATGTTCCTTATCGGCGCTTGGGGGAGAGTGGCGAAACCGCTGGTGGCGTGGGGTTTTTTCCGCGGTTGGGAACGGGCGTCGGTCTGGCGGTCTGGCGGCGCGCCGACGGCTCGGGCTCTCACCCGTGGTCGCCGCTGGCGCGGGACTGTGGGGGCACCGGAATGCGGCTCGGGGTGGGTTCGGGGATGAGAAGTGGTGCTGGCTGGCTGTTGTCGGGGTGCGACTGGTGGCACCGTGTTCGGGCGTCGGCGTGGTGTTCGGTGACGTGCGCGGTGGCCGGATCTGGTCGTTGGAGCTCGTGAGCGGATGGGAGTTGGTACTGGTGGCGGGCGTCGCGGGCGTCGAGGTGTTGCGGTACGCGGCATTCACGTCGTCGCCGGAGGGTGGGAATCCGGCGGGGGTGGTGTTGGACGCGGTCGGGTTGTCCGACGCGGAGATGCTGCGGATCGCGGCGGAGGTCGGCTATTCGGAGACGGCGTTCCTGGTCGGGCGGGGCGGCGGCCGGTTCGACGTGCGGTATTTCAGCCCGCAGGCGGAGGTGCCGTTCTGCGGGCACGCGACGATCGCGTCGGCGGTGGCCTACGCGGATCGGCACGGAACGGGTGGGTTGGTCTTCGACACGGCGGCGGGGCTGGTGCAGGTCGGTACGGCCGTGACGGACGCGGGGGTGGTCGCGACGTTGACGAGCGTGCCGCCGCGGGTGGCGCCGGTGTCGGCCGGGTCGTTGGCGGAGCTGCTGGCGGCGTTGGGCTGGGCGCCGGAGGATCTCGATCCGGCACTGCCACCGCGGGTCGGTTATGCGGGGGCGTTCCATCCGATCGTTGCGGCGGGTTCGCGGGGGCGGCTGGCGGCGTTGGACTACGACTTCGACCGGTTGGCGGAGCTGATGGCGGTGGAGGGCTGGACGACGGTGCAGCTTGTGTGGCGGGCGGACGAGGTGACGTTTCATGCCCGTGACCCGTTCCCGCCGGGTGGGGTTGTCGAGGACCCGGCGACGGGTGCCGCGGCGGCGGCGTTGGGTGGCTATCTGCGTGCGTTGGGGTTGGTGTCCCCGCCGGCGAGGGTGACGGTCCATCAGGGCCAGGACCTGGGCCGTCCGGGTGTCCTGGCCGTGGACATTCCGGTGGACGGGGGTGTGTCGGTCTCAGGCCCTGCTGTGGCGTTGGGTGGGTAGTGCGGCCACCTGACTACGGCGGCACTGGCTCCCCYGTTGGCGTGGCCCTGGCGCCGGTGGGTCTTGGTCTCCCGTCGGGTGCGGCGACGGTCGGGGGGTGGGGTTCCCGGCCTGGATGCCGCACGGTCGCCCACTTCCGGCGGGGCGCGGGGTCGGCGGGGGCTCAGTCGATGCCGGCGATGATGGCGCGCAGGGCGGTGACGTGTTCGCCGAGGGCGGCCCGGCCCGTGTGTGTGGTGGAGATCCAGGTTGTGCGCCGGCCGAGGTGGATGCCCTTTCGGCTGCGGGCGTAGTCGGCGTGGACGAGTGCGGTGACGTGCTTGGACAGGACGGAGTCGCTGACGTCGAGTTCGTCGCGGAGGGTGGAGAACTCCATTTCGGATACGGCGGCGAGCAGGCTCATGAGTTTGAGGCGTGCGGGTGCCTGTAGGTGGGGGTCGAGGCCGAGCATCAGCTTCCCAGGATGAGGAGAAGCAGCCCGGTGACCGCGAGGATGATCGCGGCGACGGCCCAGCGCAGCGACTCGGCCCGGGTGTTGGTTTGCGGGTCTGTCCTGTAGAGGCGTAGCCAGTGTGTCCCGCTGGCGGCGTAGCCGGCGCCTCCGGCGGCGGCGCACACGGCGCTGAGCCACCAGTGGCCGGCGTAGCCGGCCCAGAGCGAGCCTGCCAGGGCGGCTGCGTAGATCAGTGACGTGGTGGTGGCGCTGCCGAGGACGACGCGGCTGACGAGGCCGTGTATCCAGACGCCGTTGGTGCGGCGGAACCGGGCGACCTGGGTTGTGGCGACGAGGGCGAAGAGCAGGAGCCCGGCTGCGAGGGCGGCTCGGGCCTGTGTGGAGTCGATGACGAGGCCGGTCGCGGTGGTGAGGATCTGGCCGGCGATGGCCACTGCGATGGATCCGAAGAACCAGCTGGGGAGTCGGAGGTTGGCGGTGAGCCTGGCCTGGGACCGCAGTGCCTCGTCCAGTGCCGCCGAGGCCTCGCCGGGGTCGGGCGCAGAAGTGCTTTCCAAGATTGCAAGTAGCTGGCGTGGGTCGGGACCTGGAGGTGGGACACAGGTCCGGGTTCTGGAGTTTCGGCTTCGGTCAGCCTGGGCCAGCGGGCGGTCTGTGGCGGTCTGCGGACTGTCAGGGGCGGGATGCGGCGCGCAGTTCGGCGATGCGGTCGAGGAGGCGCTGTTCCTCGTCGTCGGTGAGGGGGACAGCGKGGTGGCGGAGTAGGTCGCGTAGCTCGGCGGTGTCGATGTCGCGGTGTTCGGTGGGCTGGCCGGGGCGGCGGACGGTGATGGTGCTGTGGGTGATGGCGGTGTGCTGGCCGTCGCCGTGTCGGGTGAGCATGAGGCCGTGGCGGAAGTGGCTGGTGGGGTGGGTGCTGGTGTAGTGGTGGCCGATCTGTAGGTCGGTGGGGTGGACGGGGAGCTCGTCGTGGGTGTGCATGAGTTCCCAGTCGCCGTCGCGCCAGCGGTGCAGTGCCCAGCCGTGGCCGTCGCCGATGGGTACCTGGCGGAGCTGGTAGGCGAGGCCGGCGTGGTCGTCGTCGGTGGCGCCGTCGGTGAGTGGGAGTGGGCGCAGCAGGCTCAGTCCGAAGCCCGGGTCGGCGAGCAGTGGTGTGTCGTTGAGGTCGTGGATGACGAGGACGCAGTGGGTGCGGGGCGCGGTGGGGTCGCCGACGCGGCCGAGGCGGCGCTCGACGTGGTAGCCGAGGCGGTCCAGGGCGGCGGCGAGCAGGGTGGCGTGTTCGAAGCAGTAGCCGCCGCGGCCTCGGCGGACGAACTTGTCCTGGACGGCGTCGAGGTCGATGCCGGGGTGCTGGTCGAGGAGCACGTCGATGTTGTCGAACGTGAAGGTACGGACGTGGGCCTCGTGGAGTTCGTCGAGGGCGGCGCGTGCCGGTGGCCTGGCTGGGACGCCTATGCGGGTGAGGTAGGCGTCGAGGTCGAGGCGTTCGGTGTGCCAGGGGTCGTCGGTCACTGTGTCCCCTTCGGCGAGATGGTCGTACATCCGGGTGTGTGGCGGTTCGATAGTCCCCCGGCGGGTCTGCCGCTCCCCCGTCGATGTGCGGGATACCTCGGGCGGGGTTCCGGTGCGGAGCCGCTTGGGGATACGGAGCCGTTGGGTGGTCGCGGCGAGCTGGTGGTCTGCTGGTCCGGGGGTCAGTGGATGCCGGTGATGGCGATGGCGGAGCTGGGTGCGGGGATGCCGGGGCGCAGGTCGGGGGCGTCGAGGACGGTGAGGGGTGGCGCGCCGAAGCGGACCTGGCCGGCCCAGGCGGGTCCGGTGACGTCGTCGGCGGGGTCGTCGGGCCAGTCGTCGAGGATGCGCATCGACCACTGCCGGATCGGCATGGCGAGCAGCAGCGTGGCGGCGAGTTCTTTGGCGGTGGGGCGGCGTAGCTCGGCGACGCGGCCGGGGATGATCCGGTCGGTGAGCACGTCGAGGGCGGTTTCCTTGTCGGTGCCGGTGAGGGGTGTGAAGGCGCCGAACAGGACGGCGCCGCGGTAGAGGAGCGCCGACTCGAAGGCGGAGCGGGCGATGAGCACGCCGTTGATGGCGGCGATGGAGACCGACACGGGGCAGCCGGCGGCGATCGCGCGCAGCCAGCGGGAGCCCGTCGAGCCGTGGATGACGATCTGGTCGTCCCAGTAGACGACCGCGGTGGGTAGGACGACGGGGTGGCCGTCGTCGATGAACCCGACGTGGCCGACGACGGTGGAGGCGAGCAGCCGGTCGAGGTCGGCGCGGTCGTGGGACATCAGCTCGGGCAGGCGGGTCGCCTCGGTCCGTGGCATGGCGGCCACTGTAGGGACCGGTCCCCCGGCGGGATGGGCCGCCTTGTCCGGGAGACCGGTTCGCTGGGGTCGAGGGTGGTCAGCCGGTGGCGGGGTGACGGTCCTCGTCCTCGTCGTCGAGGGCGGCGAAGGGATCGAGGGGGTAGTACAGGATTGGCTGGGTGTCGTGGGGCAGGACCCAGCCGGGTTCCCAGGGGAACTGGCCGGTGGCGTCGCACCACACGATCTGCAGGGCGTCGACGGGTGGGCCGTCGGGGGGCTGGTAGCGGCGGTTRGCGAACGTGAGGAGGTCGGCGGAGGCTCCCGGGTCGACGTCGAGGAGGGCGAGGCGTGGCCAGCCGGGGAAGTCGGCGCACTGGCGGCGGCCGGTGAGGCGGGTGCCGGCGCGGACCTGTTCGCCGAGGGTGTTGAGCAGGTGCGCGGCGGGGTGGGTGCGCAGGCCCACGACGACGAGTTCGGGATGGTCGTAGCCGGTCAGGCCAATGGTGTAGACGTGGCGCGGCAGGCACGGGTCGTCGCCGACTCCTTGGAGGGCCCAGCCGTGTTCGGCGATGGTGGCGTCCAGGACGGCGGTGTAGCGCTGCTCGAACTGGTCGCAGAGGCGGTCCAGTTCGTGTTCGGTGTTGATGAGCCGGTTGGGGCCGACGGCCGGGGTGGCGTTGTGGGTTCTGGCGGCGTGGGTGTGGCCGGTGGTGGCGTGGGTGATGGTGAGGGTGCTGCGCGGCCGGGTCCGGGGGCCGCGGTGCTTGCTCATTGGCGTCTCCCGCTGTGCGGTGGAACGCCCCCTGCGTTGCCGGCCGGGCGGGGTTGCCGGGCTGGCGGGTCGCGGCTCCGGGGTCCTGGGAGCCGGGTGATGGGTCGGTGCGCCTGTGTGGTCCTCCGGTGGGTCACGCTACGGACTGGCGTGGAGGTGGGCCGGTGCCGGCGAGCCCCGCTGTGGATGCCGGCGGGCCGTCCACAGATCCGGGTGCTGGTGGCGAAGGGCGCGACGCCGGGCCGAGGCTGGTGTAGGGGCTGCTGTGGTTGGGCGGCTGGGCTCAGGTGGTGTTGGTCGTGGTGTCGAGGTCGAGCGCGAGGCTGTTCATGCAGTAGCGCTGGCCGGTGGGGGCTGGGCCGTCGTCGAAGACGTGGCCGAGGTGGGAGCCGCAGCGGCCGCAGCGGACCTCGGTGCGCAGCATGCCGTGGGTGCGGTCTTCGATGTACTCGACGGCGCCCTCGGTGATCGGCTGGTAGAAGCTGGGCCAGCCGCAGCCGGAGTCGTACTTGGTGTCGGAGGTGAACAGCGGGTTGCCGCAGCCGCCGCACAGGTAGGTGCCGGTGTCCTTGGAGTAGGTGTAGGCGCCGGTGAAGGGCCGCTCGGTGGCGGCCTGGCGCAGGATGGCGTAGCGGGACGGGTCGAGCAGGGCGCGCCACTCGGTGTCGTCGCGTACGACCTTCTCGTCGGCGGCGCGCGGGGTGCTGCTCTGGCTGTCGGTCATGGTGCTCCTGTCGGTGGACGACGTCGCGTCGGTCGTCGGGACGGGTTGCCGTGGCCCTGCCGTTTGTGGGTACCCGCGGGGTGTCGGCGCGGTGCGCCGTCGTCGCGGCTTCTCCATCTTCTGGCCTTGGCTGGCGGGCGGTAGCTGACGGTCGCGGATGTCCTGGCGGGACTGCTCCAGTGCGTGTCTGGCGTGGTCGTCGACCGTCACATGGTGCAGCGGTCCCGCCATTACTGGCATTCCCGTGGTGTGGCGTCGCCGACGCGGATCCGGGTCGGGGGCGGTTGGGTCCTCGTGAGGGCGCCGGGTCGGTGGTGAAGGTCAGTGGTAGCACGCAGGACGGCCGGTGTCGGTCTTCTTGTGATCAAGTGCGGATGTGGCCGTGTGGGCGGTTCGCGAGGGCGGGGCCGTTCGCGGCCCGGGGGGTTGAGGTTCGCCGGTGGTGTCGGGCCTGCCGTTGGACGAGGACGACCCGAGGTCGGTGGGTCCGTATGACCTGCTGGGCCGATTGGGTGACGGCGGCATGGGCAGCGTGTAGCTGGCACGCCGCCGGGCCGCCGACGGTTCCGGCGAGGCCGCCGGCGTGGGCGGTGCGCTGGACGGCGTGGGTCCGCTGGTGGCGTTGAAGGTGATCCGGCCGGATCTGGCGCGTATCCCCGAGTTCCGGGAGCGGTTCCTGCGGAGGCGCGGTCGGCGCAGCGGGTGGCCAGGTTCCGCACGGCCGAGGTGATCGACGTCAGCTCTGCGGGGTGTCGGCCGTATCTGGTGACGGAGTTCATCGACGGGCCGACGCTGTTCGCCGCCGTGCGCACGGACGGGCCGTTGCCGCCGGCGGAGCTCACAAGCGGCTCGCGGTCGCGTCGGCGCTGACGGCGATCCATGCGGCCGGGGTGATCCACCGTGATCTGAAGCCAGGGAACGTCGTCGCGACCGGGGAGGAGAACGGCACGGTGTGGCTGTGGGGGGTTCCCTAGTCCGACGTCCGACGTCCGACGAGCGCCGGTGCCGCGTGCCTGGTGCCGATCACAGTGACGTTCCCCTGGTGACTGGCACGAAGATCGCCACATGTGTACCTCGATCCGAGTTCCGAGCTCGCGCTCGTTCGGATTCCGGTACACGACCGACGATCAAGCCCATGGCCAAGCCAGGGCGCGGGGGCACTGCCGGGCCAGCCGTGAGCCCGGTGGGGCTAGTCGATGACCGCTGTGGCTGGCTCGTCCGGGGTGGCGGTGAGGGCGGGTGCGGCCCAGGCGACGGCGCCGGCGCCGAGCAGGGCGGCGAGGGCGCCGGCGGCCGGGGAGACCTGGCGGCGGGCGGCGGCGGTGGTCAGCACGACGGCGTCGACGGTGTCGGACAGGGCGCCGGCCCAGACCCAGCCGCTGGTGGGGTGGCGGCGGGCGAGGGCGTGCAGGAGGCCGCCGCCGAGGGCGAGGTCGCGGCCGCCGAGGAGGCGGGCGGCCCAGGCGGTGCTCTCGGCGGTCACCCGGTCGACGCCGGTGGCGCGCAGGGCGGTGACGGGGCGGGTGAGCGCGGCGGCGCCGATGGCGCAGCGGCCGAGGGCGAGTAGGCCGAGATGCGTCCTGCTGCCGGCTTGCGGTGCAATCGATGTGAGCGTGCGAACACGCAGTGTGGCCACGGTCTCGTTACCGACCCTTCCGTTGTGGGAACGTCTCGGCTGGCTCCGACGTTCGGAGAAGTGAGACACCGGTAATCAACGCTCGGAGGGGTTCTATGGGCGAGCGCGTTCTGCGGGGCAGCCGTCTCGGCGCGGTGTCCTACGAGACCGACCGCAGCACGGAGCTTGCTCCGCGCCAGACAGCTTCGTACGACTGTCCGAACGGCCACCAGTTCACCATGCCGTTCGCGGCCGAGGCCGAGGTGCCCTCGGTCTGGGAGTGCCGGGTGTGCGGCGAGGCGTCGGTGATCRTCGACGGGGAGCGGCCGGAGCCGAAGAAGGCCAAGCCGCCGCGTACCCACTGGGACATGCTGATGGAGCGCCGGACGACGGCGGATCTGGAGGAGGTCCTGGCGGAGCGGCTGGCCGTCCTGCGTGGGGACAGCCGCCAGGCCAGCTGACGGGTAGCGAGGCCGTCCGTGGTCGGCCATCCCTTGGGGTGGCTGCCCGGCGGGTCGGGCCAGCTGACTGCCCCGGGGGGTGACCCTCGGGGCTTCTTCGTCGGGCACGGCCCTGTGCAGGGGTCAGCGGAGCGAGCGAGTAAGTACGTAAGTGTGCATCAGGTAGTAGCGGACGCGACGCGGCGGCCGCGGCAGCAAGGGGCGTGGCGCTGAGGCCACGCCCCTTTTGCTGTCCGGTGCGACGGGTCCGCCCGCTGTCCGCGGGGCGCGGCCCGGTCAGGGCGCCAGGCTGGGATCGTCCCGAGCGGGCAGTGTCGCCGCGTTCGTCGTGGCGCCGCCGGTGGCGGCCGAGGCTGGCGCCGGGCTGGCGGCCGAACCGTTGATCGCGATGCCGCCCGTGGCGATCGTGGGCTTGGTCGGCTGCGTGGGCGGGGTGGCGGCGGTCGCCGCGACGAGCGCCGGCTCGGTGGCGGGCGCGGGGACGCTGACCGGTGTGGCGGGTACCGGGCGGGGCGCCGGGCCGCGGCGGCCGGAGACGAGCGCCCACAGCGCGGTGCGCCAGAACGCCTCGATGATGATCGAACGGCTCATCTTGGACGCGCCGCGTTCGCGTTCGACGAAGGTGATGGGCACCTCGGCGACGCGGAAACCGCCGCGCCAGGCGGTCCAGGCGAGGTCGACCTGGAAGCAGTAGCCCTGCGACTGGATCGCGTCGAGGTCACGGGCCCGCAGCACCTCGGCCCGGTAGGCCCGGTAGCCGGCGGTGGCGTCACGCGTCGGGATACCGAGAGCGGCGCGGACGTAGAGGTTCGCGCCGCGGGACAGGACGAGCCGGCTGCGTGGCCAGTTGCGGACCTGTCCGCCGCGGACCCATCGGGAGCCGATGACCAGGTCGGCGGTGTTCAGCCGGGCCAGCAGGCGGGGCAGCTCCTCGGGCTGGTGGGAGCCGTCGGCGTCCATCTCGACGATGACGTCGTAGCCGTGGCGCAGCGCCCAGGAGAAACCGGCGACGTAGGCGGAGCCGAGACCGGACTTGCCGGCGCGGTGCAGGACGTGGATCTGCGCGTCCTCGCGGGCGAGCTCGTCGGCGATCTGGCCGGTGCCGTCGGGGCTGTTGTCGTCGATGACGAGCAGGTCGACGGTCGGGTTCGCCTCGCGGAGCCGCAGCGCGGTGCGGGTCAGGTTCTCCCGTTCGTTGTACGTCGGCACGCAGACGACTACCCGGTGGGCGTCCACGCCGCTCCTTTCTGGTCCACRGCCGTCGGGCCGGTGGCCTGCCCGCGGGGCGGGGGTGTCCCGCGGGGTGGCGCCGGGGCCGGGGTGCCCTGCGCCGGAAGGGATTTGGCCGGCGGGCCGTGGGCGCCGGCGCCCGGTAGCGATCCCAGTCATAATGGCCGCCGCCGCCAGGGCGGTCGCGACCGCCTCCGGGATGGCCCCGACCCGGTCGGCCAGAGTGCGGCCGGTGCGCAGTGGCAGCTCGGCGGAGAGTATCCCGGGTTCGTACAGGCCAGTCTGGGCGAGCACGGTGCCGTCGGGGGTGATGATGGCGCTTTGTCCGCTGGTGGAGACCTGGATGGTGGCCCGGCCGTGTTCGACGGCACGGATCCGGGTCATCGCGAGCTGCTGCTGGCTTTCGCCCTTGCGGCCGAAGGACGCGTTGTTCGTCTGGACGACGATCAGGCGGGCGCCCTGGTCGACGGAGGCGCGGACGTTGCCGTCGTAGGCGACCTCGAAGCAGATGACGTCGCCGATGGTGGTGCCGGCGGCGGGCAGCACGGCGGGGCCGGTGCCGTGGACGAAGTCGCTGGGCATCTCGGTCGCGAACCGGGTGATGACCTTCTGCAGGATGGCCCGGCCGGGGAGGTACTCGGCGAACGGGACGGGGTTGTGCTTGACGTAGAGCTGGCCGGCCCAGCCGTCGGCGGTCCAGACGAGGCCTGCGTTGCGGACGTGGCCGGCGCCGGGGCCGTCGAGGACGGCGCCGAGCATGACCGGGACGCCGATCGCGCGGGCGGCCTCGTCGAGCAGCGCCGCGGCGCGGCGGTCGACGAACGGGTCGACGTCGGAGGAGTTCTCCGGCCAGACGACCAGGTCCGGCCGGGGGGTGCGACCGGCGGCGACGTCGGCGGCGAGGCGCAGCGTCTCGTCGACGTGGTTGCGGGTGACCTGGAACTTCTCGCCGAGGGCGTCGAGGCCGCCGGGTTCGGGGACGTCGCCCTGGATCGCGGCGACCCGCAGGGTTCCGTCCTGGGGCGCGGTGGGCAGCGGGACGGCGAGGCCGGCGGCGGCGAGTGCCGCGATGCCGGCGGCGGGCAGCGCGGCGCCGAGGGCGAGCGCCCGGCGGTGCCGGCCGGCGGCCGGGAGGCGGTCGGTGTCGCCGTCGCCGGGTCGCTGGGTGGGCACGGCGACGGGGACGGCCGTGGGGGGCGTGGTGACGTCGGGGACGCGCAGGTGGGCGGCCAGCGCGGCGCGGCCGGTGGTGACGAGGGTGTGCAGGGTGAGCGCGAGCAGCGCGCCGGTGGCGGCGACGGCGAACGTCATCGCCGGGGCGCCGGCGACGGCGGCGAGCGGGGTGTAGGGCCCGTCGGGCTGGCTGAACGCGAGCCGGCCCCAGGGGAAGCCACCGAAGGGCGCGCGGCCGCGCAGCGCCTCCTGGCCGACCCAGACGCAGGCGACGGCGGCCCAGGCGTAGCCGGCGCGCAGCCGCAGGGCGAGCACGGTCGCGGGGCCGACGACGGCGAGGATCGCGGCCTCGCCGATCGCCAGGGCGTAGAGGGCGTCGTCGCCGACGAACGAGACGAACCGCAGCAGCGGCAGGAAGAAACCCAGGCCGAACAGGAAGGCGATCCGGTATGCGGACGGCAGCCGCCGGCCGCGCACCAGCAGGGTGAGGGCGGCGACGGCGACGGGCGCGAGCGGCCAGGCACCCACCGGCGGGAACGCCAGGTAGAGGCCGGCCCCGGCGGCGAGCGCGGCCACGGCGCGGGCGAGCGTCGCGGCCCTGGGTGGCCGGAGGCGTCGCCGCCGGGGCCGGGCGGGGACGGTGGCGACGCCGGATGCCGTTCCCTTGGTCGCGGGGCCGCCGGGGCGGGACTCGACCGGAGGTGGCGGGCCGGTGCGCGCGGAGGCGGCGGACGGCGGTGTCACGGTCCCAGTGTGCTGGACAGAACGGATCTGGTGGGCGGGAGTGCCCGTCCTGCCCATCCCCGTGCCCCTTGCGGCCCGCTCCCCCGCTGTCCGGATCCGCCTGTCCCTGTGGCGACCCGCGCCACCCGGCCGCCCTCGTGAACACTCACCGTGGTGTTCGTAACGTTCTGTGACACATGTTTGTTCTTGTGGTCGTGGGTGGCACCGCGTGGGCCGGATCAGAGCTGCCGGCCCCTCAGGGGATGGTCGGGCAGCGCAGCACGGGGGTCAGCGCGGCGCAGTAGCTCGCCGTCGTGACCTTCCAACGGCCGCCGGTGAGGACGAGACGCAGGTCGACGGGTATGGCCGCGTGCCGCTGACCGTCGGCGGTGAGCAGGTCGATTCTCGCCGTCACCTCGGCTTCGGTGGGGCTGAGGAACTGCGGGTCGGGCCGGTCGTCGCCCAGCCGGTCGTCGCCCACCTCGCCGAGCCCGACGAGCCGCAGGTCGTGGATCCGCGGTCCCCGCTTCGACAGGGCCTCGGTCAGTGCGGGGCGTGCCTGGTCGGGGGCGGTGAGGGCGGTGAGCATCGCGGCGCCGGTGGGGCCGTCGAACGCGGCGCGTGCGGCCTGGCGGATCCCGGCGAGGGCCGAGGCGCGTTGTGCCGGCGCGACGGCTGGCTGGGGGTCGACGGTGGCGGCGACTCCGATCCGCCCGATCGTGTCCGGGTCCGGACCGGTGACGATCACTCCGGCGGGGGCGCCCGGGACGTGGACGTACAGGGCGTAGGACACGGGTGGGATGTCGCCGGACGGGCTGGAGGACGGGCCGGACGGCCGGGCGTTGCGGCGGATGAGCACCGTGGACCGGGCGGGTATGCCAGGGGAATAGACCTCGGTCGCCGTCCAGTCACGGGAGAACATCTCGAAGCGGTCCCACTGGCGGCTCAGCTCGATGCCCGGTTCGGGGGACGTGCCGGTCGCCGGATCGGGCTGTACGCGCAGCACGGCGACGGTGTAGGTGGTCGCGGGGCTGGGCGGGTCGCCGCCGGCCAGCGCCTGGTCGACCTCGGCGACGGGGGCGAGTCCGAGCTCCTGCTGGATCGTCGGTCCCGTCCGGACGCTGGCGCCGGCCTGGTTGGAGGTCGGGCCGAGGACGGTGACGGTGTCGTCGTAGCGGGCGACCCCCGGGGGCAGCCAACCGAATGTCACGCCGTACAGGCGGACCCGGGTCTCGGGCTGGGTGTGCGCGGGGACGGTCGCCGGGGCGGCGTGGCGGGTCGCGCCGGTCAGGACGGTGACGCCGCCGGTGACGAGCGCGACGGCGGCGGCGACGGCGATCACGGCGGTCACGGCCCGGCGCTGGTGGCGGCGGCGGGTGATGACGGCGGCGCCGGTCGGCGCGGGCGGCATGATGCCGGCCGCCGCGGCGTCGAACTCGGCGCGCAGGCGGTGTTCGAACCCGGCCATCCCGGCCATCCCGGCGGGCTCGGCCGGCCCGGGGGCCTGGCCGGCCGGTTCGGGCGCCCTCATGTGGTCGCTCCCTTCGAGGACGGGTGCGGGGACGGCGCGAGCAACGGGGTCAGGGGGGGCGCCGAGGCGCCGAGGAGGGCGCGCAGGCGCAGCAGGCCGCGGGCGTTGTGGGTCTTGACGCTGCTGGGCGCGCAGCCGAGCTCGGCGGCGACCTGGGCCTCGGACAGGTCGCCGAAGTAGCGCAGCACGATCACCGCCCGCTGGCGGGGAGTGAGCTGGCGCAGCGCGCTCAGCAGGTCATGGCGGTCGGTGACCTGGCTGGCCTCGTCGGCGGTCCCGGCGGGCTCGTCGACGCCGGGGTCGTCCCAGTCGACGAGTCTCTCCCGGGTTCTCAGCCCGCGCCGGGCCCGGCTGACGGCGGCGTTCGCCAGCGACCGGCGCAGGTAGCTGTCGGGGTCGTCGATGTGCCGCCAGCGCCGGTAGGTGCGCAGCAGGACGTCCTGCAGCAGGTCCTCGCCCGCCTGCCGGTCGCCGGTGAGGAACACGGCGGTGCGCAGCAGGGTCATGCCGCGGTCGGCCACGTAGTCCTCGAACGACCGGTCGTCGCGGCGCGGCGCCGCGCCACCGTCGGGCATCCTGTCCCCTTCCGCCGGCTGGGTCCCTTCTCAGGACGCGGCGGCGGCCCGGTCCGGACGACAACCGGAGTCACAACATGAGACCAACGTATCCACGCCGGACGGGGGTTCGGTGGTCGGGACGCCGGGACGGCCCCGGAGGGGCTCGCGGGGGTGGTCAGCCATCGGCGCCTGCGCCGAACAGGTCGAACAGAACGGCGCCGGCCAGGACGGTGCGGGCGCATACCGGGTCCGGGCCGGTCAGGTCGGCCACCGGCGGCCTGGCCGGCTTCGCCGGTTCGGCCGCGCCGGCCAGGCCGGCTGGGAGGTGCCAGACGGCGAGGGTGGCGGGGTGACCGGGGGCGAGGGTGCCGGAACCGTCGGTGTCGGCGCGGGCGGCGTGCCAGCCGCCGTGGGTGGCGGCGCGCAGCGCGGTGACCGGGTCGAGGCGGGCCGCCGGGGTGTGGTGGCCGGCGGCGGCGCGGACGGCGCCCCACGGGTCGAGCGGGGTGACGGGCGCGTCGGAGGACAGCGCGAGGCTGACCCCGGCGGCGGTGAGCGCGGCGAACGGGTTCATCGCGCCGGCCCGGTCCGCGCCGAGCCGGGCGGCGTACATGCCGTCCGGTCCGCCCCAGGCGGCGTCGAACGCCGGCTGGACGACCGCGACGGCGCCGACGCGGGCGAGCCGGACGATCTGGTCGGGATGGGCGAGCTCACAGTGCTCGACCCGGGGCCGGCTGGCCGCGACCGGGCCGCGGCCGACGGTCTCGGCGGCGGCGTCCAGGCCGGCGAGGACGACGTCGAGCGCGCCGTCGCCGATGGCGTGGAACCCGGGCTGGCGGCCGGCGGCGACCGCGGTGAGCACGGTGTCGCGGACGGCGGCGGCGTCGAGCATCGGGCCGGGCCGGTGGCCGGGGCGGTCGGCGTAGGGGGCGCGCAGGGCGGCGGTGTGCGAGCCGAGCGACCCGTCGACGAACAGGTCCCCGCCGAGGCCGACGGCCAGCCGCCCGTCGGGGTCGAGGTCGGCGAGGACGGCCGGGTCACCCGCCCAGTAGCCGTGGATGGCGGGGCCGGGTTCGGCGGCGGCGTGGGCGAGCAGGGCGGCGAGGTCATCGGCGGAGGACACCTCGGGTCCGGCCATCTCGTGCAGCGCGGCGATCCCGAGGCGGGCCGCGGTGGTCCGCAGCCGCCGCCAGGCGCCGGCGCGCTGGGACGGGCTGATGGTGGCGTAGGCGTGGACGCGGGCGGCGTGGTGGGCGTCGTCGCGGGCCAGGCCGGCGCCGAGCCAGCCGGGCAGGCCGGCGGCGCCGGACGCCGCGGCCAGGGCGGTGGAGACGGCGGCGGTGTGGCCGTCGACGCGAGCGAGGTAGACGAGCCGGCCGGGTGCGGCCGCCTCGAGCTCGGTGGCGGTGGGGGCACGCCGCTCGGGCCAGCGGGTCTCGTCCCAGCCGGTGCCGAGTAGCGCCGCGCCCGGCTGGGCGCGGGCCGCGGCGGCGACGGCGTCGAGCGCCGCCGTCAGGGTGGGCGCGGCGGCGAGGGCGAGGCCGCCGAGGGCGAGCCCGGTGGCGGTGGCGTGGATGTGGGCGTCGACGAACGCGGGGGTGACGAGCGCCCCGTCGAGGTCGACGACCGCGTCGACGCCGCTGCCGGGCCCCGGCGCGCCGATCTCGTCGGGGTCGGCGCCGACCCAGGTGACGACGTCGCCGACGGTCAGCAGCGCGGTCGCGGCTGGGTGCGCCGGGCTGTGCACATGGCCGCCGCGGTAGAGCACGGCGCGCCCGGGCTCGTCCTGGCGGGCCGAGGGCCGGGTCGGCGCCGGCCGGGCCGGCGTCCGCGGCGCGGGTCGGCTGGTCACGCCCCCGAGTCTCCCGCCGCCCGGACCGTCCGCCGTGGCGACCCCGCCGCACAACCATGATCGGGTGGGTTCTTCGGCGCTACGACGCCGAAGAACCCACCCGATCATGAACCGGACGGTTGAGGCCCGCGCCGTGGCCGGCTGCGCTGGACGAGACCACGGCGAGTGGCGGGTGTGTCCACCGCGGCGGCCTCGGCGGCGTCTGAGGGAGGGATGGAACGGCGAAAGGGGACGCACATGCCGGACGGTGGCGGCCGGCCGCGCCGCGACGACCGGTCGTTCGAACTGTTCGTCGCCGACCGCGGGACGGCTCTGCTGCGCACCGCGGTGTTCCTCACCGGTGACCGGTACGCCGGGGAGGACCTGCTGCAGGACGTCCTGCTGCGGGCCTACCGGCGCTGGGACGACGTCGACGAGCCGGAGAGCTACCTGCGCCGTGCCCTGGTGAACGCCGCGACGAGCAGGTTCCGGTGGCGTGGCCGGGCCAGGGAGGAACTGGTCGACTGGTCGGCCGTTCCCGGCGACGGCGCCGAGCATGCCAGTCCGGCGGACGAGGCCGGCCAGGCCACCGACCGCCACGACCTGCTCGGCGCACTGCGCCGGCTGCCCGCGAAGCAGCGGGCGGTGATCGTGCTGCGCTATTTCGACGACCTGTCCGAGGCGCGGATCGCCGCGGAGCTCGGTTGCGGCCCGGGCACCGTCAAGACCCACGCCGCCCGGGGGCTGGCCCGGCTGCGCGAGCTGCTCGGCCCGGAGGCCGGAGCGGCACTGCCCCCCGCGCCGCCGTCCGGGGCGGCGCCGGCGCGACACGTCCAGCCCGCGTCCGCGCGGCCCGTGCCCATGAAGGGGGTGTCCCTGTGAGCAGGACGGACAGTCCGACGGCCTGCGCCGATCCCGCGGAGGTCGCCGAGTTCGAGCGTCACCTGCGGGCCGGGTTCGGCGCGGCCGCCCGCGGCATCCAGCTGCCGGCGACCGCCGGCGCCGCGGTCGTCGCCGGCGCCGGGCGGCATCGGCATCGGTGGGGTGGCCGGTCGGCGCCGCGGCGGCGCTGGGTGCTGGCCGGGGTCACCGTCGCGGTGGCCGTGGCACTGGTCGCCGCCGGCGTGACGGCACTGCCCCGGGTACTGCGCGACGACGACCGTGTGTCGGTGGTGGCGGCGGGCGGGGCGCGGGGGGTGCGGGCGACCGTCTACGGGGTGTCCCTCGGCTGGCTGCCGGACGGCGTGATCTCTCAGCGCGGCGACTATGCCCGCACCTCGCAGGACTTTCCGTACCGCCAGTGGTGGGTGTATCAGGCCGGGTTCTCCAGGCCCGAGACCGGGGAGGGGACGCAGGATCCGCGCGAAACCGTGACGGTGACGGTCACCCGCTCCGGTGACGGTGACCGGCTGCGCAGCCTGGAGGAGCTGCGCCGGTCGGTCGAGGCGGGCCCGCCGTCCTCGGTCGTGACATCCACGACAGTGGGCCCCCGGCCCGCGCTGCTGGCCGCCTACCCGGAGAACGGCTGGTACCTCGTGTACTGGGTGGTGGACGGACCGGGCGGCGACCGAACCTCGGTGGAGGTTCTCGGGGCGGATCAGGCCACGGTGCTGCGGATCGCGCGCGCGGCGGTCGTCGGCCCGCCGCCCGGGCCGGCCGACCGGCCCGCCGCTGTCGACCAGATACGCGCGGCGGCGCGGGCCGCCTTCGACAGCCCGGCCGGAACCAAGGCCCTGGCCGCTGTGGCCGACGGGGCACGCCTGCGACCGGCGCTGGAGAAGGCGCTCGCGGCGGACCCGGATGGCGCGCGGAATGTCCGGTCAGCGGAGTTCGACGACGCCGACGTGGTTTTCCTCAACGACACCGAGGCCGCGGTGAGGCGGCCGGTCATCACCACTCCCGGCGATGAGGAGACCGGCCAGCTGGACGAGGCGGCGCGGTTCGTCGACACCGCCGACGGCTGGAAGATCACAGCTGTGAGCTACTGCCACGCCCTGGCCCGGGTCTGGTCGTCCACGGCGTGCGGCACCGGCTGAGACCGCGCGCCGTCCGCCCTGCTCGTCCGCCGTGTGCGGCTCAGGAGGCCCTGGCTCATCGTGGGCCGCGGCTGGCGCGTCTGGACTGCGACAGAACGGACACAGGCGGGGAGCCGAGGGTGCGTGCGGATGATGAGCGGGCTTTCGAGGAGTTCGTGGCCAGGACGGCCAACCGGCAGCTGCTGAGCGCGGTTCTGCTGACCGGCGGCGACTGGGCGGCCGCCGAGGACCTCGTCCAGGGGGCGTTCGAACGGGTCTACCTGCGCTGGGACAAGATCGGCGCCGGCCGTGAGGACGCCTACCTGCGCCGCGCGGTGGTCAACGGCGCCACCAGCCGCTGGCGGCGGCTGCGGGCCCGGGTCAGCGAGGTGCCGCTGGTCGTCGACGGCGAATGGACCGCCGACGTGGCCTCGACGGGCCCCGACCACGCCGACCGGATGACCCAGCGTGACAGCCTGGTCGGCGCCCTGCGCGCCCTGCCCCCGCGGCAGCGCGCCGTCGTCGTCCTGCGCTACATCGACGACCTGGCCGAGGCCGACGTCGCCGCCGCCCTGGGCTGCTCACTGGGCTCGGTACGCAGCCAGGCCTCCCGCGGCCTGGCGAAACTGCGGGCCAGCGAGCACCTGCGGGCCCTGGACCCGGCGGTGGTCTCGGGCCGTGTACGCGCCATGGCACCGCCCGGCGCGCCGGACATCCTGACGAACGAACCCCGCTCCCAGACGGCGGCGCCAGTGGCGACGGCCGCGCAGGCGACGAAGGAGGACACGCGATGAGCATCACCGACCACGATCTGCGGACGCGGCTGCGTGCCCTGCCCACCGAGCTGCCCCAGCGCGTCTTCGCCCCGGCGTTCCCCGGCGCTGTCCGCGCCGGCGCCCGCCGCCGCCGCAACCGGGCACGGGTCGCCGGTGCCGCGGCACTCGCCGTCCTCGTCGCCGTCGGCGTGGGCGTTCCCGTCGGCCTGCTGGCCGGCTCCGGGCGGACAGGCGCGAGCGTCGTCCCCGCCAGGACCCCTGTGTTCTCCTTCGGCGGCTTCTCCGTGACCTGGTTGCCCGACGGGCTGACCCACAAGCTGAACACCGCCGCCTACGGCCCCGTCGATGGCGCAGGGCACGGTCTGCCGCCGGGCCAGGCCGGGAGCCTTCCCGGGAACCTGACCCGCCGTGTCGTCGCGGCCGACCCGACGACGTTCGGGAGCCTGTTCGCCACCACCGACGCCCGGTCCGACGCCAACCCGTCGGCGGCCTGGGTGACCGTGACCTGGCGGTCGCAGACCACCACGAACGTGCACACGATGAGGCAGAGCGTCGACTCGTTCGTGGAGGGCGGCGGCGGGAACGTCGACGTCACGCCGGACACCGTCGCCGGCCGGCCGGCGCTCGTCCTGCGCCATGACACGGCCACCGAGGCCCAGTTCGCCTCGCCGCCGTCCGGCCAGCCGACCTCGCCGCCGGCAGCCAGCCGCTACCAGACGGCGCTGGAATGGGTCGACGCGACCGGCATCGTGCTGTCGGTCGAACTGAACGGGCCGAGCTATCCCGACACGGCGGTGGCGCACCGGATCGCCGACGGCATCGTGCTGGGCACGATGCCCACGCTCGCGGGCTACACGCCGCCAGGCGCGGCGCCGGTCCCGGTCGACGCCGCGACGGCGGCCAGTGCGCGCGCCGCGATCGAGGCCGTCTACACCGCCGGCACGCCGGACGACCGGTGGGCCGCCGCGCTGCAGGAGGGCCCGGACCTGCTCACGGTCCGGGCCAAGACGGCCCGGCTGTTCCCCGGCCTCGCCAGCACCCTGAAGGCCACGGTCGACACGATGACCCGGGTCGACGCCGACACGGTCCAGGCCAGCGTGCTGCTGTCGTTCACCGACCCGACGGTGCCGACGGCGCTCGGTACCGACGCACTGCCCATCGGGGTGACGGTGGCCCGCGGCACCGAAGGCTGGCAGGTCACCCGGGCCAGCTACTGCGACAACATCGCCTCCCTGCAGGTCCCGGCCCTGTCGCTGGCCTGCTGAGCGCGCCCTCCGCTGCCATGCCCGGCGGGGCGCGGCGAAGGGTGTCAGCGTGGCCGGGTCCGGCCGCGTCTTGAGGGCACGGAAGGCGGCGGAAGGGGACGAACAGATGCCGAATGTGGGCGCGAGGCCGAGCGCCGAACGGCTGGCCGGGACTCGTCGGCGGGCGTGGGCTGGCGTGACCGTGGCGGCCGCTGTCGCCATGGTCGCCCTGCCGGGATGCGGGGCCGGAACGGGCCAGGAGGAGGTCGTCGCGTCGACGGCCCGGCCGTCCTCGGCCGTGCCCGGCGAGCGACCGACGGGGCCGGCCGCGGTGTTCGGGGTGACGATCGGCTGGCTGCCCGACGGCATGGTGAAGACCGGCGACATCTTCGGCGCGGGTGGCGGCGAGGTGCGGGACTCCAGCGGGCGGGTGGTGCCAGCTTTCGCCTCACAGACGGCGAGGTTCGCGACGCAGTCCGACGTCGCGGCCGTGCGCGCCGCGGACAAGGTCCGGCTCGACGGGCCGCAGTACCAGGTCGGCGTGAGCCGCGGCCAGGTGCATCGGCCTTCCCCGGAGGAACAGCGGCGCACGACGGCCAAGACGGGGGTGACCTACGAGGACGTGACGGTCGCGGGTCACCCAGCGACCTTGGTGCATCTCCCCGGGCCCCAGCCGGACTTCGCGTGGGGCGTGCACTGGTTCGACGGTATCGACGGTGAGAACGCGCGTGTCGAGGTGGGCGTCAACGGCACGGACCTGGATGTCGTGCTGCGGATCGCGCGGAACCTGACGCTCGGCCCGCCGCCACCCGGTCCGGCCGATCCGGGCTCGGCGGTGGCGGGGGTCCAAGCCGCCGCGCGCCGGGCGTTCGACGGGTCGACGGGGCTGGCGATGCTCGACGCCGTCGACGACACCGACGGCCGGGCCCGGCTGTCCGTGGACAAGGGGCTGTCGGAGGAGCCGACGGCCAGTGCCACGGTCCGGGTGGTCGCCGTCGGGCCTGTCGTCTTCCTCAGCCCGCGGGACGCCGGCGCCGAGGTGAAGATCAGCTATCCGGACGAGCCGGGGCTGGACGGGCCTGTCGCGAACGATGTCCGGTTCGTGCTGACTCCGAGCGGCTGGAAGGTGACCCAGCTGAGCTTCTGCGGGGGCATGGCCCAGGTGTTCCGCTCCTGCCCGTCCGGGTTCTGAGCCCGCCGCCCCCGCCGGCCCGTCGGCACTGCCGGCGGGCACCGGCGGTCGGGGCCTGGAGGGCTGGCTACAGCGCCGGGGGGCGGCCCTCGTAGGGGGTGGACAGGACGACGAGGGTGCGGGTGGAGACGTTCGCGGCGGCGCGGACCTGTTGCAGGAGGGTCTCCAGGTCGGCGGGGGCGGCGACGCGGGCCTTGAGCAGGTAGCTCTCCTCGCCGGCGACGGAGTGGCAGGCCTCGATGGCGGTGAGGTGGCGCAGCCGGTCGGGGGCGTCGTCGGGCTGCGACGGGTCGATCGGTTTGATCGAGATGAACGCGGTCAGCGGCAGGCCGACGAGCGCCGCGTCGACCTGCGCGGCATACGAGGTGATCACGCCGCGCTGTTCCAGGCGGCGGACGCGCTGGTGGACCGCGGACACGGACAGCCCGGTGGTCCTGGCGAGGTCGGTGAAGCTCATCCGCCCGTCGTTGCACAACAGCCGCACTATGTGGCGGTCGAGATCTTCCAGCACGAGGGGCAGCGTAGGGCCTGGCCGGACGGCCCGTTCACCGGTGATCCGCCGGGTGCGGCGTGGTCCAGCGGCCGGCCGTTGGACCACGCCCGCGGCTGTCAGGAAGTTGCCTCGCGCGATGGCACCAATGGGCTAGTGGGAGGCATGCGTGGAGACGTGGAAGGCTACCGGGGGTGACGCAACCAGCGGGATGTGGTAAAGGCGCGGCGTCTGGCTGAGAGGTCGGGGCGTCGCCTGGGTGTGTCCGTACCGGGCGGGGCTGTCGGGTTGTCGGTGGGCCATGCCAGGGTGGGCGGTGTGGATGGGACAGAGCGGGGCGGTGGGCTGGCGCTGCTGGACACGCCGTCGCTGTACTTCCGGGCGTTCTACGGCGTCCCGCGGTCGGTGACGGCACCGGACGGGACGCCGGTGAACGCGGTGCGGGGGCTGCTCGACGTGCTCGCCCGCCAGATCCTGGACCTTCGGCCGCGGCACCTGGTCTGCTGCTTCGACGCGGACTGGCGCCCGGCGTTCCGCGTCGAGCTGGTCGCGTCGTACAAGGCGCACCGGGTCGCCGAGGTGCTCGAACCGGCCGCGGCGCCGGCGGCTGTACCCGTCGCCCCCGTGGCCCCGGTCGTCGACGGCGGCGGGGCCGAGGCCGGCGCGGGTGGCGACGGTGGCGTGCAGGTCGAGGAGGTGCCCGACGAGCTGACGCCGCAGCTGCCGGTCATCGACGACATGCTCGACGCGTTCGGCATCGCCCGCGCCGAGGCCGACGGGTTCGAGGCCGACGACGTCATCGGCACGCTCGCGACCCGGTTCCCCTACGGCGGCGACGGCTGGGCCGTCCGCGACCCGGCGCCGGGGCAGGGGCCGCCGGCGGGGGGCTGGGCGGGGCCGGTGGACGTGCTGACCGGCGACCGGGACCTGTTCCAGCTGATCCGCGACGACGTGCCGGTGCGGGTCCGCTACTCGGTGGAGAAGTTCGCCCTCGTCGACGAGGCGGCGGTGGCCGCCCGCTACGGCGTGCCGGGCCGGGCCTACGGCGACTTCGCGGCGCTGCGCGGCGACCCGTCCGACGGGCTGCCCGGGGTGGCGGGAATCGGCGCGAAGACGGCGGCGGCGCTGCTGACCCGGTTCGGGTCGCTCGCCGGCGCGCTGGCCGCGCTGGACGCCGGCCAGCAGGACGGCTTCCCGGCCGGGGCCCGGCGACGGCTGGAGGCCGCCCGCGACTACCTGGACCGGGCCGAGGTGGTCGTGCGGGTCGTGCCGGACGTGCAGCTGCCCCCGCTGCGCACCGCGCTGCCCGCTGCCCCGGCCGACCCGGACCGGGTGCTGGCCCTGGCCGAACGCTGGGGCCTCACGTCCGCGGCGACCAGGCTGGCCCGCGCCCTGGCGACCACCGCCGCCGCCGGCTGACGGCGCGGCCACCGCCCGGGGCCGGGAGATATCGCCCACACCGGGGCAAGAGGAGCCGGCCGAGATGGGCGGGGCGGCGATGTTGGGCCCGGTCGGCGCGGGCCTACCGGATCGGTGGGCGCCCGCGGTACAGACTGCGGGTGCCGGGCATCGGGCCGGGCGTCCGTCGGGGCGGCTGACGGCGCGGCTGGCGGCGCGGCGGCCGGGTGCCGGCGCCGCCAGGTCGGTGGGCCGGTAGTTTGACCAGTCATACTCCGGCTCGGGCAGCACGCGCGCGCGAATGATTCGGCCAGGACACCGCCTGTGGGTCCATCGCCGCCTACCGTTGCCCAGCGGATGAGTCGGTGCGGTAGTCACGGAGCGAAGGAGTGCGCGCGGAGGTGTCGTCGGAGGGGATGGACGACGGCGCCGGAGCGCGTGCACGACGAAGCGGAGCAGAGACGAGGTGACGGGTGGGGCTGCGCGAGCGGCTCGCGGGTAGGCGCGTGTACATGACCGGGGTGACGGGATTCGTCGGTGAGGCGCTGTTGGAGCGCCTGCTGTCGGACTTCCCGGACACCCGGGTCGTCGCGCTGGTACGGCCCCGCGGCGGGCAGGACGGGGCGTCGCGGCTGCGGCGCCAGCTGCGCAAGCCCGCGTTCAAGGCACTGCGGGAGAAGGTGGGCGAGGGGGCCGTCGAGAAGCTGGCGGCCCGGGTCGAGGTCGTCGACGGGGACCTGGCGTCGATGCCGGACATCCCGGCCGACGTCGACCTGGTGATCCACTGCGCCGGTGAGGTGTCGTTCGACCCGCCGGTCGACGAGGGGTTCACGACGAACATCGGCGGCGTGCAGGAGCTGCTGCGCGCGGCCCGCGCCGGTGGCGCGTCGCCACACATCGTGCACGTGTCGACGGCGTACGTGGCCGGGCTGCGTTCGGGCCACATCGCCGAGGGGCGGCTCGCGCACGACGTCGACTGGGTGGCGGAGAAGGCCGCCGCCGGCCGTACCCGCCAGGYCGCGGAGGACGCGTCGCGTACGCCGGAGCGCTCGGCCCAGTTCCTGGCGGAGGCGCAGGCCAAGCACCTGCGCGCCGGGGCGCAGTCGGTGTCGCGGGACGCCGAGGACCGCCGCCGCCAGTGGGTGCGTGACCGGCTGGTCCGCTCCGGGGCGGAGCGGGCGCAGGTACTCGGCTGGACGGACTGCTACACGTTCACCAAGGCGCTCGCGGAGCGCTGCCTGGAGGACTCCCACGGCGACCTGCCGCTGACGATCGTCCGGCCCTCGATCATCGAGTCGGCGCTGGCGCGGCCGTTCCCGGGGTGGATCGAGGGCTTCAAGATGGCGGAGCCGCTGATCCTCGCCTACGGCCGGGGCGAGTTCCCCGACTTCCCGGCGTCCCCGGACGCCACGATCGACATCATCCCGGTGGACCTGGTCGTCAACGCGATCCTCGCCGCCGCCGCGCAGACGCCGCCAGCGGCCGAGCCGGCGTACTACACGGTGTGCTCCGGGTTCCGTAACCCGCTGCTGTTCCGGGAGCTGTTCGAGCACGTCCACGAGTACTTCCAGGAGCATCCGCTGCCGAAGCGGGGCCGCGGACCGATCGCGGTGCCCGAGTGGCCGTTCGCCGGGGCGAGGGCGGCCGAGGCGAAGCTGCGCAACGGTGAGCGGGTCGCGGCCGTCGCCGGCCGGGTGCTCGAGCACGCCCCGCGCTCGGAGAAGGTCCGCCGCTGGGCGCAGGAGTTCGACCGGTTCGAGTCACGGGTCGGGTTCCTGCGCCGCTACGCCGACATCTACCGGGCGTACACGAAGGCCGAGCTGGTCTACGTCGACGACGCGACGAAGGCGCTCTTCGACGGCCTCGACGAGGCCGACCAGGCCGACTTCAACTTCGACCCGGCCTGCTACGACTGGTACCACTACCTGCAGGAGGTGCACTTCCCGGCGGTCACCGCGATCCTGCGCAGGCCGCGGGACCCGGCGCCGCCCAAGCGCAGCGGCGTGAACCTGCCGGCGAACCCGGACGCGCTCGCGGTGTTCGACCTCGACGGGACGCTGGTCACCTCGACGGTGATCGAGTCGTACCTGTGGCTGCGGCTCGCGGACGAGGCGCCGGCGGGCCGGGCGCGGGAGCTGGCGGGGCTCGGGGCGGTGCTGCCGCGTTTCCTGCGGGCGGAGCGCACCGACCGGGGACATCTGATCCGGTCGGTGTACGCCCGGTACAAGGGCGCGGACCCGGAGGAGCTGGCGAGGATCATCGACGAGGTGGCGGGTGACATCCTGCTGCGGCGGGTGAAGCCGGCGGCGATCCGCCGGGTGCGGGCGCACCGGCAGGCGGGGCATCGCACGGTGCTGCTGACCGGGTCGGTGGACTTCCTGGTCCGGCCGCTGGCGCCGCTGTTCGACGAGGTCGTCGCCTCGAAGCTGACGGTCGGCGCGGACGGGCTGCTGACCGGGAAGCTGGCGTCGTCGCCGCTGGTCGGGGACGCCCGGGCGGCGTTCCTCGACCACTTCGCGGGCCGGGTCGGCGCGGACCTGTCGTCGTCGTGGGCCTACGGGGACTCGCAGTCGGACATCCCGATGCTGCGGGCGGTCGGCAACCCGGTGGCGGTCAACCCGGACCTGGCACTGTTCCGCCTGGCGAAGGCGAACGGCTGGGCGGTCGAGGAGTGGCCGTCGACGCCCGGGGAGCCGCGGGCGGTCGTCCCGTCGCTGCGGGAACGGTCGCTGTTCCACGCGGCCCGCACCGCCGCGGCCACGCTCACCGGCGTCGGCACCGGTGCCGGTGCCGCCGGGCGGGACGGGGGTGCGCGGTGAGCCGCGGACTGGAGCTGTACCGGTCGATGCCGCGCTACGCCGCGGCCCGGGTCCTCTCGAGCAGGGTCCCGTCGCTGGCGGGGGCGGCGGCGACGTCGGCCGCGCCGCTGCGGCTGGTCGACAAGGGCGACCCGGCACTGCCAGGCAGCGGCTGGGTGACGGTGCGACCGACGCTGTCGGGGATCTGCGGGTCGGACCTGGCGACCGTCACCGGCCAGTCGTCGTTCTACTTCTCGCCGCTGGTGTCGATGCCGTTCACGCCGGGCCACGAGGTCGTCGGCACGTTGCAGTCCGACGCGGCGCTGCCCGACGGCACCGTCTACAAGGCCGGGAGCCGGGTCGTCATCGACCCGGTGCTCGGCTGCGCGGCCCGCGGCCTGGAACCGTGCGCGCACTGCGCGGCGGGCCTGACGAGCCGCTGCGACCGGGTGACGGTCGGGCACCTGTCGCCGGGGCTGCAGACCGGGTACTGCAAGGACACCGGCGGTGGCTGGGCGCGGGCGCTGGTCGCCCACCACAGCCAGCTGCACCCGGTGCCGGGCGACCTGACCGACGAGCGGGCCGTGCTCGTCGAGCCGCTGGCCACCGCGGTGCACACCGCCGGGCGGGCGAGGGTGGCTCCCGGGGACCGGGTGCTGGTGATCGGTTCCGGGGCGGTCGGCCTGTTCACGCTGCTGGCGCTGCGGGCGTACACCCAGGCGGCGCACATCACCGTGGTCGCGAAGCACCGCCGCCAGGTGGAGCTCGCGCGGCGGTTCGGCGCGGACGAGGTGCTGTCCCCGTCGGACGCGCTCGGCGGGGTGCGCCGCGCGACCAGGGCGCTGCGCGCCGAGCCGGAGCTCGGCGGGCCGTTCCTGCTCGGCGGGGTCGACGTCGCCGTCGACTGCGCCGGCTCGTCGTCGTCGCTGTCGACCGCGCTGCGGGTGACCCGCGCGGGTGGGCGGGTCGTGCTGTCGGGCGTGCCGTCGGGGTCGGTGGACCTGACGCCGCTGTGGTACCGGGAGCTGGAGCTCGTCGGCACCTACGCGTCGTCGGGCCGGACCGGCCGGCCCGCGGACGCGGCCACCGGCGCCGGGCCGGAGCTGGAGACGGCGGGCTCGGGCGCGGCGGCCGGGGTGGACGGCGCGGCAGGGGCCCGGTCCGACTTCGGCCGGGCGTTCGAGCTGGCCGCGTCCGCGCCGCTGGACGGGGTCGTCTCGGCGGTCTACCCGCTGGCGCGCTGGCGGGAGGCACTGGACCATGCGCTGTCCGCCGGCCGGCTCGGCGCGGTGAAGGTCGCGTTCGACCCGACGATGTCGGCATGACCGACCTGGACACCCGGCTGCGCGCCGCCGACGATGCCGCAGACACCACCGCGGCGCGGGCCGCCGCGGCCGCACAACCGGCCCGGCCCGCGGCCGGGGTGGATTTCCGAACAGCCCGACACGGCGGCAGGCGCCGGCCGTGCGGGCCCGCGATGAGGGGAACGTGGCTGTGAGACCGGGGTTCGTGCTCGAGGTCGACGAGCGGACTCCCCCGCTGCTGGTGCACCAGGGTGAGGGTCTGCTGCTGGAGCAGTTCCCGTTGGGGACGCGCGTGGTGTACCCGCCGGAGTCGCTGCCCGGTGTGTCGGACGTGGAGGCGGTGATCGCCGACGCGCTCGAGCATCCGCAGAACAGCGAGCCGCTGAAGGCGCTGCTGTTCCCCGGGATGAAGCTGACGATCGCGTTCGACGACCTGTCGATCCCGCTGCCGAGGATGCGCCGCCCGGACATCCGCCAGCGGGTGATCGAGCAGGTGCTGACGCTGGCCGCCGAGGCCGGGGTCGACGACGTCCATCTGATCGTCGCGACGGCACTGCACCGGCGGATGACCGCCGCCGAGATCGAGTACGTCGTCGGGGAGCGGGTGTTCCGGTCGTTCTGGCCGGACAACCTGTACAACCACGACGCGGAGGACCGCGACAACCTGCTGCACATCGGGGTCACCGACCACGGCGAGGACGTCGAGATCAACCGGCGGGCCGCCGAGTCGGACCTGATCGTGTACGTGAACGTGAACCTGGTCGCGATGGACGGCGGGCACAAGTCGGTGCCGATCGGGCTGGCGTCGTACAACAGTCTGCGCCATCACCACAACAGCCACACGATGCTGCACTCGAACTCGTTCATGGACCACACCCGCTCGGCGATGCACTCGTCGGCGTGGCGGATGGGCCGGCTCCTCGCCCAGCACGTCAAGATCTTCACGGTCGAGACGACGGTGAACAACCAGGCGTTCCCGGAGAAGTACGGCTTCCTGACGAAGCGCGAGTGGGAATGGTCGCGCAAGGACCAGGCGATGGCCTACGGGATGACCGCCGCGCTGCCGAAGCTGCCCGCCCGGCAGCGCCACCGGCTGTTCCAGAACATCGTCGCCGACTACCAGGTCACCGCCGTGAACGCCGGCGAGACCGAGGCGGTGCACGAGAAGACCCTGGAGTCGGTGCACCGCCAGCAGCTCGTCGAGGTCGACGGCCAGTCCGACGTGCTGATCGTCGGCCTGCCGTACATCRGGCCGTACAACTCCGACGCGGTGATGAACCCGATCCTCGCGACCTGCCTGGGGCTCGGCTACTTCTTCAACATGTACCGGGGCAAGCCGCTGGTCCGGCACAAGGGCGCGATGATCCTGTACCACCCGGTGACGCCCGAGTTCACCCAGCTGCACCACCCCTCCTACGTGGACTTCTACGAGGAGGTCCTCGCCGAGTCGACGGACCCGGCGACGATCGAGGCGAAGTTCGAGAAGCAGTACGCGACCGACCCCTGGTACATCCACCTGTACCGGACCTCGCACGCCTACCACGGTGTCCACCCCTTCTACATGTGGTACTGGGCGACGCACGGCATGGACCACCTCGGCGACGTCGTCTGGGTCGGCGGGGACCGCAGGGCGTGCGCCCGGATGGGGTTCCGCGCGGCCTCGACGTTCGCGGACGCGCTGGAGATGGTGTCGGGAACGGTCGGCCGGGACCCGTCGATCACCTACCTGCACTCGCCGCCGCACGCGATCGCGGACGTCCGGTGAGCCGGGTCAGCGGGGCGTCGGGCCGGCCGGTGCGGGCAGGCTCGTCGTCATCCTCGTCGCGCAGCCCCGGGGTGGGGCTGCGCCAGGCGACCCGCGGGTTCCGCCTCGGCGGGCAGCGGCTGGTACCCGCGTCGGCGCAGGAGTTCCGGCCGCCGCTGGCGGGCCGGGAGTTCCCGACGGCGTGGGCGCGGGGCCCGGCGGCCCGGACGGCCCGGGCGGCGTTCCTCGGTGGGATCATGGACCCACTGCTGCACTCCCAGCTGACGTGGACGGTCGAGGGCGCCGACGTGTTCGCCGACCTGGGCGAGCAGCCGGCGCTGATCGTGGCGAACCACGCGAGCCACCTGGACGCCACGGTGCTGCTGTGCGCGCTGCCGGCGGCGGTGCGGGAGCGCACGGTGGTGACCGCGGCGGCGGACTACTTCTTCGAGTCGACGTGGCGGGGCCTGTCGACGGCGCTGGCGTTCGGCACGGTGCMGATCGACCGCAGCGGCGGCGCCCCGTCGACGACGCCGGTGGACCTGCTGCGTGACGGCTGGAACCTGGTGATCTTCCCGGAGGGCACCAGGTCCCCGGACGGGGCGCGGGGCCGTTTCAAGCTCGGCGCCGCGTTCCTGGCGATCAACGCGGGGGTGCCGGTGGTGCCCGTCGGGCTGCGCGGCACGTTCGCGGCGATGCCGCGGGGCCGGTCGTGGCCGGTGCCGGGCCGCCCCGAGGTGTCGGTGCGGTTCGGCCGGCCGCTGCGAGCTGGCGAGGACGACGACGTCCGCGGCTTCACCGCCCGGCTGACCGCCGAGGTCGACCGGCTCGTCACCGAGGACGAGACGTCCTGGTGGGCTTCCCTGCCCCGGCCCGGCCAGCCCGCACCGCCGCCCGGTGGTTCCCGCGCGGCCGTCCCGGCACCCGGCGGCGGCGAGCCGGCCCGGTGGCGCAAGGTGTGGGCGGCGACGGAGCCACCCGCGCCCACCCGACCCCGCTCCCCCTGGGCCCGCGACTAAGCCGGAACGCCGCCGCCGGCCCGGCCCTGCCCGGGGCCGGAGGCGGCGTCACGGGCCGGCGCTGGCCATGGCGAACCGGCCGGTGAGCACGTGCACCCCGCCGTGGCGGCGCAGCCGGCCGGTGGCGATGACCGGTTCCCTGGTCCGGTACGCGCGGATCGCCTCGTCGTACTCCGCGCCGGACACGGGAACCTGCACGGTGCGCGGGGTCGACCGGCCGACGACGCCGTCGATCGTGGCGACCCCGCCGTCGTCGGCCTCGCCGCGGTCGAGCCGGATGACCTGTCCGTACACCGCCGTCCTGGGCCGCTCGGACAGGGCGGCGAGGGTGTCCCGCAGCCGCAGCAGCGCCTCGGTGTCGCGGCGGCGCAGCGCCAGCCGGACCACCGCCGGGGTGTCCAGCCCGGCGCGCGGCGCCCAGTAGAACGCCAGCTCCAGCAGGTGCACCCGCGGCGCGGTCACCATCCCGAGCAGTGCGTCGCACAGGTCGACGCTCACCCCGCGCAGCACCAGCCCAGACGGCGCCGTTCCAGCGTCGGCCGGGCCGCCGCCTGTCCCGCCGGCCGCCGGGACGCCGGCCGCCGGCGCTGCCAGCGCCAGGCGGTGAGGCGCGCGGTGCTCACGGACCGCGTCGGTGACCTCGACGAGCGCGCCCGCCAGCGTCGTGCCCACCCGCCGCTGGAACGGCGCCAGCCGCACCGCGCCCGCTGCCCAGGGCACGGACGCGGCCGTGCCCTGGGCAGCGCCGGGCACAGGGTCGTCGTCGAGCCGGGTGAAGACCGCCAGCAGCGGGCTGTCCGCCTCGGCGTGGACGAACCGGACGTCCCGTTCGACGAACGCCTTCACCACGTCCGGGCGCCGCCCGGCGAACCGCGACGCCGGTCCGATGGCCGCCATCGCGGCGGCCTGCATCAGCCGGGCGACCCCGACGAGCAGCGCCCTGGCCTGACCGAGCGACACCCCCGCCGTGGCGTCGTCGGCCTCCAGCCGCAGGTGCAGCACGTCCGCCGGGCCGGCGGCCCGGGTAGCCGGCCCCCCGCTGGCCCGGCCGGGCGCGACCAGGCTCACCGGAGCCGTGGCCGCCTCGCCACTCACCGGGCACCCCCGAGCGCCCGTCCCGCCGTCGGGAGCGCCGGATGGTGTCGCCGCCGCGCCGTGGCGCCGCCTCCCGCGTGCGCGGCCCCGCCGCGCCGCACTGTCATCGCCATGCCAGGCCTCTCGTCCTCGTCAGCCGCCGTCGGCCACGGCGGATGACCGCCGGCCGCGAGCCCGGGCCGTGCCACCGGGCGGGACCGAGCGTGGATCGGCCGAGGCGGGCCGAACAGGCCCTGTGGAAAGGCGCTGTTCGTCCACAGGGGTGGTGGAACCACGGCCACCTCGGCGCCGCCGGCGGGCCGGCTGGAGACCCATCCCGCCCGTCGCGGACCACAATGGCCTCCCATCCAGTAAATGTGAGATCCGTCACATGATGATCGACATGTGGATAACCCTGTCGACAGCACGGTGGGTAACTGGGGTCACCCTGGGGACCGAGGGGGTACGGGCTGGGGATCGCCTGTGGGACATGGCTGATCCCGCCAACAGGCCGGATGTCAAGGCGTTGAACGAGATCGGCCCGCAGGTATCACTGGGTGCATGGCCCTGATGCACCGGCTCCGCCGCGACGAGACAATCACCGACGAGGCGGCCCGCCGCGCCGCCGTGGCGGCCCCGGGCCTCGTCCCGGCACCCGGCCTCGCGCACCGCGCCACCGTCGGTCGCCCACCGGCCGCCACGGTCCGGGCGGCCGGTCCGGGCGTCCCCCTCCTGGCCCCGGCGGCCCTGCCGCCGAGCGTCGCCCGCGTCGCGGCGCGGACCCGGCTGTCGGCCGAGCTGCTCGCCGCGATCCTGGAGGTGGACTCCCGCCAGCGGGCGACCCTCGACGACATCGAACGCGCCGACGCGCTCGCCGAGCGGCTGCTGGCCCGCCGCGCCGACCGGCAGCGCGCCGTGGCCGCCGGCCGTCCCACCTCCCAGCCCCGGGCCGCTCAGCCCCAGGCGGCGCTCGCGACGGCGACCCCGAGGGCAGCGGCCCCGAGGGTGCACAGCACCGTGACGAGGACGTTCGCCGCCGCGGCCAGCCGGGAGCCGGTCTCGGCCAGGCGCAGCGTCTCGTAGGAGAACGTGGAGTAGGTCGACAGCGCCCCGCACAGCCCCGTCCCGACCAGCAGGGCCACCCGCCCCGACGTGGCGCCGGCTGTGACCGCCCCGGTGACCAGGCCCAGCAGCAGGCTCGCCGCCACGTTCACGGTCAGCGTCCCCCATGGCCACACGGTGCCGTGGCGGGCCTGCACCGCCCGGTCCACCAGGTAGCGCAGCGGCGCGCCGACCGCGGCGCCGGCGGCGACGAGCAGCCAGCTCACCGCGTCGCCGGCCGGCCGGTGTAGCGGACGACCTCGACCTCGTCGAGCACGACCAGCCCTTCCCCGACCAGCTCGTCGAGCTCGGGGAGGAACGCCCGCACCCGAGGCTCCTCGTCGACGAGGACGACCGTGACCGGCAGGTCCTCCGACAGCGACAGCAGCCGGGTGGTGTGGATGACGGACGAGGCGCCGTAGCCCTCGGTGCCGCGGAACACGGTTGCGCCAGCGAGGCCTGCGGCGCGGGCCCGGCGCACGATCTCGCTCGACAACGGCCGGTGGTGCCACTGGTCGCTCTCCCCGACGAACACGGTCAGCCGCAGCGCCCGGCCGGCGAGCCTCGTCATCGGTGCCTCCCGAGCAGCGCGCGGGCCGCCCGCGGCCCCGCCCGCAGCGTAAGCCTGGTCGCGGCGGAGGCCAGGGTGACAGCCGCGAGCGCCGCCGTCACCGTCCCCGCCAGGTAGGCCAGCGCGAGGCCCACCCGGCCGGCGTCGAGGAGGCGCTGCGCGTCGACGGCATAGGCGGAGAAGGTGGTGAAACCGCCGAGAACCCCGGTGCCGAGGAACGGCCGGACCAGCGGGTGCACCGCTGGGCGGGCGGTGACCACCGCCATGAGCACGCCGATCGCCGCGCAGCCCACCGTGTTGACCGCCCACGTCGTCCAGGGGAACGCCCCCGGCGGGGTCGGCCAGCCGAGCGTGGCGGCGTAGCGCAGGCAGGAACCGGCCACCCCGCCGACGGCGACGACGGCGATCACCGCGCCATGCGTCCCCGCGAGCGGCCGGGGGCGCCGGCGGCGCACCGCTGGCGCGGCCGCCAGGGCGGGTTCCGTGTCGCTCAAGGTCATTCGGGCAGGCCGACGCGGGCCGCCGAGTACTCCCACAGCGCTCTGCCGAGCGTCGCGTCGCGGGCCTGGCGGCCGATGAAGAAACGGTCGCGCACCTTGTAGCGATGCAGGTAGGCGCCGTTGACGGTCTCCGGGTCCGGTCTGGTCGCCAGCGCCACCAGCGGGCGGGCGCCGCCGGCCGGGGTGCGGGCGCCGACCAGGCGCAGCGGCCGGTAGAAGGTGTGCACGAACCAGGTGTCACGCCCGAAGCTGCTCACCACGACTCCCGGGTGCACGGCAGTGGCCGTCGGCCAGCCGGGTGCGGTCCGGCGGGCGAGCTCGCGGGCGAAGGCGACGTTCGCGAGCTTGCTGTCGAAGTAGACGCTGAACTGCTGGTAGCCGCGTCGGGCCCGGTCCAGGTCGGTCAGGTCGATACGGCCGATGGCGTTGACGACGCTGCTGGTCACGATCACCCGTGAGCCGGCGGTGGCCGACAGCCGCGGCAGCAGCAGGCAGGTGAGCAGGAACGGCGCCAGGTGGTTGACCTGGAACGTCAGTTCGTTGCCGTCCTCGGTCAGGGTCGGCCCGGGGAACAGCCCACCGGCGTTGTTCATGAGCACGTCGATGCGCGGGCAGGCCTCGGTGATCTCGGCGGCGGCGCGGCGGACGTCGGCGAGGCGGGCGAAGTCCGCGATGACGGGCAGGGCGCCGGTCTCGGCGGCGACGGCGGCGGTCCGCTGGGGCGAGCGGCCGAGGACGACGAGCCGGGCGCCGAGGGAGCGCAGCTGGCGGGCCGCGGCGGCGCCGATCCCCGCGCTCGCCCCGGTGATGACGACGGTCCGCCCGACCATCGAGCGCCCGGCGCCCGGCCTGGTGGTCTCGGCACCCTGCGGCCAGGTCGCCGCGTTCGCGGCCTCGCCGGCGTCGCCCCGGCTCACGGCCGGGTTCAGGCCACCCGGCGCGGGCTGCCCCGGTGCTGTCTCGGGCGTCGTCTCCACCATCGTCACTCCCACGGCCACCCGCGTGCCTACCCTGGGGCACCCCGGCCGGCGGGGATCATCCCACGGCTCGGCCCGCCATGCCCGCTGGGCTGGCGGAACGTCGTGAACGCGTCCTGGCCGCGACCGGCCTGCCACCGCGCGCCGGGTGACGCGCGGTAGCAGGCCGGTCATCGGTCATCCGCCGGGCTGGGCGGCCAGCGGGGCCGGGGTCGCCACGGGGGCGCTGCCCTGGGCGGGGACGGCCGCCGGCTCGGCCGCGGCGGCCGCGGCTCGCCCGGTGGCGCCGCCGGTGGCCGTGGACCCGCGGGCGCCGACGACCAGGAAGACGGCGACGGCCGAGGCCGCGAGGAACGCCGCGCCGGCGAGGCTGGCCACGTTGAAGCCGTGCACGGTCGCGGCGGTCAGCAGCCCGTGGGCCGCGATCCCGCTGGCCGCCGGGTGGGAGCCCAGGTAACCGGAGGTGGCGGTGCCGGCGATGGTGCCCAGCAGCGCGAGCCCGAGGGACGCGCCGATCTGCTGGGAGGTCATCACCGCGCCGCCGGCGACGCCCGCGTCGCGGCCGGCGCCGAGGGTGGCGATGCTGTTCGCCGGCATCATCACCCAGCCCATCCCGAAGCCGAGCACGACCAGCGACGGCAGCGCGCCGGTCCAGTAGGAGCTGTCCGGCCGCAGCAGGCCGATCAGCGCGAGCGCGACCGCGGCGCTGACCAGGCCCGTGACCAGCAGGTTGCGGATCGGCAGCCGCACGATCAGCCGGCCGACGATGCGCGCCCCGATGATCAACCCCGCGGTCAGCGGCAGGAAGGCGAGGCCGGTGCGGGTCGGCGAGTAGCCGAGCACCTCCTGCAGGTAGAAGGTCAGGAAGAACATCCCCGCGAAGACGGCCACGCCCAGGCTGAACGTCGCCAGGTAGGAGCCGCCGCGGCCGCGGTGCGCGATGACCCGCAGCGGCAGGATCGGGCTCGCGGTCCGCGACTCGACCAGCACGAACAGCGCCAGCAGCCCGACACCGGCGACCAGCGACACGACCGTCGTCGTCGCGCCCCACCCGTGGGTCTCGGCCCGGGAGAACCCGAAGACGAGTGCCATCAGCCCGACGGTCGCGAGCAGCGCTCCCAGCACGTCGAGCCGCGGCCGCGCCGCGTTGGCCGCCGCGGCCGCCGCGGTGCCGCGGGCGGGCCGGGCGGCCTTGGCGGGCACGGCGCTGATCGTGACGATGCTCGCGAGGATGGCCAGGGGGATGGAGATGAACAGGCTGTAGCGCCAGGACAGGTAGCCGGTGAGCAGCCCGCCGGCGATCAGCCCGATTCCCGAGCTCGAGCCCATCACCGTGCCGAAGATGGCGAAGGCGCGGGCGCGTTCGGCCGGGACGGTGAACGTGGTGCCGAGCAGGGCCAGCGCGGCGGGGGTGAACAGGGCGCCGAAGACGCCCTGCAGGCCGCGGGCGGCCAGCAGCATCTCGGTGTTCACGGCGGCGCCGCCGAGAGCGGAGGCGGCGGCGAAGCCGGCCAGGCCGATCAGCAGCGCGCGGCGGCGGCCGAGCAGCTCGCCGACCCGGCCGCCGAGCAGCAGGAAGCCGCCGTAGCCGAGGGCGAACATCGTGATGACCCACTGCCGGTTCGGGTCGGACATGTGCAGCGAGCGCTGCGCGGATGGCAGCGCGATGTTCATGATCGTGAAGTCGGCGGCGACCATCAGCTGGCCGAGCGCCGCGGCGGCCAGCGCCCGCCAGCGCCGCGGGTCGGTCGCGCCGTCGTCCTGGTCTGGGCTGGCCTGCGCGGCGGCCGGGGCGGCGGGCCGCGTCGGTGACGTGTCGGTGCTCATCGCGTTTCCACCCTCGTCCCGCGCTGTGGCGGGTCTCGGTGCCGAGCGCCGAAACCAGGTGTGGGATGCCAGGCTCCGGCGGCACTATCATGGGAACTACCAACGTTGGTGTTGCCAACACTAACAAGATTCGTGGGTAGCGCCAACAAATATGTGGCGGAATCGTCGAGTGTGGAGGTGGAGCCGGGTGGGTGAGGGTCGTACCGACACGGGCGGCACCGAGGAGGCCGCGGCGGGTGCCGCGTGCCCCCCGGGGTCGACCGTCGCCGGAACGCTCGCCGCGTTCTGGCCGGCCCGGGTCCGCGGGCTCGCCGGCTGGCTGGTGAACAAGACGGCGGTGCACTCGCACCGGCTGACCGCCGAGGCGTTCACCGCGGTCGGCGGCCGCCGCTACCACTACGCGCTGCTCGCCTCGCTGGAGGAGTTCGGCTCGTCGAGCCAGGCCGACCTCGGCCGTCGCTGCGGCTTCGACCGCAGCGACGTCGCGGCCATGACCAACGAGCTGGTCCAGGCCGGCCACGTCGAGCGCACGCAGGACCCGGCCGACCGCCGCCGCAACATCATCGCGATCACCCCGGCCGGCCGGTCACGGCTGGCGGAGTTCGACGTGGTGGCCGCGGACCTCCAGGACGCGATCCTCGCTCCCCTGGACGCCCCGGAGCGCGCCGAGCTGGTGCGGCTGCTCACCCGCGTCCTCGAGTACCACACCGCGATCCATGGCTTCCCTGGCGAGCGCCACTCGGACGCCTAGGCAGGGCCCATCCGGCCCTGAGCCGGACCTCGAACTGAGCGAGCCTCGGATCAGTGGCGCGCGGCGGCGAGCAGGCTGCCGGTGCTCCACAGGATGGTGGCCTTGCCGGCGCAGGCGGCGGCGAGCAGGGCGCCGTCGCGGGAGAACGCCAAATCGTTGATACCGCCATGCCCGGCGGCGAACGCCGCGACCCGCGCCGGATGGGCCGGGTCGGTGAGGTCCCACAGCAGGACGGCGCCGTCGGCGCCGCCGGTGGCGAGCCCGCGGCCGTCGGCGGTGACCGCGAGCGCCGTCACGGCCTTGCGGTGCCCGGAGAGGTCGGCGACCGGCTCCGGGTGCGCGGGGCTCGCGACGTCCCACAGCCGGGCGACCCGGTCGCCGCCGGCGGTGGCCAGCAGGGTCCCGGAGGGGACGAACAGCGCGGCGTGCACGGAGTCGCGGTGCGCGGCGAGTGTCGCCATCCGGGTCGGCTTGGCCGGGTCGGCCAGGTCCCAGAGCAGGACGACGTCGTCGTCGCCGCCGGTGGCCAGGCGCCGCCCGTCAACGCTGAACGCGACGGTCCGCAGCCCCTTGCGGTGGTCGGTGAGCGTGACGAGGAGGCTGTCCGGCCCGGAGCGGCGGGTGTCCCACAGGGCGACGACCTTGTCCTGGCCGCCGGATGCGATCAGGTGGGCGTCGGGGCTGAGCGCGACCGCGCGGATGTAGTGACGGTGGCCGTGCTCGGAGAAGACCTCCTCCGGCGCGGACGGATCGGTGATGTCCCACAGCGCGACCCGCCTCCCGTCGCCGGCGACGGCGACGCGGGTGCCGTCGGCGCTGACCGCGAGTGCCCGGACCCACTCCTGGCTCAGCCGGGAGCCGTACTCGATCACGGTGAGCAGGGTGGGCCGGTTCGGGTTCGCCAGGTCGAACAGCCGGACCCTGCCGTCCTGGGCGCCGTTGACCAGCATGCCCCCGGTCGACGGGAACACGACGGCGCGCATCGGGGAGTGCGGCCCCGGGACCTCGGCGAGCATCCGTGGCGCCGTCTCCGTGGCCTCCGGCGCTGCCGGTTCCGCCGGCCGCGCCTCGGAGGGAGCCGCCGCGCCCGAGGTGGGCGCCCCCGGGGCGGGTGGAACGGGCGGGGCTGCGCTCGAAGGTGCCGGCGCGGGATCCCCGGCGCGGGCGGTGGCGGTGGGCAGGGCGGCGAGCTGGCGGCGCAGCCACTCACGGGCAACCGGCGGCTCCAGGCCGAACAGGTCGAACGACACGGCCCGGCGCAGCAGCGCGGGCCGCGGCAGGTCCTCGACCCGGGCCACGATCAGCCCCACGGCCGGTGCCTCGCCCGGGTCGGCCTCCTGGCCCTGGCCACCGGTGGGCGCGTCGGGTGCCTCGTCGTCACCGAGGGCGGCGAGGTAGGCGGCGGACAGGACGACCATGACCTGGTCGGCGTGCCCGGCGGCGGTCCGCAGCGCGGCCGCCACCGCCGGCGTGCCCGGGCGGCCGGCGGGCAGCGGCTCGGCGGTGGCCCGCCGGCCGGCGTCCTGCAGCTGCCAGACCAGCCAGTCGGCCCAGCCGCGGTCAGGTTCGGCGAAACTCACCGCGAGGTCCCACCGGACGCCGCCTGGTGCCGCCGATCCGCCCGTCACGCTGCCCGTTGTCACGTCCGCGAGCCTCCCACGTGGCCCGCCGTCCGTCCCAGCCGGCCCCACACCAGGTGGACCCGCGGGACGCCGCTAGAGACCGACGCGGCCGGACGGGTTGTCGCGGTCGAAGAGCCGCCCCGCGCGCACGTAGCTGTCGAGGGAGGACGCCGAGCGCCACCGGCCCTGCCGCATGATCGCCCGGTCGTTGACGCCGGCGCGGGCGGCGGCGGTCGCGAACCCGGAACGCAGCGAGTGGCCCGCGAAGTCGGCCGGATCCAGGCCCGCGGCCGCGGCCCGCCGCTGCACGATCCGGGCCACCGAGCCCGGGTGCAGCCGGCCGGCGCCGACGTGGCCGTGCCGGTTGATCCCGCGGAACGCCGGACCCGCCGTGAGCCGCGCGGCGGCGGCCCATGCCTGCCAGGCGCGTACCGGGCAGGTCGGCCGGTAGGAGCCGTAGGCGAGGCCGACGAGCGCGCCGAGGCCCTCCTGGTCGGTCTTCGACGAGCGGACCGACAGCACCAGCCCGTCGGGGGTCACCTCGATGTCGGCCATGTCGAGGCCGACCAGCTCGGAACGGCGCAGGCAGCCGGCGAATCCGACGAGCAGCAACGCCCGGTCCCGGACGGCGGCGAGGGTGGCGGCCGCCGCGCCCGGCGCCGGGTCTGGTGCCACGTTCCCCGCCGGCGCGTCGGTACCCGCCGCCGCATCGGCGGGTGGTTCGTCGATCGCGGCGAGGACGCGGGTGAGCAGTGACGTCTCCAGTGCCTCCTTGCGGGCGGGGCGGGCGCCGTGGACCCGGCGGATGCCGTCCCACACGGTCGCGACCTCCGGGGACGTCGCCGGGTTGGGCGCCTTCGCGAGCTGATGGGCGACCGAGATCGCGGCGAGGCGCCGGCGGATCGTCGACGGCTTGTAACCGGCGTCCGCGAGGGCGGCGAGGTAGCCGGCGACGGTCAGCGCGCCCGCCGGCACCGCCGCCGGGGCCGTCGGCTGGGCGGCGCACCAGGCGCGGAAGTGCCGCAGGTCGGTGTCGTAGGCCCGCCAGGTCGAGGTCGCCCGCGCGGCCCGGGCGTACTGGGTCACCCGGTCGGCCAGCGCCGTGCTCAGCTCCATGTCGCCGGCCGGCGCCAGCTCGGCGTCGCCCCTCGCGGGCAGCCGGACGACCTCCCCACCGCCCGGCCGGCCACCGGCGAGGTCGTCGACGTCGTCGCGGTCGTCCGCGGGGCGCGGTCGGCGGCTGGCTCGGGTCCGGTGGCCATGGGAGAAGTGTTCTCCCGCCCGCCGCGCGCCGGCAAGGCCGGCCCGCTGGCGGGATCCTCCTGTCAGTCTGAATTGACAAGGGGCGGAATGTCAGTTCAAACTGACGGACATGGACGTCGACGATCTGCTGGCGCGGGTACGGGCCGGCGACCCGGCCCTCGGCCTGCGGGCGGTCGGGGCGCTGCACCGACTCGCCGAGCAGGTCGAGACACAGGCCGTCGCGACGGCCCGGGAGCACGGCTGGTCGTGGGAGCAGATCGGCGACGCCCTGGGGGTGTCMCGGCAGTCCGCGCACGCCAAGCACGGTCGCGCGGCCAGTTAGCGACCGGCCGGCGCGCCATGCGAGCGGGACGCATTCGAGCGGTACGAGGAAGGAGGCAACGGCCGATGCCCACTCGCTTCGCCCCCGGTGCCCGTGGGGTCGTCGGCGCCGCGCTGGCCGAGGCGCGGCTGCGCGGCGATCGACGGATCGGCACCGAGCACCTGCTCCTCGGCGTCCTGCGTCATCCAGGCACCGACGCGGCGCGCGCGCTCGGCGTGGGCCTGGCCGAGGCACGCGGGGCGCTCGCCATGCTGGACGGGGACGCACTGGCCGCGCTCGGCATCGCCGTCGCCACGACGGCGGCCGGGGCGCCGGGCGACGACGACGCGCAGCCGTGGCCCCCCGGGCCGCCAGCGGGCTGCGGCCCGGGAGCGGGCGACGGGCCGGCCGAGGACCTGGACGGTCGCGCCGCTCTCTTCGGCCGGGAAGGTCGCCGGCCGACGCCCGCGCAGATCGTCCAGCTGCGTGCCGGGCTGAGCTCCGGCGCCCGCGCGGTGCTGGCGGAGGCCGTCGTCGCCGCGCCCACCAGCCCCGACCGCCGGGTCACCCCGGAGCTCCTGCTGCTGGCACTGCTGGAACGCCAGCCACCGGACCCGGCCGCCACGCTGCTCGACCGGCTCGGCGTCGACCGCGCCGCCATCCGGACCCAGCTCGGCGACCCGTCCCCCTAGGAGGACGCCACCCTCCTCCGGCCAGATCCCGGTCGGAGGGAGGAGGCCGCCGGATCCCACCAGACCGCGGGTGCGAGGCGCGGCAGCGCGTCCGCTTCAATGAACTGACCACTGACCGGCCGGCCGGTCAGGACCGGCGTGGCCGTCACGCGGGGCCACCCGTCGGGGACCCTGGCCGCCGGTGGCCGCCGGTTGTCCGGCGCGGGAACGCGTCGAAATGTCTTTGACCTCGCCTGGAGGTGAGTCCGTAGTGTCCGAACGTGCCGCCCGCGCGCTGGCCAGTCCGCGCCGCCCGGCGRCCACCAGCTGTCACACCCGTGCGCGAGCGTCGTCACCGCCCGCCCCGTCGCAGAGAGGGACCGCGACCGCATGCTGATCMGACTCCTGCGGGCCCATCTGGGGCCCTACCGCCCGCAGCTCGCGGCGCTCGTCGCGCTGCAGTTCGCGGCGACGCTCGTGATGCTCTACCTGCCGACGCTGAACGCCGACATCATCGATCACGGGGTGATCACCGGGGACACCGGTTACATCGTGCGGGTCGGCGGGATCATGCTGGCGATCACGGTCGGGCAGATCGTGTGCTCCGCCGGGGCCGTGTTCTTCAGCGCCCGCACGTCAATGGCGCTTGGCCGGGACGTGCGGGCCGCGGTGTTCGACCGGGTGCAGTCGTTCTCCGCCCGCGAGGTCGCCCACTTCGGGTCCCCCTCGCTGATCACCCGGGGAACCAACGACGTACAACAGGTGCAGATGCTCGTCCTCATGGGCTTCACCATGATGATCTCGGCGCCGATCATGTGCATCGGCGGGATCGCGCTGGCGATCCACCAGGACGTGGGCCTCTCGACGCTGCTGATCGTCGTCGTACCGGCGCTGGCGATCATCATCTCACTGATCATCCGCAGGATGAGCCCGCTGGGCCGGGCGATGCAGGAACGGCTCGACACGGTCAACCGGGTGCTGCGCGAGCAGCTGACCGGCCTGCGCGTGATCCGGGCGTTCGTCCGCGACGACCACGAGCGGACCCGGTTCGGGGTCGCCAACGCGGAGTTGACCGACACCTCACTGCGGTTCGGCCGGCTGATGGCGCTCATGTTCCCGCTGGTGTTCACCATGGTGAACCTCTCCAGCATCGCGGTCCTCTGGTTCGGCGCGCACCGCATCGACTCCGGGGCTATGCAGATCGGCGCCCTCACCGCGTTCCTCAGCTACCTGATGCAGATCCTCATGTCGGTGATGATGGCGACGTTCATGTTCATGATGATCCCCCGCGCCGAGGTGTGCGCGGAGCGGATCAGGGAGGTTCTCGACACCGAGACGACCCTGCTGCCGCCCGCCGCGCCGGTCATGCTGGTGACGCGGCACGGCGAGCTGGAGCTGCGCGGCGTCGGGTTCCGCTACCCGGGCGCGGAGGAGCCGGTGCTGCGGGACGTCAGCCTGGTCGCCCGCCCCGGCCAGGTCACCGCGATCATCGGGTCGACCGGGTCGGGCAAGTCGACGCTGCTGTCCCTGATCCCGCGGCTGATGGACGTCACCGAGGGGGCGGTGCTCGTCGACGGCGTCGACGTCCGCGAGCTGGATCCGGCGCTGCTCGCCGCCACCGTCGCCGTCGTCCCGCAGAAGCCCTACCTGTTCACCGGCACCGTGGCCTCCAACCTGCGTTACGGCAACCCGGACGCCACTGACGACGACCTCTGGCAGGCCCTGGAGACGGCCCAGGCCCGCGGTTTCGTCGAGGCGATGCCCGACGGGCTGGCCACACCGATCTCGCAGGGCGGCACGAACGTCTCCGGCGGGCAGCGCCAGCGGCTCGCGATCGCCCGCGCGCTGGTGCGGCGCCCGGAGATCTACCTGTTCGACGACTCGTTCTCCGCGCTCGACTACGCCACCGACGCGGCGCTGCGCGCTGCGCTCGCCCGCGAGACCGCGGCCGCGACGGTCGTGATCGTCGCCCAGCGGGTCGCGACGATCCGCGACGCCGACCAGATCATCGTCCTGGACGAGGGCCGGGTCGTCGGCGTCGGCACCCACCACCAGCTGATGGCCGGCAACGAGACCTACCGGGAGATCGTGCTGTCCCAGCTCACCGAACAGGAGGCGGCCGCATGACGAGCCCCAACGGCCGGTCAGGCGGGGCGCCGCCGGCGCCGCGCCCGGCGGCGGGGGGCGGCCCCCCGGCAGTACGGATGATGATGGGCGGCGGCGTCGAGAAGTCCGCGGACTTCAGAGGGTCGACGCGGCGCCTGCTCGGGCTGCTGCGCCCACAGCGGCGGCTGCTCGTCGCCTCGCTGGTGCTGTGCGCCCTCGCTGTCGCCCTCAACGTCAGCGGCCCGAAGCTGCTCGGCCGCGCCACCGACCTGGTACTCACCGGCGTCTTCTCCAGGAACCTGCCGGCGGGCACGACGAAGGCCGAGGCGGTCGCCCACCTGCGCGCCACCGGTCACGGCACCCAGGCCGATCTGCTCAACTCGCTGAACGTCACCCCCGGCGCCGGGATGGACTTCCACGCCATCGGCGCCGTGCTCGGCTGGGTGCTGGCCGTCTACCTGCTCGCCGGCGTCTTCTCCGTGCTGCAGGCGCGGCTCACCAACGCCGCGCTGCAGCGGATGCTGTCCCAGCTGCGCAGCGACGTCCAGGAGAAGATCACCCGCCTGCCGTTGCGCTACTTCGACCGGGCGCAGCGCGGCGAGGTGCTGTCCCGGGTCACCAACGACATCGACAACCTCGGGCAGAGCCTGCAGCAGAGCATCGCGCAGTTCGTCCAGTCCGTCCTGACGATCATCGGCGTGCTCGCGGTGATGTTCTGGATCTCCTGGCTGCTGGCACTGATCGCGCTCGTCACGGTCCCGCTGTCGATGCTGCTCGCGGCGCGGATCGGGAAGTTCGCGCAGCCGCACTTCGTCAACCAGTGGAAGACCACCGGCCGGCTCGGCGCCCACGTCGAGGAGATGTACACCGGGCACATGCTGGTGCGGTCGTTCGGCCGGCAGGAGGAGTCCGCCGCGATCTTCGCCGAGCAGAACCAGAAGCTCTATGAGGCGAGCTGGCGGGCGCAGGCGATCGTCGGTCTGATGCAGCCCGCGATGATGTTCATCGGGAACCTGAACTACGTCTTCGTCGCGGTCGTCGGCGGGCTGCGGGTCGCCTCCGGTGACCTGTCGATCGGCTCGGTGCAGGCGTTCATCCAGTACTCCCGGCAGTTCTCGATGCCGCTCACCCAGGTCGCGTCGATGGCGAACCTGGTGCAGTCCGGGGTGGCGTCGGCCGAGCGGGTGTTCGAGCTGCTCGACACCCCCGAGCAGGACCCGGACCCGGCCGAGCCGGCCCGGCCCGCCGAGGTGCGCGGCCGGGTCGCGTTCGAGCACGTCGCGTTCCGTTACGAGCCGGACAAGCCGCTCATCGAGGACCTGTCGCTCGTCGCCGAGCCGGGCCACACGGTCGCGATCGTCGGCCCCACCGGCGCCGGCAAGACCACGCTGATCAACCTGCTGATGCGGTTCTATGAGGTCACCGGCGGGCGGATCACCCTGGACGGCGTGGACATCGCGACGATGACCCGCGACGAGCTGCGCGCGGCGACCGGCATGGTGCTGCAGGACACCTGGCTGTTCGGCGGCACGATCGCCGACAACATCGCCTACGGCGCCGACGGCGCCACCCGCGAGCAGGTCATCGCCGCGGCGAAGGCCGCCCACGTCGACCGGTTCGCCCGCACCCTGCCCGACGGCTACGACACGGTCCTCGACGACGAGGGCACCGGCGTGTCCGGCGGCGAGCGGCAGCTCATCACGATCGCCCGGGCGTTCCTCGCCGACCCGCAGATCCTTATCCTCGACGAGGCGACCAGCTCGGTGGACACCCGCACCGAGGTGCTCATCCAGCGGGCCATGTCGCAGCTGCGGGACGGGCGGACCGCGTTCGTCATCGCCCACCGGCTGTCCACGATCCGCGACGCCGACACGATCCTGGTGATGGAGCACGGCTCGATCGTCGAGCAGGGCACCCACCAGGAACTGCTGGCGGCCGACGGCGCCTACGCCCGCCTCTACCAGGCGCAGTTCGCCCAGGCCGTCGCCGAGGTCTGACGGAGCGGGGAGGTGACCGGATGACCCGGCCGGCCGTCGGCCGGCCGGGTCATCCGGTCACGACGCCGGACGGGACCGCGCCGTCGAGAACCACCGTGCCCAGAGGCCTTCTCGGCGCAACGGAGGTCCCGCCTTCTGGGTGAAGTGTGTGATCACGCTCATCAGGACAGGGAGATCACGGAGCTCGCGCAGCGATGCAAGCGCGACGGGCAGCAACCGCTTCTGCGCGCTGTAGACCTTGAGCTGGTTGTCCTCGACCAGGAACTTGCTGATGTCCTGCCAGGCGACCAGATGCTCGCCGGTGTCGCTCGCGAGCCCGGCCCGCTCCGCGCGCAGCGAGCCGAACTCGGCGATCCCGGTGGACTCCACGGCCGCGAGGCTCTCCTGCAGCAGCCGCGGGCAGACCCGGTCCTCGACGGCCTGAACGACCTGGCTGGAATTCCGGAAGAAGTATCCCACCGTGACCGTGCCGCCGTTGGCGAGTACCAGCAGGTAGAGCGGTGCCCGCGACAGGTAGATCGCGATGTGGCTGACGTCGGCCCAGGCGAGTGTGTTCCGGTGCTTCGCACGGGGGCCATCGGTGACGATGCCGCCTGCGAACAGGTACAGGCGTCGTCCGTTCAGCAGCCCGATGGCGAGCACGGCCGCCAGGATGACGACCACGATGGCGATGGACAGTGTCTCGACGACGGCACCCGCGGAACTGCTGAAGATCACGACTATCAGAGCCAGGAGGGCCAGGGGTCCGATCAGCTGTAGGACGCGGATGGATCTATGAGCGCTCTCGAAGGCGCCGAGATCGCGCTCGGCGGCGGCGGCGAGGACCCACGGCGGCGGCGCCTGCTCTGCCATGAGGACCCACTCCAGCCGTCGAATGTGTCGAATATGGGGAAGAAGGCGGCGCGGTTTCCGACATTGATGTCCGGCTCCGGGCGCGGTGCGGACAGTGAACCATGGTGATCGACTTTGCGCCAGATCTTCCACAGCCACGGCGACACACTGGTCTTTCTGGCTGGTTGCCGCTGCCGGCTAGGCCGGGCCGCGACGGGTCCTGACGCCGCGCGGCCGGGTACCGCGGCGGCGGGCGGCCAGGGCGAGCAGGAGGTAGGGGCCAGCGGCGGCGGCGAACAGCCAGCGGGCCGGCAGACCCAGCCCGTCGGCGCCCGCGCCGTAGGCGGCGAAGGTGGCTATGGCGACAGCCTCCATGCCGGCTCCGGACAGGGAGGTGACGGTGGCGCGGCAGCTGTCGTCGAGGCTGTCCTGCAGCCGTGCGTCGGCCTGCGCCAGGGCCCAGTAGAAGATCCCGAACGCGACGGCGACGGCGATGACGCCGACCGGCGCCCCGCTGCCCGCGCCGAGGGCCAGCAGGACCGCGGCGGCGAACAGCAGAGGAATGAGCCACCGGCCGCCGCGGCCCGCGACCAGCCCGCCCAGCGTCGACCCGGCCACCACGACCGCCACCAACACCGGCACGGCCGTGGGCGCGGCGCCGGTGTCACGGACGAGCAGCGGCACGTACTCGTCGAGTGCTCCGACGACGGTCAGCATCGCCGACAGCAGCAGCGCCCGGCGCACCGCCGCCGTCCGCCGCACCGCGGCCAGTCCCGACCGGAGCACCGCCAGCCCCGACCGCTCCTCACCCAGGATCGCGTCGTCGTCGTCGCCGGGCGGTGCGCCGGTGCCGTCCCGACGGGACCGGTCCTGGCCGCCCGGCGGCTGGGGCGCCGGTTGTTCCGGCAGGGCGCGACCGGCGGCGGCGCACAGGAGCAGCGCGGTGACGCTGACCGCGCCGGTGGCGGTGTAGCCGCCGGCGGCCACCAGCGGGCCGGCCAGGACGGTGGCCAGCAGGCCGGCGGTGCCGCCGGCCGCCTGGGAACGTCCGATCAGCCGGGGGTAGGCCGCCGTGGCGCCAAGCCGGTCGAGCTCGGTGTAGACGAGCGCCTGCAACGCGCCGGAACGCAGGGCGGTTCCGGCGCCGAGCAGCACGAACCCCGTCGCGAACGACCAGAACGACGGCACGGCCACCCACAACGCGTAGCCCGCCGCGTCCAGCGCGGGGGCGAACGTCAGCAGCCGACGCCGGGAGACGACGTCCGCCCACACCCCTGACGGGATCTCGAGCAGGAACGTCGCGGCCGACCACAGCGCGAACAGCGCCGAGATGCCCGCCGTCGACACCCCGCTGTCCGCGAACAGCAGCGCGTAGAGGGGGTAGAACGGCACGCATTCCTCGAGGAACGCGTAGAGGTACAGCCGCCGCGCGAGCGCCCGTTCGGGCCGCGCCGGGCTTCGTCGCCGTTCGGGTTGTCGCTGGTGGGATCAATGTCGCCAGGTCACGGTCAACAGCCTAAGGCCCATCGGCCCGGCGCAAAGGTGGTTCCACGGCGAGGGCGGTTCCACCGGGCGGGCTGGCGGAACGGCTGGCCGGAATCCGGCGGCATGTGGCGTTCTGGCCACTGCTCGGCCGGCTGCCGCGTCGGTAGCGTCGGGAACCGACCTCGACGACCCGTGGAGAGAAGACCGATCCGTGGCCAAGATCCTGCTCAGCCTGCATGTGCTCGCCGCGATCCTCGCGATCGGGCCGGTGGCCGTGGCCGCCAGCATCTTCCCCCGGTACCTGCGGCTCGCGGCGGCGGGACCGGTGGACGGTTCGGCGGCGAACGTGCCGAGGGCGCTGCACCGGACCTGCCGGGTCTACGCGCTGCTCGGGATCGCGGTGCCGTTCTTCGGCCTGGCCACCGCCGGCCCGCTGCACGTCTTCGGCGACACCTGGGTGATCATCTCCATCGTGCTGACCGCCGCCGCGGCCGCCCTGCTCGCCGCCGTCATCCTCCCCGGCCAGCGCCGGGCGCTCGCCGCCCTGCCCGGCACCGTCCCGCCCGAGGCCGCGCAGCCCGCCTACGCCCCCTCCTTCTCCGCCGCCGGCGAGGGTGTGTCCGGGTCGGACGCCGCGATCGTCGCGACGGACTCCGCCGGGCCGGTCGCCGTCACGTCCCCGGTCCAGGCGGGGACCGACGCCCGGCCGCCCCTGTCACGCGTGGCCGCGCGGCTCGCGATGACCACCGGCATCTTCAACCTGCTCTGGGCGGCCGTCGTCGTCCTCATGATCGTCCGACCTGGCTCGACCACCGGCGTCTGACGGTCTGACGGGCCCGTGGGCCGGATGCCGGTGCGGCTCAGGCCGCCCTGGCCACGCCGGGGGCGCGGAAGGCGCGGCGGTAGGACTGGGGGCTGGTGCCGACGAGGCGGCGGAAACGGTCGCGGAACGTGGACGGCGAGCCGTAGCCGACCTGGGTGGCGATCCACTCGACCGGGTGGTCGGTGGACTCGAGCAGCTGCTGGGCGTGGCGCAGCCGGGCGCGAGTCAGCCACTGGGCCGGGGTGGTGCCGGTCTGCTCCCGGAACCGTCGCGTCAGGGTGCGTGTCGACAGCGCCGCCTGGCGGGCGATGTCGTCGAGGGACAGGTCCCGGTCGAGGTGGTCGGCGAGCCAGCGCAGCAGCGGCTCCAGCGAGACCCCGTCGGGCGCCGGCGGCTCGTGCGCGATGAACTGCGCCTGGCCGCCGGCCCGCTCCAGCGGCATGACCGAGAGCCGCGCCGCGTCGGCGGCCACCGCCGACCCGAAGTCGGCCCGGACCATGTGCAGGCACAGGTCCAGCCCGGCCGCCGCGCCGGCGGAGGTGAGCACCTTCCCGTCGTTGTCGACGAACAGCACCCCCGGGTCGACGTCCACCGCCGGGTACCGGGCCGCGAGCTGCTCGGTTCCCAGCCAGTGCGTCGTCGCCCGCCGCCCGTCGAGCAGCCCGGCCGCGGCGAGCAGGAACGCGCCCGAACAGACCGACGCCAGCCGTGCCCCGCGGCCGGCGGCGGCCCGCAGTGCGTCGACGACGGCCGCCTCGACGGGCAGGGCCACGTCACCGGTGCCGGGCACGACGACCGTGTCGGCCTCGGCGAGCGCCTCCAGCCCGTGAGGCGCCCGCAGTGTGAACGTCCCCGCCTCGACGTCGGCTCCCGGCCTGGCCGCGCAGACGACGACCCGGTAGGCGGGCCGTCCGTCCGCGAACCGGGCCCGGCCGAACACCTCCACCGGCACCGCCAGGTCGAACGGCACCACCCCGTCGACCGCGAGCACGGCCACCAGATGCCGGCCCACCGTTCCCACCACCGCCGGCGGGGCCGCAAGGAACGTCGTCATGGCTGGAATCTAACCGACCGCCGAGTTCCCGCCAGTCGGTGGTCCGCGGGTGGTCCTGACCCACTGTTCGGGTGTGCGCAGGTGAACTGGTCCCGGGGTCGCGGATTAATCGAGAGAAGGAACGGGGCCGAGGGGCTACAGTCACCGGCGTGACGCAGCTGGGTGAGCGGGCCGGGCCCGGCGACGGAACGGTGGCCAACCGGGCCTGGTGGGACGAGCGGGTACCGATCCACCTCGCGAGCGACTTCTACGACCTCGACGAGTTTCTCGCCGAGCCCGACGTGCTGCGCGACTTCGAGACCGCCGAGGTCGGGGACGTCACCGATGCCCGGCTGCTGCACCTGCAGTGCCACATCGGTCTGGACACGCTGTCCTGGTCGCACCGCGGCGCGACCGTCACGGGGCTGGACTTCTCCGCCCCGGCGGTCGACGCGGCGCAGGCACTGGCCAGGGAGCTGGACCTGCCGGCCCGGTTCGTCGCCGCGGACGTCTACGACGCGCCTGCCGTCCTCGCGGGTGAGACGTTCGACATCGTCTACACCGGCATCGGCGCGCTCAACTGGCTGCCGGACGTCGCCCGCTGGGCCGAGGTCGTCGCCCGGCTGCTCGCCCCCGGCGGTTTCCTTTACCTTGCCGAGACCCATCCGGTGCAGGACGTCCTCGACGACGAGTCGGGATCGACGTTCGACCTCGACTACTTCGACATCGGCCCGGTCGTCTGGGAGGAGGAGGGCAGCTACGCCGACCCCGACGCGGAGACCGACGCGAACGTGACCGTCGAGTACCACCACACCCTCGGGTCGATCGTCACCGCCGTCATCGGCGCCGGGCTGCGGCTGGAGTTCCTCCACGAGCACGACTGCTCGCCGTCCCAGCGGTTCGACACCCTGGTCCGCGGCGACGACGGCCTCTACCGCTTCCCGCCCGGTGTCCCTCGGGTCCCGCTCCTGTACTCGTTGCGCGCCACCAAGCCCTGACCCGCCGGTTCCGTCCACGCTGACCCCCGGCGAGGCACCGAGCCGGACGGCGGCCCAGCGTCACAGGGCGCGGATCACCCGGGCGGGATTGCCAACGGCCAGCACGTTCGGCGGCAGGTCGCGGGTGACGACGGCGCCGGCGCCGACGACCGAGTTCTGCCCGATGGTCACACCGGGGCACACGATGACGCCGCCGCCGAGCCACACGTTGTCGCCGATGGTGATCGGCTCGCCGGCCTCGCGGCCGGTGCGGCGCAGGACCGGGTCGAGCGGATGGGTGGGCGTGAGCAGCTGGACGCCCGGGCCGATCTGGACGTCGGCGCCGAGACTGATCCGGGCGACGTCGAGCAGCACCGCACCGGTGTTGACGAACGTGCCCGGGCCCACGGTCGTCTGGTAGCCGTAGTCGACGTGCAGCGGTGGGAGGATCTCCACCCCTTCCCCGACCGTGCCCAGCAGCTCGTCGAGGATCTCGGCGCGCAGTTCCGGCTCGTGCGCGCGGGTGGCGTTGTACCGCTCGCGCAGACGAGCGGCGCGCAGCCGGTCGRCGGTCAGCTGCGCGTCCCCCGCGTGGTACAGCTCCCCAGCGAGCATCCGCCGCTTCTGTTCGGACATCGCCGCCTGCCCGGCCGTGGCTTGTTCGGACATCGCCGTCCCGCCTCCCGGACTTCCGCGTGGGCCGGTCCCACCTGGCACCGGCACGCTACGCCCACGCCGTGACCATTCGCCCGCCGATGCACAGACCGATCGGATGGCGCGCCGACGCGTCCGGCTGGGACAGCGCCACAGGTGGCCGCCTGCCGGGCAGCACGTCGACTACGGCTACCAGACGACCGCAGGCTCGGGCCCGTTCGGCCGCCGGACACGGATAGCATCCGACCTGGTCACCTTCGGCCCACTTCGGCCCACCGCGAGGACGGACATGCTGGCACTCTCGTTGCTGACGGTCCTGGAGGAGCTGACCGCCGACCCGGGTCTCAAGAACTTCGCCGGCGATGTCAGGGACGCGGCGAAGCTGCTGGACCGGCCGACCCTGGCGGCGCTCTCGCGGGTCGCGCCGGTCACCGCGTTCCTCGCGTTCCACCCGGGTGCCGACCAGGCGGTCGCCGACTATGTCCGCGGTGGCGCGCTCGCCGCGGACAGCGGGCCGAACCTGCTCGTCCTGTTCGCCCTCGACGCCCCCGCCTCGGCGCCGGTGCCGCTCGGCGCGGACGCATTCACCAGCTGGATAGACTTCGACGCCCGCGGCCACCCGTCGTACGACCTGGTCCGCCTGCTATTCGCCGACGCGGCGGTGCCGCCGCTGCCGGGGATCGTGTTCTTCCAGACCCTCGACCCCGATGGCCGGGAACCCGACGCGGTGTACGTCGGGCTCGCAGGGCTCGCCAGCCCTGCGGACGTGGCGGCGAGGCTGCGGGAGGTTCTCGCGCTCGCCGACGAGGTGGGCCGCGACGGGCCGGACGACGACTTCGGCACCCGGCTGGGCGCGCGCCTGGCGGCCCGGAAGATCCGCTACGAGCGGACGGGGCGCCTCTCCCTACGCGAGTGGCTCATCCGCGGCTACCAGGTGGTCGGTTCCCGGTTCGCCGACCTTGTCAGCATCGCCGGCCTGGTGGTCTGACGGTGGGCGCCGCCGCGGGCGACCTCCATCCGGTGCTCTCCCTGCTGGCGGGGCAGCTGCTGCGCGAGCTGGAGCTGGTCGCGACGTTCACCGTCGTCGACCGGCTGGACGACCCGGAGCCGCTGACCGGCCACCTCCTCGACCGGGGCCTCGCGATCACCGAGGCGCTCGACGCGTTGGACGCCGGCACCGGGCCGCACGCCGAGGACGACGCACCGCCGCCCCACGCCACCGACCACGCTGCCGGCGCCGCATCGCCCGGCGACCACGCGAGCCAGGGTGACAACGGTCCGGTAACGCCAGGCCGGCTCGCGGGTACCCTGCTGGGGATCCGGAGCTGGATCATCACCGCCGACGATCCGGCGGCCGCCGAGGCCGCGCACCTGTTCGCCGTGGCGCTGCCCGCGGCGGCCGACGGCGGGATCCCGGCCGCGATCGACCACCTTCTCGAGCTCGTCGCCCGCGGTCACGTGCTCGACCCCCGCTCGGCCGGGGACGTCGCCGGCATCCTGGTCATCGCCTCCGCGGCCGAGCCCACCCCGGCGCAGCTGCGCGCCCCCCTGGCCGCCGACCTCGCCGACGAGGACGGGCAACCGGCCACGGTCCCGGCCGCCTGGTTGACCCCGCTGGACGTGGCGACGCCGGCGGCCACGCGGATCGTCACCCGGATCCTGGAGGCGGTGCTCACGGCCCGCCGCGACACCCTGGCCGCGCCCGACCTCGACACCTGGCTGGTCGGCCTGCACACCCTGTCGCGGCTCGTCGCCGTCGCGCAGACCGCCGTCGCCACGGCGCTCGCCCGCCCGTCGGTGAGCGTCCGCGCGATCCTCGCCCAGTTGGAGGAGCAGCGCGCCGACGTCGCCGCACTGATGGTCGCGTTCGCCGGCGGGTCGCTGCCCGCCTGCCTCGCCTACGAGGACGACGTGGCCGCGGCGCTCGCGGCGCGGTTGGGCACCAGCACCGCCGGGCGGCGGTTTCGCGCGGAGCGGCAGCTCGTGCCCGACGAGCTGCTGGTCCGGCCGACGCCCCCGCACTGGTTCACCCCGTCATGGCGGGTCGCGGCCGCGCTGCGAACCAGGAACGGCGGTGCACCGCCGTTCGTGCGTGCGGGCCCGCCCCGCGACGTCGCCGACCATCCAGGCGGACTACCGCAGGAACGCGACGTCGCCGAGGTGATGGCCGCGCTGGCCACGATCACCGAGCTCGCCGACGCCGGCAGCTGGCATGACGGTGCCGTCGCCGCCCAGCGGCTGGTCTACGACTTCCCGTGGTGCGACGTCGGCCACTGGAAGGCCGCACAGTGCCTGCGCGGCCTCGGCCAGCGCCAGGGCGCGCTCGACGCGATGGTGCCGGCGATCTCGCTGCAGCCGACCCAGCCGGTGTTGTGGGAGTCGCTGGCGACCTGTCTCGACGACCTGGGCGAGGCGGCGTCGGCCGAGCTGGCCCAGGCGGTCGCCGAACGCCTCGCCGCCCTCGACGACGAGTCCGACGCCGCCCCGAGGACGGCCGGCCACGAGTCGAACGACCCCGGGGCGGCGGACCTGGAGGATCTCTTCGACGACGCCGGCTGACCCGGGCCGGCGTCGTCCGCACGGGCTCCCCTGCGCCGGGCGGGTCAGAGGTCGACGAGGTACCTTGCGAGCGCCTCGGGCTGGGACAGCGCTGCCAGGTGGCCACCCGGCAGCACGTCGGCCTCGACGCCAAGGCGCTCCCGGGCGACCCGCCGCTGGAACTCGACGGGGAAGAACCGGTCATCGGCGCCGGCGACCACCCGGACCGGGACCGGCGGCCAGGCGTCGAACGCGCACGTGGACTCGAACACGACGTCGTGTTCGGGGCGAGGATCCTCCCGGATCGCGGCGAAGTCCTCGGCGGACACGTCATGCAGGAAGTAGGTCTCCAGGTCGAACTCGGCGCTGTAGCCACCCTGTTCGGCGGCGTCGACGCGGGCCTGGGACTGCCCGGTGTTGTCCCACCAGGCACCTGGTGTCTCGCCCGGCACGGGGATCATCGCGTTCACGAACACGATCGCGCTGACCGGGACCCGGTCGGCCGCCAGCGGCGCGGTGAACCCGCCGAGAGACTGCGCCACCAGTACCACGTCGTCCCGGCCGTCCACCGCGGCCGCGACCAGCGCGGCGTACTCGGGCAGGCCCGCGTCCGGGTCGCCGCCTGGCAGGTCGACGGCGACGGCCTCGTGCCCGGCCTCGCGCAGCAGCGGCGCGAGCCGTTGCCAGTAGACGGCCGCCCCCCCGGCCCCGGGGATCAGCGCGAACGTCCGCGCTCGCCGTACCGTCCGCGTGTCCACATCGGTCATCTCGCCTCGTCTCTTCGATGGCTTTCCCGGTAGACGCCGCTCGGGCACGTGACTCATCGGTCGGACCGCGGATGCCCGCGGGGCGTGGGGCAACCTCGCGGCGCGGCGGTCGCCTCTGTAGGACGGGAGGTCACATGCGATCAGCTGACGGCGATGACGGGTTCGCCGCCTACTTCGAACCGCGCGCGGCGGGGCTGCTGCGGTTCGCCTACCTGCTCACCGGGGACACGCAGGAGGCCGAGGACCTGACCCAGACGACGCTCACCCACGTCTACGTCGTTTGGCACCGCGTGTCCGGCCACGACCGGCTCGACGCCTACGCCCGACGGGTGATGATCAACGCCAACACGAGCCGGTTCCGTCGCCGCCGGGTCCACCATGTCCTCGTCGAGAGCCCACCGGAGACCGCGCAGGCCTCGGCGCAGCTCGCCGCCGTCGAGGACCGCGCCGGGCTCGCCGCCGCGCTGGCCGCCCTGCCGCCCAGGCAACGGGCCGTGGTGATCCTGCGCTACTGCGAGGACATGTCGGAGGAGGCTGTCGCGGCGCTGCTGCGCTGCTCGAAAGGCACGGTCAAGAGCCAGGCGTCGAAGGGTCTGGCGAAGCTGCGCGCCGACCCGGCCGTGGCCGCCCTCAGCCCGCCCGCCCTCGCCGCCCAGCCCAGCGCGCGCGGACGGGCCTCGCTGTCGACCGCGCCCCGCGGAATGGAGACGCCGTGAAGTCCACCCGTCACCAGGCGGCCGACCGGGACGAGCCCGCCGACGTGGCGACCGTCGAGTGGCTCCGGGCCGCCGCGAGCGAGGTACGCGCCACCCCGCCCCCCGGACTGGTCCCGGCCGCGTTCGCCGCGGCCCCGGCGGCGCGCCGCCGTCGCCGTCTCGCCGCCGCGGTGCCGGTGACCGTCACGGCGTTCGCCGCGGCCGCGGTCATCGCCATCGTCGTCGTGCTCACCGGCGGCGCGCGTCCGGGCGGCCGCGCCCCCGTGACGACGTCGGCCCGGCCCGTCGCGGCGCCCACGGCCGTGACCGGCGGCCCGACGCCCGGGGCGACGGCGACCGGCGGGCCGGCCCCCACGGCCTCCGCGCCTGCGCCCAGGCCGACCTCCGAGGTGTCCACCCGGCCCGCGGGCACCCAGCCGCCGTCACGGCCCGCGTCCACGGTTCCCAACGTCGTCGGCCAGACCGCCGCCGCCGCTACGGCAACCCTGCAGGCCGCGGGTTTCACGGTGAGTCAGACGAAGGACTGCGCCAGCCCGAACGTCCCGGCCGGCGTCGTGCTCGCCCAGTCGCCAGCCGCGGGCACGCAGGCCGGACGGCAGCCGACCGTCACCCTCCAGGTCGCCAGCGAGTGCGTCACCGTTCCCACGGTCGTCGGCTCCCCGGCGGACGAAGCGAACAGCGCTCTACAAAGCGCCGGTTTCAACGTCACCTACGGCGGTGAGTGGAACTGCCCCTGGGGCTACGGCCCGGTGACGGCGCAGAGCCCCGCCGGGGGAACCCGGGTGGCCAGGGGCGGCTACGTGTCCATCACCTACGTCTGCGCATCTGGCGCGGCACAGCCGACGAGCGGCGGTTCCTGACCGCCGTTCGCGCCTCCGGTCCGAGGATCTGAGGGCTCGTCCGCCGGCCACCTCGGTAGGGGCCGGCGGACGAGCGGACGGCTCGGCGCCCCGGCGGTCCCGCCGTCGATGGCGGGAGGCGTCAGGCGGCGGTGCGTTCGCCGACTGGCCGGCGCCGCAGGCTCTCCCGCTGGAGAGCCGGCGGCACGTATGCCTGGTCGAGCGCGCCGACGTCGGTGCCCGGCGGGACGATCTCGTCGATCTGGTCGAGGAGGTCGTCGGTGAGCGCCACGTCGAGGCCGGCGAGAAGGTCGTCGAGATGGCTCATCGTGCGGGGCCCGACGAGCGCGCTGGTCACGCCGGGATGCGCGATCGCGAACGCCATCGCGAGGTGGGTCAGCGCCACACCCGCCTTCTCGGCGAGCGAGACGAACTGCTCGACGGCGTCGAGCCGGCGCTCGTCGCCCAGGTGCCTGACCAGGCCGGCGCGGCGCAGCTCGTTCTGCTGGCCCCTGCGGACGCGTCCCGTGAGCAGTCCCTGCCCGAGCGGGCCCCAGACCAGCGTGCCCACGCCATGGCGCTGGGCGGCGGGCAGGACCTCGCGTTCGATGCCGCGGTTGAGCAGCGAGTACGGCGGCTGCTCGGTGTGGAACCGTTCCAGGCCGCACCGCTCGGCGACCCACTGGGCTTCGACGAGGTCGGACGCCGGCATCCCGGACGTCCCGATCGCCCGGACCTTCCCGCTGTGGATCAGGTCGGAGAGCGCGGAGAGCGTCTCCTCGATGTCCGTGGCGGGGTCCGGCCGGTGGATCTGGTAGAGGTCGATGTGGTCGGTCCGCAGGCGGCGCAGCGAGTTCTCGACCGCGGTCATGATCCAGCGTCGGGAGGCGCCCTGGTGATTGGGATCGTCGCCCATCGGGCGACTCACCTTGGTCGCGAGGACGACGGCGTCCCGTCGCCCTCTGAGCGCCCTGCCGACGATCTCCTCGGAGTCGCCGTAGGCGTCGGCGGTGTCGATGAGGTTGATTCCCGCGTCCAGTGCCTTGTGGATGATGCGGGCCGAGTCGTCGGGGTCGGGGTTGCCGACGGACGTGGCGAACATGAGTGCGCCGAGCCCGTATGGGCTGACCTTGATCCCGGTGCGGCCAAGCGTGCGGTACTGCATGCGAAATCGTCCCTCTCCGCGTAAGGCCAGGTGGCTGGTGGCGCCGGCAGATCCGCCGGGCCGGTTTCCAGCGTGTGGCGGTGTGGGTGCTGGCGGGAGAGACGCCTCTATCCGGGGACTGGCCGTCCCTGGCTGCGCCACGTGTCGGGGGCATGGTGGAGGTGTGGACAGAACCGAGCTGGCCGACTTCCTGCGCCACTGCCGTACCCGACTCACCCCGGCCGACGTGGGGTTGGCGCAGGGCACGCGGCGGCGCACGCCGGGACTGCGTCGTGAGGAGGTGGCGCAGCTCGCGTCCATGTCCACGGACCACTACACGCGGCTGGAACAGGCCCGGGGCTCGCGCCCATCCCGCCAGATGCTCGCCGCCGTCGCCCGCGCCCTGCGGCTGACCAACGACGAACGCGACCATCTCTTCCACCTGGCCGGCGAGGAACCCCCACGTGACCGGTCGACCACCCAGCACGTCCGCCCCGGCCTGCTTCTCGTCCTCGACCGGCTGACCGACATTCCCGCCCAGGTGATCAGCGACCGCGGTGACATCCTCGCGCAGAACGCGCTGGCCAGGGCGCTGCACGGCGACGCGTCGGCCCGCCCCGAGGCGGAGCGAAACGTCGCCTGGCGCTACTTCACGGACCCGACCGCGCGGGAGCTCTTCCCGGCCGAGGACCGTGACCCCGGCGCCCGCGCCGCGGTCGCGGACCTGCGCGCCACCTTCGCCCGCCGCCCGGACGACGCACGGCTGGCAGCGCTCGTACGCCGGCTCCGCGCGTGCAGCGAGGAGTTCTCGGCGCTGTGGGACACCCACGACGTCGCCGTGCGCCGAACCGACGTCAAACGCTTCCTGCACCCGGTCGTCGGCCTGCTGGAGCTGGACTGCGAGGTGCTGCTCAGCCCTGAGCACGACCAACGGCTGGTCGTCCACACCGCCCGCCCGGGCAGCAGCTCCTACGAGCGGCTGGAACTGCTGCGCGTGGTAGGCCTGCAGGACCTGACCCGTGGCTGAGCGCGGCCCCAGACGTATGGCCGCCGGCGGCCGCCTGGAAGGGCACGCGGCGAACAGGATCTCCGGGGAGCTCCTAGCGGCCGCGTCCGGCCGGCGGTTCGTCGTCGTAGACGTGGTCGGGCACGGCGGACAGCTGGGCGAGCCGGGCGGCCAGGTCGTCGGCCTGGCGTTCGGCCCGTTCGGCGCGGACGCGGGCGTCGGCGCGGGCCTCGGCGAGTACGGACGCCCGTTCGTCGGCCGCCGCCCGGTCGGTCTCCCGCGTCGCCGCGGCCTCCGCCCGTACCCGGGCCAGCTCGTCGGCGGCCTCGCGGCGCAACCGGTCGGCCTCGGCGGAGGCCGCGGCGCGGGCCCGGTCGAGGTCCGCCGCCGCGGCGGACCGGTCGGCGGCGGCCGACTCCCGCAGGGAGACGAGCTCGGCGCGTAGCTCGATGATCGTCCTCGCTGCGGCCTCCACGTCCCGGTGGGCGGTGGCGAGCTCCGCGCGAGCCGCCGCGAGCTGCCCGCGCAGCGTCGCCATCTCCCGCTCGGCGGTCGCCCGGATGGTCGCGAGCCGGGCCGCGGCGTCCGCCCGGGCCGCCTCGGCCCGCTCGTCGGCGTCCCGGCGTGCCGCGGCCGCCTCGGCGCGGGCGTCGGCCCGGGCCGTGTCGGCCTCGGCGCGGGCGGCGTCCACGGCGCCCGCGGCCTGCGCGCGGACCTGGCTGGTCTCCTCGGCGGCGCGTTGGCGGACCGCGTCAGCCTCAGCCTGGGCGGCCCGTGCCTGCGCCGTCGCCTCGCCGAGCCGGCGCTCCAGCTCGTCGAGCGCGGTCGCCGCCTCCGCCGCGACCACCTCGGCCTCCTCGTGGGCCGCCGCCTCGCCCCGGGTCGCGGCCTCCGCGCGCACGGCCCGGGCGGTCGCCTCCGCGACCCGCCGCGCCGCGTCCGCCTCGGCGGCCTCGACCTGCGCCTCCGCGGCGGCGACGTCCCCGAGGCGGCCCAGGGTGACGGTGAACGCGTCGAGGGTGCGGCCCAGGTCCGTGGCAAGCGTGCCGACATGCGCGGCGAGCTCGTCCGCCCGCAGTCGGGCCAACGCCACCGGCCGGTGCGTCAGTTCGTTCCCCGCCGGGCCCGCCGCCCGCGCTCCCCGCGTCGCGGGAACCGCCGGCTGGCCCCGGCCCGTACCGCCGCCACTGCCGCCCGGACCGTCGGCGGCAGTCGAGGCGGCGAGCTCCCGGCGGCGCCGGTAGGCCGACAGCCGGGTGTGCGCCGGGTCGTCGCAGTACGCCGGCGGCCGTCCCGGCCCCTCCGCCGGCGCGCACGGCCGTCCGCACCCCGGATACCCGCACAGGGCGACGTCGAGGTCGACCCGCGCGTGCGGCACCACGGCCGCCAGCGCCGCCCCGCTGACCGGGTCATCCGCGTCACCCGCGGCGAGCGCGTAAGCCCCGCCGTCCGCGCCGACCACACCGGTCGTTGGCAGCTCCTCGCCGGCCCCGGTGTCCACCCTCGTCCTCGCCACGCCCGCCCGCCCCTCCGCCACGCCATTACGTTTCGTTCAGAACGTAGCAGAGACGAAACGCAACGACGTAACGAAACGCTTCCAGTCGTGCGACGAAACTTCTAACGCTCGATAAGCTTCACTTCTCACGCGTCAGAATCCGGGGGGGGGGAGGGAGACCGGGACAAACCGTGGGAGGCTACGCCACGTTCATGATCGGTTCGGCGGCTTCTCGGGCCGGCCGGGTGGGGTACCAGCGGGCAAAGTCGGTGGCGAGGTCGTCGTTGAGGACGTGGGTGCGGACCTGCAGGAGTAGGTGGGCGCCGAACAGGGAGCGCAGCACGATCGTGCGGCTGTCCTTGTGCCGGTACGGCCGGCCGCAGCCTGTGCAGCGCGGCCGTTCGGCCTTTGCCTCCTCTCCTCGGGAGGACCCCGACCTATGCCATGGACTGCTCTCGACCGACTCAGTCGAACGTCAGCACGATCTTGTCGCGAGTCTCGCCCGCTTCGAGCAGTCGGTGGGCTTCGGCGGCCTTCGTGATGGGCAACGAACGGCGCTGCTTGAGTTGGAGAGCGCCGCTCGCAAGCAGCGGCATGGTCACGGGGAGCGCGTCAGGCGCACGATCGGGCCCGGGATGTGACATCAGTGCACCGACGCGTGCTACTTCGGGACCGCCGACGAGAGTGACGACCCGCGAGGCGTCGCCAGTGGCCGCCACCGCCTCGGCCAATCCACCGCGGCCGGCGGCGTCGATGACGGCGTCCACCCGATCGGTGGTCGCGCCGACCCTGTCGAAGACCCCGTCACCGTAGGCGACGAACTCGCCGCCGAGTTCGCGGACGAGGCCCGCATCCCGCTGCGCCGTGGCGCCGATCGCCCGTATTCCCCACGCACGCGCGAGCTGCAGGATGATCGTCCCAACCGATCCGGCGGCACCCAGCACGACGATGGTCTCGCCGTTCTTCGCGTGGACCTCGCGCAGGGTGCCGACCGCCGCCTCGGCGGATGCCGGCAGAGCGGCCGCGGCATCCCAGCTCACCTCGGCCGGCTTCGCGAACCAGACGGGTGTCGCGACGAGTTCGCCGTACCCGCCCTGCCGCGGCAGATATGCGGCAACCTCATCRCCAAGGGCCACGCCGCTCACTGCCTCGCCGAGCTGCTCGACGACGCCGGCCGCCTCGAAACCGAGCACGTCGCCCGGTCCCTGGGGGAAGACCGCTGTCAGGTGGCCGGCCCGGATGTGCAGGTCGGTGGGCCCGACGCCCGCAGCCTTCACCCGGATGAGTACCTCGCCCCGCGCCGGACTCGGCGTGTCGACTTCGCGCCATTTCAGCGCTTCGGGGGAACCAAATTCCGTGATCACCATTGCGTTCGACATGTCATTCTTCCTTCTCGGTCATTTCGTGTACCCGTCGGCATGCGGCCGGTGGGTCTCCGAGGTGAGCCCGGTCCACCGGTTCAGGTGGTGAGCAGGCCGAGTTGCTGGAAAGCGGTCGCGGTCGCCTGGAGGGTCTCGATGTTCGAGCGCGGCCGCCAGCCGAGCCGTGTGCCTGCCTTCTCGCTGGAGACGCGACGGACCTTGCCGAGCTCGCCGACCATGCCGGCCATTCCGGGGTCGGTCTTGGCCGCCTCCCGCACGGTGTCGTCGTCGAGCAGGGGGAGTGCGGCGTCCGGGAGACCGGCGGCCTCCCGCAGGATCTTCGCCATCTCCGTGAAGGGGATGGGTTCCCCGGACGAGGCGAGGAAACGTTCTCCCGCGGCAGCCGGGTCGGTCATCGCTCGCAGATGGAGGTCGGCGACATCGCGCACGTCGACGACGGTCGTGAACAGGCGGGGAACCGCGGTCATCGCAGTGATCATCTGGCGTGCGAGACCGGTGGATGCCGAGAGGTCCGGGACCAGCGGAGGGCCGAAGATGCCCACCGGGTTGACCACCACGAGTTCGAGGCCACCGCCCTCGGAGGCGATAAAGTCCCAGGCAGCGCGTTCGGCCACGGCCTTGGAGCGGATGTAGGCGCTCAGCGGCGCGTCGATGTTGGTCCAGTCCTCTTCGGTGAAGGCACGCTCCCTCGGCGGGTGGCCGTATCCGACCGCGGCGAACGAGGACGTCATCACGACACGCGCGACACCGGCGTCGCGTGCGGCTCGAAGCACCCGCAGCGCCCCGTCGCGTGCCGGGACGATGACCTCGTCATCGCTCTCAGGCATCGCGGGTGGGAACGGCGAGGCGACGTGCAGCACGAACCGGGCGCCCTGGACCGCCCGCGCCCACCCGTCGTCCGCGGACAGCTCCGCGACGACGAGTTCGAGAGGGGAGTCCTCCGCCAGCCCGGCCGTTGCGAGCCCGCCGCGGATCTCGCCCTCGCGTTCAAGCGTCCGCACACTGGCGCGGACGGCGTATCCGGCGCGCAGGAGCGCGGCGATCGTGTGGACTCCGAGGTACCCAGTGCCGCCGGTGACGAGTACCCTTTCCCCGCTCAGGACGCCACCGCCATGAGTGCGACGCCGCCCCGGGCCGGCACCGCCGGGAATGTCCGACGGATGCTGATGATCGTCATCTTGTTTCACCTGTCGTGATTCCCAGGGAGCGGTTGGCCCCACCGTCTCGGAGCGTCGGCATGAGCTCGCGGACGGTCTCGACTGCCCGACGCTCGGCCTCCCGGTCGCCCTCGGCGCGTGACCTCCACAGCACCGCCTTCGCGACCGCGTAGGTCCGTTGCCGCTCGATGGCCTCCCTCTGACGCAGCAGCTGAGCCGCATGGTCCTCGAACAGGCGCACCATGCGGTCGGCGTCCTCCCGGCCACCGGAAAGCCCGTCCCGGAAGGCCCGGATCTGCTGAAGATTCATGCCGGCCGAGCGCAGGCACGCCAGCGCCTCGACCAGCTCGACGACCGCCGCCGGGTATCGCCGATGCCCGCTGGAGGGATCCCGTGGAACCGGGTCGATCACTCCGATCTCTTCGTAGTAGCGCAGCGTCGGAGCTGGCAGGCCGCTCCGCGCGGACACCTCCTGAATGGTCGCGAAACTCTCCACGACCCCGTCCTCCTCCAGCGACATGAGGTCATCGTGAGGAACCTCAAGCGCTTGAAGTCAAGTTCTGGGACTGTCCCGCTGGGGTCGTCCTTCGACCTGGAGCAGGAACTGCGGGGACTCACGGCGGATGTAGGGCTCAAACGTGAGTGGGACCGCCACGCTGTGATCGCCTGCGTGACATTGCCGCCGGTCTGATCGCTGGCCGCCACCAGGATGTCGGGGCCACGCTCCCAGGTGCCGCTGACGAAGTACAGGCGAGGCCAGGGCCGGTTCCTCCATCGACGACGGGCATTCAGCCGGCCAGGGTGACATCGAGCCGGGTGACGGTCTGTTCGGGTGGGGTGGTGTCCGAGACCGGGACAAAGCGTGGGAGGTGGCGCAGCATTCATGATCGGACCGGCCCGAGTACGTGCGTCTCGCGACCGGGCCAACGCGTGACATGGGCGCGTACACGGCTTGCGTTACACCGTCGACCTGCGGAAACGCGCTTCGAATCTATGCGTCTCGTGAACGTTCGTTCGCGGACGCGATCAGAGCTCACCGTCTGGGCGGGTAGCGGTCCGAGCCCGCGACGGCACGGGGTGGAAGGTGTGTCGATGCGTGCACCTTCGAGGATTTCCGCTTCGGCCTCCGAGGTCGCCGCGATGATCGAGGGCGTGCTGCGGCACTGCACCGAGATGGTCGTGGACCGGCAGTACACCGACACCCACGGCGCCTCGATCGTCGGGTTCGCCTTCGCCCACATGCTCGACTTCAAGCTGATGCCGAGACTGAAGAACATCGGCTCCTCCCGGCTGTACCGGCCGGCCGCCAGGGAAGACGACAACTGGCCCACTCTGGCACCGGTGCTGTCCACCCGCACTATCGACTGGGAGCTGATCCGCCAGCAGTACGACCAGATCGTGAAGTACACCACCGCGCTGCGTCTGGGGACGGCGGAGGCTGAGCAGGTGCTGCGGCGCTTCACCCGCGGCGGTCCCAAGCACCCGACCTGCCGGGCGATCGAGGAGCTGGGGCGGGCGGTGCGTACGGCGTTCATCTGCGACTACCTCGCCGATGCCGAGATGCGACGGGAGATCCACGAGGGCTTGCAGGTGGTGGAGAACTGGAACAGCGCGGACAAGGACCTGTTCTACGGCAAGGACGGCGATCTGACCGGCAAGGACAAGGAGTCACAGGAGGTTTCCATGCTCGCCCTGCACCTCCTGCAGTCAGCCCTGGTCCACGTCAACACCCTGCTGCTTCAGCAGATCCTCGCCGACCCCGAGTGGGCCGAGCGCCTGACCGACGCCGACCGGCGGGCCCTGTCCCCGCTGCTCTGGACGCACATCAACCCCTACGGCCGCTTCGAGCTGGACATGAATCACCGGCTTGACCTCACGCCAGCGCTCGCGCTGCCGGGACCACGCACCCCGATGGAGGCGGAGGCGCCCGCACCGACGGCGGGCCATCCGGCCGGGTCGGCATCATGAGAGCCATGGACGACGCGCGTGAACTCCTCACCGAGGATGAGGTGAACGACCTCTTCGATGACGATCGTGACACCGGATGGGAGGACAACGAAGCCCACGACCGGCACCTACATACCGTCTAGACGCGTCCCACAGCGATGAAGACCGCGACCGCGAGGTAGATGACGTTGACCGCCACGAGCTTGTACTGGCCGAGGCGGCCGTGGGTGACCATCGCGCCGAGCATCAGAGCGATCCAGCAAGCGGCGGTMACCGGGACCATGACCGGTGCTATACCGAGCGCCTTGGGCAGGACCAGGCCGACCGCGGCGAGGAGTTCGAGGGCTCCTAGGGCTCTGATGGCGTTGGCACCGAATCCCGTGGTCCATTCGGCGCCGTGGATGGTGGCGAGCTTCGCCTTCAGGATGAAGGACTTCGTGAGGCCGCCAGTGAGCGCGACCAGGGCGAGCAGGCCGGCGGCGATCCAGAGTGCGATGTTCATGACTCCTCCTTCGATGCAGTCGTTGATGCCGGCCCGGGGGGTGACCCCGGGCCGGGCGGTGGTCGGCGTGCTGGTCAGTTGGCCATGCCAGCGAACTGACCGGGCTGGTAGGAGCCTCCGGGGTTGCGCACGATCACGTTGAGCCGGTTATTGGCGTTGATCATGGCGATCAGGGAGACCAGCGCGGCGATCTGGTCGTCGTCGTAGTGCTCGCGCACCTTGGCCCAGGTCTCGTCCGACACCGCCTTGTGGGCGTCGGCGATCCGGGTGCCCTCCTCGGTGAGCGCCAGCGCCGCACGTTCGGCGTCGGTGAACACCGTGGACTCGCGCCAGGCGGCGACCAGGCTGAGGCGGACCGCGGTCTCGCCCGCGGCCGTGGYGTCCTTGGCGTGGTAGTCGACRCAGAAGCCGCAGCCGTTGATCTGGCTGGCGCGCAGCATCACCAGGTTCTGGGTGGCCTGGGGCAGCGGCGAGTCGACGATCGCTAGGGCGACGTTGTAGATCCGCTTGGCGATCTTGGCGCCGAGGTCGTTGGCCAGCAGATCGAATCGGGGTTCCATGGTGTTTGTCCTTGCCTCGTGGGTCTGGGTACCGCGCGGATCCTTCACGCGGCGTATTGCGAATCGCGGACACCGACCGCCGGCTAGCCGAGGCGGCCGGGCTCGTAGTCGCCGCCGCGCTGCCGGACGATGACGCTCATGCGGTTGGTCGCGTTGATCAGGGCGATGAGCATCACCAGATCGGCCAGCTGGTCCTGGTCGTAGTGCTTGGCGGCGTCGGTCCAGGCCTCGTCGCCGACGCCGCCGGCCGCGTCGGCGACGCKGGTGCCCTGCTCGGTCAGCGCCAGCGCCGCGCGTTCGGCGTCGGTGAACACCGTGGACTCGTGCCAGGCAGCGACCAGGTGGATGCGGGTGGCGCTCTCTCCGGCGGCCGCGGCGTTCTTGGCCCACACGTCGGTGGCGTAGCCGTCCCCGTTGATCTGGCTGGCCCGCAGCAGCACCAGCTTCTGCAGCGCGGCGGGCAGAGTCGAGTCCTGGAGGATCGTCTTGCTCGCGGTGCCGAAGTGGCCGGCGGCCCTGGCCGCGGGCGCGTCCGGGTTGCCGAACAGGCTCAAACGAGCGGTCATGGTGTGCTCCGTGTGCGTCGTCGTCAGGCGGAGGTCGAACAGGAGATGCCGGTGGCCCCAGCGGCGTGACACCGACGCTTATGTGACCTATGTCACCGAAGCCGAATGTCACGGAGCCGGCGGGACCGGCATCCTGTGTGCGGCACGAGGAAGATCCAGAACGGGTGGGAGCCGGGATGAGCGAGCGCAGTGACGGGTCCATGCAGAGGACCGAACCGACCACCGGCGGCAACCGCGTGGATCACGCCACCGAGACCTTCGTCGCCCACCGGAACCTCTTGTTCACCGTCGCCTACGAGATGCTCGGCTCGGCGGCTGACGCCGAGGACGTCCTGCAGGAGACCTGGATGCGGTGGATGGATGTCGATCAAGGCGTCGTGCGCGATCCGCGCGCGTATCTGACCCGAGTCACCACCCGGCAGGCACTGATGCGGCTGCGTTCGCTTCGCCGGCGCAAGGAGACCTACGTCGGCCCCTGGCTGCCCGAGCCACTGCTGACCGCGCCCGATGTGGCCGAGGACGTCGAACTGGCCGAGGGCGTCTCGATGGCGATGCTGTTGGTGATGGAGACGCTGACGCCCACCGAGCGCGCGGTGTTCGTGCTGCGGGAGGTGTTCGGCCTGGACTACGACGAGATCGCCGAGGCCGTCGACAAGACCCCGGTCACGGTCCGGCAGATCGCGCACCGGGCGCGCAACCATGTCACCGCGCGGCGCCCGCGCACATCTGTCTCCCAGGCCGAGAACCGCGCCGCTCTGCTGGCGTTCCGACGCGCAGTCGAAACCGGCGACCTGCAGGGCCTGCTCGACCAACTCGCCCCAGACGTCGTCTTCCTGAGCGATGGCGGCGGAGTCGTCCAGGCCGCGCTGGAGCCCGTCGTCGGCGCCGATCCGGTCGCAGCCCTGCTGGCAGCGGGGCTGGGCAGGATCGCAGGCACCGCAGCGGTGCAGTCGGCGCAGATCAATGGCCACCCGGCACTGATCATGCGGATCGGCGGCCAGGTCGAGGGCGTCCTAGCGGTGCGGACCGAGGACGGCCTGATCACCGGGCTGTACTTCGTGCGCAACCCCGAGAAGTTGTCACGCCTGGAGCGGGAGACCTCCCTGCGCCGCTGAACCCGTACCCCGGGGAGCGGCCGGCGGGGAGCCTCACCGGCCCGAAATACAACGTGGTGAATGAGGGATTTGATGATCGACGTGATCGTGGTCGGCGCCGGACCGAGCGGCTTGATGCTGGCCGGCGAGCCGCGGCTGCACGGTGTGCAGGTGCTGGTGCTGGAGAGGGACGCGGAGCCGACCAGGCAGGTCCGTGCGCTCGGTCTGCACGTGCGCAGCATCGAGGTGATGGACCAACGCGGCCTGCTGGGACGGTTTCTCGCACACGGCAGGACGTACCCCCGATCGGTGGTCTGTTCGCCGGCATCCGAAAGCCGGCGCCGGAGCGGCTGGACACCGCGCATCCCTACATCCTCGGCATCCCGCAGACCGTCACCGAGCGCCTGCTGATCGACCACGCCACCGAACTCGGCGCCGAGATCCGGCGCGGCTGCGAACTGGTCGGGCTGAGCCAGGACGAGCACGGGGTGAACGCCGAGCTGGCCGACGGCACCCGGCTGCGCGCGCGTTACCTCGTCGGCTGTGACGGCGGCCGCAGCACGGTACGCAAGCTGCTCGGCATCGGCTTCCCTGGTGAGCCCGCCCAAATCGAGTGGCTGCTGGGCGAGATGGAGGTGGCCTTCCCGCAGGAGGCGCTCAACGCCGTGGCGGCCGAGTTGGGCACGGCGGGCCTGCGGTTTGGCCCTGCACCCCACGAGGACGGGGTGTTCCGCTTCGTCGTGCGCGCCAAGGAGGTGGCGGAGGACCGCAGGATCCCGCCGACTTTCGAGGAGTTCACCGGGCGGCTGCGGGAGGTCGCCGGCACCGACTTCGGGGTGCACTCACCGCGGTTCCTGTCCCGCTTCGGCGACGCAACGCGGCTGGCGGAGCGCTACCGGGTCGGCCGGGTGCTGCTGGCCGGCGACGCGGCGCACATCCACCCGCCACTGGGCGGGCAGGGCCTTAACCTCGGCATCCAGGATGCGTTCAACCTCGGCTGGAAGCTGGCCGCCGAGGTGGGCGGCTGGGCTCCGGAGGGGCTGCTGGACAGCTACCACGCCGAGCGGCGCCCAGTGGCCGCCGACGTGCTGGACGACACCCGCGCGCAGAGCGAACTGCTCTCCCCCGAGCCCGGGCCCCGGGCGGTGCGCGGGCTGCTGTCGGAACTGATGGACTTCGAGGAGGTCAACCGGTACCTGATCGAGAAGGTCACCGCGATCGGGGTCCGCTACGACTTCGGAGAGGGGCATGAACTGCTCGGTCGGCGGTTGCGGGACGTGGAGCTGAAGGGAGGGCGTCTCTTCGGGCTGATGCGTGGCGGCCGCGGGCTGCTGCTCGACCAGACCGGCCGGCTTTCGGTAGCGGCCTGGGCGGATCTGGTCGACCATGTCGTCGACGTCGGCGAGGAACTGGACGTGCCCGCCGTGCTGCTGCGTCCGGACGGCCACGTGGCGTGGGTCGGTGAAGACCAGCAGGATCTGCTCAGCCAGCTGCCGAAGTGGTTCGGCACTGCCGTCAGATGAGCACGCCGGCACTCGTGACAGGACGCGTTTCATAGGTGGCCGTGCCTGACCGAGCACATCCGCTGCTTCGGCGAGTACTCAACCCACGAACTCACCGCTACTGGCGGCAGCCCCTGCAGAACTGGATCGCCGAGTTCACGGCCGCCGGCTTCCTCCTCTGGCGGTGTCCGAGCCCATCTCGTCGGCGTGGGCCGCAGCGAACCCGGCCAGCACCCTCTGGCAGGTCCGGGTCGTCCAGAGCGGTGAGTGGAGCCTGTCGCGTAGGTCCCAGGATCTCGGAACGGAAGGCCACCGAAGCGCCGACAGATCCCTTGAGAGCATGGCGCGCGAGCCACCCTGACGGTCAAGGAGCGAGCGGTGCCCACCAACTTCCTGACCGAGGACCAGCGCAAGCGCTACGGCCGGTTCACCGGCATCCCCGACGAGGGCCAGCTCGCCGGGTCGTTCCTCCTCGACCAGACGGCGCGGCGGCGGGCCGCGACCGCGAAGGGCCCGCGCAACCGGCTCGGCTGGGCGATCCAGCTCGGGACATTGCGCTATTTGGGCACGTTCCTGGACGACCCGGCCGACGTGCCCGCCGTCGTCGTGGACTATGTCGCCGAACAGCTGGGTCTGCCGCCAGCGGCCCTCGCCGGCTATGGCACGGCTGAGCACCGCTGGGACCACCAGGAGCAGATCCGCGAGGCGTACGGCTACCGGAAGTTCGACTTCGACCAGTGGTTCTCCCTGGCCCGCTGGATGTACCAGCGGGCATGGATCGGCTCCGAACGGCCGACCCTGCTGTTCGACCTGGCCACGAAACGGCTGCTGGATCACCAGGTGCTGCTGCCCGGGGTGACCACGCTGGAGCGCCTGGTCTCGGGAATCCGCGAGCGTGCCGAGAAGCGCTTATGGGCGACGCTGGCGGCTGCGCCCACCGCGCCGCAGGCGCAGCGGCTGCAGCAGCTGGTCGTCGTCCCCGGCGGGCGGCGGATCTCGGAGCTCGACCGACTGCGGCGCTCCCCGCGCGACATCTCTCCGCGCGGCGTGGTCAAGGCCCTGGAGCGGTACGACGCGCTGAAGACGTTCGGCGGGCCGACCTGGGACCTGTCCGCGATCCCGCCCGGTCGCATCCAGGCGCTGGTGCGCTTCGCCAGGGCCGCCCGCGCCCAGGCCGTCGCCGAACTCGGCGGCCACCGGCGCCTCGCCACCCTGGTCGCGTTCGCCGCGGTGATGCCGCAAGTCGCAGCCGACGAGGCGATCGAGGTCTTCGACCTCGTGATGGGCGACGTGATCCGCGACTCGGCGACGAAGATGACCAAGAAACGGCTGCGTTCCCTCAAGGACCTCGACGCCGCCGCCCTCCTGCTGCGGCAGGCCTGGCTCGCGGTGACCACCACGGCCGCCGACCCCGAGGGCGACATCCGGGCGATGCTCGCCGCCATGGACGTCGCGCCGGTCCACGCGGCCGCCGACATCGTCAAGGAACTCGCCCAGGAGCCCGACGACGGCTTCGAGCAGATGCTCGAAGCCCGGTACAACACCATCGCCAAGTTCCTGCCCGACCTACTGCGGCATCTGGACTTCCACGCCGGGCCCGACGGGCAGGACGTCCTGGACGCCGTCACCTTCGTCACGTCCCTCAAGGGCCGGCGCCGGCCCATCCAGAGCGGCGAAGCCCCCACCACGTTCCTGTCCGCCGCCTGGCTGCGCAGGGTCTTCCCACCCAAGCCGGCCCCGGTAGGCATCGCGGACAAGCGCGCCTACGTCGTCGCCCCCGCCGAGGCCCTGCGCACCAGCCTGCACCRCCACGAGATCTACGTCCCGGGCCTGCGCCGGTGGGGCGACCCCAACGCGCGGCTGCTGAGCGACGACACCTGGATGRCCGCCAGGCCCCGGGTCTGCGAGGAACTCGACCTGGCCACCGACGCCGACGCCACGCTGGCCGGCTGGGTCGATCGGCTGGACCGCTCCCACCGCGAGCTCGTCGACGGCCTGGCGGCCAACCCCGCCGTGCGGATCGAGCGCCAGGACGGCCGCGACCGCATCATCCTCACCGGCCTCGACCGCCTGGAGGTCCCGCCGTCCCTGGACGAGCTCAACCGGCAGGTCGACGCCCGCCTGCCCTCCGTCGACCTGCCCGAGATGGTGCTGGAGGTCAACTCCTGGGTGCCCTACCTGGCCGAGTTCACCCACGTCTCCGAGGCCGAGTCCCGGATGGACGACCTGGAGCTGTCGGTCGCCGCCGTGCTCACCGCGGAGGCCACTAACGTCGGCATGGAACCGATCGTCCACGACGGCATCGCCGTGCTTAGCCGCGACCGGCTGTTCTGGGTCGAGCAGAACTACATACGCTCCCAGACCCTCAGCCGGGCCAACGCCCGCCTCGTCGCCTTCCACACGCTCCTGCCGCTCGTCCAGGCGTGGGGCGGCGGGGAGCTGGCCTCCGCCGACGGCCTGCGGTTCCTCACCCCGGTCCGCACCCTCAACTCCGGCCCCAACCCGAAGTACTTCGGCACCCGCCGCCACGGAGCCACGTTCTACAACTTCCTGTCCGACCAGTTCAGCGGCCTGCACGGCATCCTGATCCCCGGCACCCAGCGCGACTCGTTCTACATCCTCGACGGGCTGCTGGAACAGGAGACCGCCCTGCGGCCGGTCGAGGTCACCTCGGACACCCACGGCGCCTCAGAGATGACCTTCGGCCTGTTCCGCCTCCTGGGCTACCAGTTCTCCCCGCGCCTGGCCGACGCCGGCAGCGCGACCCTCTACCGCGCCGACCCTGGCGCTGACTACGGCCCCCTCAACCCGCTGACCCGTGACCGGATCAACCTCGGGCAGATCGCGGCCAACTGGGACGACGTCCTGCGCGTCGCCGGCTCCCTGCACTCCGGCACGATCAAGGCATCCGAGGTGCTGCGCGTGCTGGCACCCGGCGGCAAGCCCACCCCCACCGGCAAGGCGATCATGGAGATCGGCCGGCTCGACCGCAGCGCCTACCTGTCCACCTACTTCGCCGACGAGTTGCTCCGGCGGCGCGTGAACACCCAGCTCAACCGGCAGGAGTCCCGCCACAACCTCGCCCGCAAGATCTTCCACGGGCAGAAGGGCGAGCTACGACAGTCCTACCGCGAAGGACAGGAAGACCAGCTCGGCGCACTGGGACTGATCCTCAACATCGTCGTCCTGTGGAACACGGTCTACTTCCAGCAGATCATCGACGAGATGCGCGCCGAGGGCACCCACGTCCGCAACGAGGACATCGCCCGCCTCTCGCCCCTGAAGTTCGCCCACATTAACTTCCACGGCCGCTACAGCTTCGCGCTGCCCGCCGAGGTCGTAGGCGGCCAGCTCCGGTCCACCCGCAAACCCGCCGACGCCACCGCCTCGGACTAAGAAGACCCGGCCGGCTCGCCCGCCGCACGAGCGAGCCGGTAGCGGACCTTCTCGTGCGACAGACCCACCAAACCGCCGATCTGACGTAGCCCCCACCCCTCCGCCCTCGCCGCCGCCATCCCGCTGTCCAACGCCGTGTCTGTCACCTCGTCCAGCGCCCGCCGCAGCTCAACAACCAATCGCAACCGGATCGCGGGCGCCAGATCGTCCAGGCCGGCACAGAACCGCGCCACATCCGCCTTCAGGAAACCGACCGTCGGGTCATCGCTCACCTACGACACCCTGGCGGACCCGGCCTCGGTCGTCAAAAACTTTGACAGCAACACCGGTTTTCCCTTCCGTTCCTACCRGGTGCCCGGGAGGGGCGCGTGCTGGCCGATGGGACGAGGGGCGGCTCGCTGTCCCGTCTCGCTGAAGCTGCTTTTGTCTCAGAGCCTGTCCTGAATCTTGAAGGGCTATCAGCTCGCCGTGTTCGGTTGCTCGCGGGCCGTCCAGCGTTCGACGGGCTTGCCGCGGACGAGGCGGCGGGCCATGGTGCGGATCATGGCCCAGCGGATGAAGGCGACCGAGCTTGCCGGGTCTCGTTCGTAGTCGCGGGCGAGGCGGCGGTGCGCGGTGAGCCAGGCCAGGGTGCGCTCGACGACCCATCGTTTCGGGAGGGCGGTGAAGCCTTTCTGTCCGTCTTTCTTGCGGACGACCTCGACGGTGGTCTTGAGAATGTCGGTGGCCCAGGTGACGAACTTGCCGGCGAAGCCGCCGTCGGCGAACAGGTGCCGACACGTCGGGGTGGTGAAGTAGTGGTCGAGCAGGAGTTGGCGAGCGCCGTCGCGGTCCTGGCGGCTGGCGGGCAGCACGAGTACCCCCAGCAGCAGGCCCAACGTGTCGACGACGATGAACCGCTTGCGGCCGTTGACCTTCTTGCCCGCGTCGTAGCCACGGCTGGGGTGGGTGACGGTCTGGGCGCCCTTCACGGACTGGGAGTCGATCACCCCGGCGGTCGGCCGCGGCCGGCGGCCCTCGGCCTGGCGCAACTGGTCGCGCAGCCCGTCGTGGACCCGGATGA